>NZ_VDMO01000002.1 GCF_006335125.1 Deinococcus radiopugnans ATCC 19172
GCCGCCCTACGCGCCAATGTTGAACCTGATTGAGGCCGTCTGGCGACGACTTAAGGGATTTTTGCTGCCCAGGCGCTGCTATGACACTGTCGCCGAATTGCGCAAGGCCCTCTACGCGGCCTTAACGGTTCTGGACGCTCAATTTATCTAAAAACTATTCGCGATCTACTTAGTTCAGTTTTTCCCGGATCCAGCCTGCCAGTTCGCTGATCTTGACGCGCGTCTGCGCCAGCGTGTCGCGGTCCCGCACCGTCACGGTGTCTTTCAGCGCTGGATCGGAGGTCTTGCCCTCGCCGCCGCCCAGGCCCAGGGTGTCGAAGTCCACGGTCACGCAGTACGGCGTGCCCACCTCGTCGTGGCGGCGGTAGGCCTTGCCGATGTTGCCGCTGTCCTCGTACAGCACCCGGCCCAGGCCCAGGCCCTGCAGCTCGGCCTTGATGGCCTTGGCCACCGTCGTGATCTCCTCGCGGTTGCGGGCCAGCGGAATCACCGCCACCTTGATCGGAGCCAGATGCGGACGCAACTTGAGGACGATGCGCTCGCTGCCGTTTTCCAGCGTTTCCTTCGTGAAAGCCTCGCTCAGGACGGCCAGCAGCGCGCGGTCCACCCCGGCGGACGGCTCGATCACGAACGGCACCACCGGCTTGTTGGTTTCGGGGTGCGGGATGGTCAGCTTGGCGATGGAGTCGTTGTTCTCGGTGACGGTGGCCACCAGATTCAGCTCGGCCTGCGACTTGGTATGGGACCCCAGATCGTAGTCGCTGCGGTTGGCGATGCCCTCGATTTCTTCAAAACCCAGGGTGGGGTAGTCGTACATCAGGTCGTAGGTGCGCTTGGAGTAGTGCGCGAGGTCCTCGGGCGGCACGTCCAGCAGGGCGATTTTGCTGCGCGGGACGCCCTGGGCCTCCCACCAGCTCAGGCGTTTTTCCAGCCAGTGCTCGTGCCACTGCTCGTCGGTGCCGGGCACACAGAAGAACTCGATTTCCATCTGCTCCAGCTCGCGCACCCGGAAGATGAAGTTGCGCGGCGTGATCTCGTTGCGAAAGGCCTTGCCGATCTGCGCGATGCCGAAGGGCAGGCGGCGGCTGGTCGAGTCCACCACGTTCTTGAAGTTGGTGAAGATGCCCTGGGCGGTTTCGGGGCGCAGGTAGCCGTAGCTCTCTTCATCGGCCACCGGCCCGATGGTGGTCTTGAACATCATGTTGAACGGTTTGGGCTCGGTCCAGTCGCCCACCTCGCCGGAAAAGGCGTCGCGCACGCCCGCCGCCTTCAGAACCTCGGAAGCCTTCGCGGGCTGCGCCACCAGCGCCGCCACCACCGCCGGGAAGTTGGCGGCGTCCTCGCCGATGCCCTGGGCCACCCGCTCGATCACGTCGGCCTTCTGATCCTTGACCAGATGGTCCAGGCGGTAGCGCTTGTTGTTCTTCTTGTTGTCCACCATCGGGTCCGCGAAGGTGGCCTCGTGGCCGCTGTGGCGCAGAACCATGCGGTGCATGATGATGCTGGAATCCAGGCCCTCCATGTCGTCGCGCTCGTAGACGTTGCTGCGCCACCACGCGGCCTTGATATTGTTCTTCAGCTCCACGCCCAGCGGGCCGTAGTCGTAGAAGCCCTGCAGGCCGCCGTAGATCTCGGACCCCTGAAAAATAAAGCCCCGGCGCTTGCACAGGCTGACCAGTTCTTCCATTGACGATGCGGGCATCTTGCGTCCTCCTCTACGGGCCTCGCCCATCTGGAAGCAAGAAAAACGCCCCAGACGGCCCTGAATCGGCCCGTCTGGGGACGCAAAATTCACCTCGCGCGGTTCCACCCCAGTTCCAATCGGCGGCGGTCTGCCGGGATTGGCCCTCTTTGCAACGCTCTACAGCTCCCCGCCGCCCTTCACGCGCCGCCCCTCCGCCTGACTCTCACCGTCTCAGGCTCGCTCGTGGCCGCTTGCACGCTACTCCTGCGGATCAACGCCTGCGGGCATTGTGGCCTGCGGCGGGACCGGGGTCAAGAGGGCGCGGGGGCCGGGGAACGCGCCCACCACCGCGGCGGGTCGGCGGTCAGGCAGAACGGGCGGCGCGGCTCTGACCTCCCCACGTGCTCAGCGCCAGCAGCGCGGCCCCGATGCCGCCGATGGCCAGCGCGCCCCACACGAAGCCCTGGGCGGGATGATCGCTGGGCGCGGCCAGCAGCAGCGGGCTCAGGAACTGCCCCAGGAAGATGGCGCTGCTCATGCCCGCCACGATGCGTCCCCGCCACGCGCGTGGGGTCAACTCGGCCAGCCAGGCGTTCAGGTTGGGCAGGGCCAGCCCGCCGCCCATGCCCGCCACGATCAGTCCGGGCAGCACGCCCGCGACGCTGCTGCCGGCTGCCACCACGCCCCAGCCCGCCGCCAGCAGCAGCAGGCCCAGCGCCGCCACCCGGCGGTGATCGAAGCGCCCCGAAAAGCGCGAGTACCCCAGCGCCGTCAGGGCTGCCGTCAGGGTGAACGCGCCCAGCAGCAGCCCGGTGGAGGCGGGCGACGCCCCCAGGAACTTCAGCAGAAACGGCCCCTGCGCGGGCATCAGGTAAAAGACCGCCATGTAGGCCAGCGCCAGCACGTAGATCACACTGATGGTGCCCCAGCGCGGTCTGTCCTCTGGTCCGTCGATCTGCGCCGGGCCGGGGATGCCGCGCGGCAGGCGCAGCACCAGCGGCAGCAGCAGCAGCGAGACGAGATACAGCCCGAAGGGCGCGCGCCAGCCCACGCCGGCCAGCAGCCCGCCCAGCGGCAGCAGCACCGCGCCGCCGAAACTGGTAAACGACGCCTGCTGGCTCAGGAACCGGCCGCGCGCCGCCCCCGCGAAGTAATCGTTGACCAGCGCGCCCCCGGCCGTCATGGTCCCGGCCACCGCCAGCCCCAGCACCACGCGGCCGGCCAGCAGCGCGTCCAGCGACGGGGCCACCAGGCCGCTGGCCCCGCCCAGCGCGTACAGCAGCAGCGAGACCAGCAGCACCGGCCGCCGCCCGAAGCGGTCCACCAGCAGGCCACCAACCGGCGCGCTCACGGCGATCGCCAGCCCCACGATGGTCAGCGACAGCTTAACCAGCAACGCCGCGTTGGGGTGGTCCGCAAAATGCACGGTCATGGCGGGCAATGCGGGAGAGATGGTGGCGCCCGACATGATGGTCAGGGCCGCCAGCAGCAGCAGGGTCAGGCGGGTCAGCGTGTCCGGCGGCGTCAGCGGTGAGACGCCTTCAGCGGCAGCCGGCGCCGCCGGGGTGGGGAGAGGCGCGGTCGTCCGGATCATGTCGCCAATCTAGCTTGAGAAGGTCAAGGGGTTTGCGGAGCAAAGTGACCTTCGCGGCGTGACTGCAGCGGGAACACGGGCGCAACCTACGGCGCCGCCTCGCCGGTCGGCAGCACCCAGACGTTGCGGAAACTGACGGCGCTGCCGTGGTCCTGCAGCACGATGGGGCCGGGGGCCTCCGCCTCGGCGTCGCCCAGTAGGGTGGCGCCGCTCAGGGCCACGTCGTCCTGCACCTTCTGGCCGTTCAGGTACACCGTGGCGCGGGCGTTCTCGGTCTTCTGGCCGCCGCTCCAGCGCGCGGCGCGGAAGTCGATGTCGTAGCTCTGCCACGTGCCGCTGGGCAGCGCCTCGTTGCTGCTGGCGTCGTGCTGGCCGTAGATGGCCCCCAGATCGTCCTGACCGGACAGCGCCGCCCCGAAGGAATCGAGAATCTGCACCTCGTAGCGGCCCTGCAGGTACACGCCGCTGTTGCCCCGGTCCTGTTCGCCCAGACCGGCCCGGCTGGGCGGCACGCGGAACTCCAGGTGCAGCCGGAAGTCGCCGAAGTTCTCGCGCGTGCGCAGGTCGTTGGTGTCCTGCGGATCGCCGCTGGGGCGCACGGTGGCCACGCCGCCCTGCACGTCCCAGCGCACGTCTCCTCCCCGCCGGTCCTGCCAGTCGGCCCCCAGGCTCTGCGCGGTGCTGGCCTCCCCCAGCAGCACCCGCGCGCCGGACGGGGGGCGCAGGTAGGCCAGCGGGCGCAGTTCGATGTCGCGGTACGTGATGGCCGCGCCCTCAGCCTGCAGGGCGATGCGGCCCGCGCTCAGGGGCGAGCCGTCCGGCGCACGCAGCCCGGTGGCCTGCGCGGCGAGTTGCCCGTTGACGATCTGCGTGGCCTGATCGCCCGACACCACCAGTTCCAGCGTGTTCCAGTCGGGCCGCTCCTGCACGCCGTCGGGCCGGATCAGCCGGCGGTAGTTGCCCCTGGACTCGCTGGTGGTCACCGTCTGCCCCAGCGGGTCGTACTTCAGCTCTCTGGCCGCCGTGTCCCGGACCTTGGCCGTGAAGTTGGTGCCGTCCAGCAGCCACATGTCGCCGGTGCCTCCCTCCAGAATCTGGAATTCCAGGCTGTCGGGCCAGATCTTGTTCGGGCCGGTGACGTGGTACAGGACGCCCGAATCGCGCGGTTCGTTCTCTCTCGGCGCGAATGTCCGGCTGTCCCAGCGGTACTGCAGCCGCAGACGGTAGTCAGCGTAGCGCTTGTCGGTCAGCAGGTAGCCGAACTCGCGGTCGCCGGGGGTGGGGGCCACGTCCAGCACGCGCAACTGGCCGTCCTGAACCTTGAACACACCTTCGGGGTCATTGCCCGCGCCACGCGACTTCAGCCAGGGCGACCAGCCGCCCAGGTCCTGACCGTTGAACAGCGGGGTCCAGGCGGTCTGGGGTTGCAGGACCGGTGGCAGGCCGTCCTCTTCCCCAGGCGGCGTGGGCGACGGCGTGCCCGATCCGTCGGCACAGGCCGTGAGCAGGCTGCCCAGCAGCAGGCCCAGGGCGACGCGGCGGACCCCTGGCCAGGGTAGGGCCGGACGCACCGGAACGGCTCGGCGGGAAGGCGGAAATGACGGGACGTGGGGCATGGGTCTCCTTGCAGCGGGCGGATCAGAGGGGCGCGTGAATGGCGGGAACGTGAGCTCCGGACGCGGTTCGCCAGGCTTCGGCGTGCCGCGTAACAGTCCCATCATTTCCCACTTCAGTGAGAGCCGCCGTCCACTCCCGCTCAGATTCCGTTGAGCGGCCGGCGCGCTCGGGCCGCCCAGCCGCGCCGCAGGCCGTTCAGGGCAGGATTTTCCCTGGATTCAGCAGTCCCTGCGGATCGAGCAGCCCTTTGATGCCGCGCATCAGCGTCAGCGTGTCGGCGTGCTCGCGGGCCAGGTAGGCGCGTTTGTGCAGCCCGACGCCGTGCTCGCCGGTGCAGGTGCCGCCGCGCGAAAGCGTCTCGGTGATCATGGCGTCGTAGACCCGGTTGACCCGCTCCCACGTTTCCGCGTCGTCCGGGGGCGCGTGGAACAGCACGTGGAAATTGCCGTCCCCCACATGGCCCACGATGCTGGCGTCCAGGCCCGCCGCGTCGGCCTCACGGCGGGTGAACTCCACCACCTCCGGCAGCTGGTGCAGCGGCACGCACAGGTCGGTGGTCATGTTGACGTGGCCGGGGTGCAGCGCGGTGATGGCGTAGTAGGCGTGGTGGCGGGCCTCCCACAGTTTTGCGCGTTCCTCGGCGCTGTGGGCGGCGTGCAGCCCGGTGCCCCCACCGTCGGTGACCAGTTCACGGCACAACTCCAGGGCCTCGGCCAGCGCGGTTTCACTGGGCGAGGCCAGCTCAATCCACAGCGTCGGGGCTTCAGGAAAGTCGGTGCCCTTGTGAACATTGACCGCGTGAATCTGGCGTTCGTCAATCAGCTCCAGCCGCTCGGGCTGCAGCGCCGCGCCCATGATGTCCACGGCACTCCGGGCCGCCTCGCCCAGCGTGGCAAAGTTGGCCCGCAGCACCACCAGATGGGCGGGCAGCGGCCACAGCCTGACCGTCAGCTCGGTGATCACGCCCAGCGTGCCCTCCGCGCCGATGAACAGGTTCTTGAGGTCGTAGCCGGCGCTCGTTTTGCGCGCCCGGCTGCCCACCCGGATCACCTCGCCCCCGGCCAGCGCCACCCGCAACTCCAGCACGTTGTCGCGCATGGTGCCGTAGCGCACCGCCGCCGTGCCGCTGGCGTTGGTGGACGCCATGCCGCCCAGGCTGGCCTCCGCGCCGGGATCGACGGGAAAAAAGAGGCCCAGGTGCCGCAGCTGCCGGTTCAGTTCCGGGTACGTCAGGCCCGGCTGCACGGTGGCCTGGAAGCCGCCCGCCGCCACCTCCAGCACCGCCGTCATGCCGCTCACGTCCAGCGACAGCCCGCCCGCCACCGGAATCACCTGCCCCTCCAGGCTGCTGCCCACCGCGAACGGCACCACCGGAAAGCCATGTTCGCGGGCCAGCCGCAGCGCGTCCACCACGTCCGCCTCGCCCTGCGCAAACAGGACGGCGTGGGGCCGGGCGAACTCCTGGCGGCTCTCGTCGCGGCCATGCGCGTCCAGCACGGCGGGGACGGTGCTGAGCTGCTCGCCGAAACGGGCTTGCAGGGCCTCCAGAGCGGCGGGCGAGAGGGTGTCGGGGCGGGTCAGGGTAGTCATGGGGGGGCTCCTTCGGATGTGGGCAGCGGGCAGCAGCCTTCTGCTCTCTATTTGCTATCCGCCTTCAGACGTTTTGACGTTCAGGCCCTCAGGCCCGCTCCGCTCCCACCACGTCGCGCTGCCAGCCGTGCAGCAGTTCCAGCGCCTGCAGGGGCGTCAGGCGGCCCAGATCCAGGGCGGCCAGTTCGCGGGTCAGGCGGCCATCGTCGCTGCCGGTGTTCAGGGCGGTCAGCAGCCGGGCGGCGCGGGCCGTCACCGGGGCGGGCAGGCCGGCCAGGCGCGCCACCTCCACGCCGTAGCTCTGGCGGGCCGCGCCGGGAATCACCTGATGGTAGAAGGTCAGGCCGCCGCGCCCGTCGTGGGCGCTCTCATCCTCCTCGGCGGCGACGTGCAGGTTGATCAGACCGGGATGCTCGCCCTCCAGCCGGGTCAGCTCGAAGTAGTGGGTGGCGAACAGCGTGTGCGCCCCGGTGCCGTGCAGGTGCTCCAGCGCCGCCTGCGCGATGGCGAGGCCGTCCAGGGTGGAGGTGCCGCGCCCCACCTCGTCCAGAATCACCAGGCTGCGGGCGGTGACGCCGTGCAGGATGGCCGCCAGTTCCGACATCTCCACCATGAAGGTGCTGCGCCCCCCCGCCAGATCGTCGCTGGCCCCGATGCGGGTGTGGATGGCGTCGTACACCGGCAACTCGGCCCCGTCGGCGGGCACGAAGGAGCCGATCTGGTGCAGCAGCGCGCAGAGGGCGACGGTGCGCAGGTAGGTGGACTTGCCGGCCATGTTGGGGCCGGTCAGCAGCAGCGTGGTGCGGCCCGCGCCCAGAACGGCGTCATTGGGCACGAATTTGCCGCCCGTCGCCGCCTCCACCACCGGATGCCGGGCCTGGGTCAGCCGCGCGCTGCCGTCCGCCGTCTGCGGGCGCGTCCAGCCGCAGTCGACGGCGATCTCGGCCAGGGCGGAAAGCACGTCCAGCTCGGCCAGCGCGCCCGCCGCCTCCGACAGGGCCTCGGCGTGGGCGGCCAGACTGTCGCGCAGTTCGGTGAACACCTCCAGTTCCAGCCGTTCGGCGGCCTGTTCCAGCCGGGCGATCTCGCGCTCGCGCTCGCGCAGGTCCGGGCGGGTGAAGCGGGCGCGGTCTTTCAGGGTGGCGATCTGACGGTAGTCGGCGGGCACCTTGCTCAGGTGCGGCCCGGTCACTTCCAGGTAGTAGCCGAACACGTTGTTGAAGCCCACCTTGAGGTTGCCGATCCCAGTGCGCGCCCGCTCTGAAAGTTCCAGCTCGGCCAGCCACGCGCGGTGCCCCACGGCCTCATTGCGCAATCCGTCCAGCTCCGCGTGGAAGCCGTCGCGGATCAATCCGCCGTCCCCGGCACGGATCGGCGGATCGTCCACCAGCGCGGCGCGGATGCGGGTCACGACTTCGGGCAGGCCCGCCAGCCGGGCGCGCACGCCGCCCAGCAGCCCGTCCAGCCCGTCCAGCAGCCGCACCGCCTCGGGCAGCAGTTCCAGCGTGCGGGCCAGCGAGGCGACCTCGCGCGGGGTGGCCCGCCTCACGGCAACCCTCGCCGAGAGGCGTTCCAGATCGTGCGCGCGGTACAGCAGCGAGCGCACCCCACCGCGCAGGTCGGCGGCGCGCGTCAGGGTCTCCACGCTGTCCAGCCGGGCGCGGATGCTCAGCTCGTCCAGCAGCGGGGCGCGCAGCCACGCCCGCAGGCGACGCCGTCCACCCGCCGTGCGCGTCTGGGACAAGACGTCCATGAGGGTGACGCCGCCCGGAGCCTGCGCCGTGAACAGTTCCAGCGCCCGCACCGCCGCCTCGGGCAGGCGCATGTGCGCCCCCGGCTCGAAGCGCACCGCCCGGCGCACCATGCTCAGCTCGCCCTGCTGGGTCACGCGCGCGTAGCCCAGCACCGCCCCGCAGGCCCGCCGCAGCGCCGCCGAGCTCAGGCTGCCCGGCACCTCGCCCAGCACGGTCTTCAGCTCATCGCAACAGCCGTCCTCCTCGAAGTTGGCCGGCGAGAGCATCACCGGAAAGCGGGTCTGGAAGTCCGCCATGAGCGCCGGGTTCCCGGACAGTTCCGGGGCCAGCAGCACTTCACGCGCCCGCCAGCGCGAGAGTTCGTCGTACAGCGCCGAGCGGGTGTGGAAGGCGGCGCAGCGGAACTCGCCGGTACTGACGTCCAGCAGCGCCAGCGCGTAGCCGTCCCCGGTCGCCACCGCCGCGAGGTAGTTCTCGTCGGCGCTCAGGTGCCGCTCCTCGGTCACGGTGCCGGGAGTCAGCAGCTGCGTGACCTTGCGCTCCACCAGCCCGCTGCCGGGTTCTTCCACCTGATCGGCCACCGCCACGCACACCCCGGCCGAGAGCAGGCGCTCCACGTTGCTGTCCAGCGCCCGCAGCGGAATGCCGGCCATCGGGGTGCTGAAGTCCTTGCTGCTCTTGTGGGTCAATGCGATGCGCAGCAGCCTTGCGGCGCGCTCGGCGTCCTCGCCGAAGGTCTCGTAGAAGTCACCCACCTGAAACAGCAGAATGGCGTGCGGCAGCTGCGCGGCCACCTCGTCGCGCATCCGCACGTACTGCTCCAGCATCGGCGGCAGCGCCCCGTTGCCCGTTCCCTTCAACACGCTCTGCGCCACCCGCATATGCGGCGCAGCATAGCGGGCCGGGCCGCAGGACATGGGAAGTTGAGCGGCAATGACGACAAAAAAACCGCGCCAGTGGTGCGGGATGGAAGAGGGCCGTCCTGACATCCGATGCCCGGCGGCTCCAAGAACCGTTGCAGGGGTTCCCCGCCCTATGCGGACGCCGAGCTGAACGGGTCAGCGCACGGCAGCTTCCGAACCTGGGGCTGAGGCTCTGGCCGTGAGCCGATCTGCCAACGCGACCGGCGAAATCCGGCTCAGACGTCGCAGCCCAGCGCCCGCAACAGGTCGAGATCCGTAATGGGTGGGGCGCTGACCCGCACCGGGCCGACATGTACACCAAGCGCCGCTCGGGGCACCGGCACGTTGATGACGGTGGGCAGGACCACAGGCGGCGCGGTGAACATCGAACGGAACCGGCGAATCCAGACATTCATGTCAGACACCTCGTTGAAGTCGGTTCGGAGCAGGGAGCTGACGACAGTGTAAAACTTCTCAAAAAAGCCTCACAAGCGGCGAAGTGACATTTCGCACAACAGACCCTTCGACTGGCCGACCGTTTCGGTCACGCCGGGTTGGCCCTCCGGTACCATGGGCAGATGGCATACGACCCCCGGATGGGCTACGACCCGGACCGCACGCTGAGCGACGGCGACGTGCATGACCTCAAACCCGCCGGGTGGTGGGGCGACGACGGCACGCTGTTCCGCGAGTTCACCTTTGACAGCTATCCGGCCGGGGTGGACTTCGCCGTGCGGGTGGCCGCGCTGGCCGAGCAGCAGGGCCACCACCCGGACATCCACATCTTTTACAAACGGGTGCGGCTCAACTACTTCACGCACGACGCGGGCGGCATTACCGGAGCGGACATCGCGGGCGCGCAGGCCGTCAACGATCTGGCCGATCTGGCGGCCAAGCCGCTGGACGGCGCCGAGAGTTGAGGCTGACCATTCCAGACACCGACACGCTGTGGTCCAGTCTGCCCCCGGCACGGCGGCACGAGCTGGTGCTGACCGTGGGCGCGGCGCAGCTCGACGAGCTGAACCACGTCAACAACACGGTGTACCTGGGATGGTGCGAGACGGTGGCCCGCGCCCATGCCGAGCGGCTGGGGATGAACACGGGCGCCCTGCGCGCGCTGGGGGCGGTGCCGGTGGCGCGGCAGCACGTCATCACCTACCACCGCCCGGCGCTGCTGGGAGACCGGGTGCGGGTCCGCACCGCCCTGACGGCTCACGCGGGGCTGCGCAGCGTGCGCGCCTACACCATCGACCGCCTGGAGGGCAGCGGCCCGGCGCCGCGGGCAGTCCGGCTGGCCGAGTGCCAGACCGAGTGGGTCTGGGTGGACCCGGTGACGGGCCGCCCCAGACGGACGCCGGCCGAGGTGATTCGCCGCTTCGGTTTCGAGCCGGCCCCCCAGCACCCGGATCAACCCTGAAACCCGGGGCTTGTTGCATCACTCGCACGCCGCAGCGCTGGATTTCGTGCCTTTGAAAGGTCAGAGAAAATTAATACAGCCGCCCGCTTTCTCTCTTGAGAACGGGCGATTTTCATTTCACCCGGTTCAGGAAAAGCCTGTTTTGTTGCACTTCCCAGCGTTCAAGTCCACAATAGACGTCTATGAAACTGCGGACGCTGGGCGACCTGTCCGTGGAGGGGATCACCTTCCGGCGCCAGAAGGTGCTGCTGCTCCTGGCGTACCTGTGTGCCGAGGGACCGCAGCCGCGCCGCCGCCTGGCCGAGCTGTTCTGGCCGGAGGCCGCCAACCCGATGAACAGTCTGGCGCAGCATCTGGTGCACCTGCGGACCCTGCCCGGCGCGGTGCAGGAGGACGGCAGCCGGGTCGAGGTGGGCGCGGGGATGCAGTGCGACGTGCGGCAGCTGCGCGCCCTGGCGGGAGGCAACCGGCTCGAAGAGGCCACGGCGCTGTACGGCGGCCCCTTTCTGGACACCCTGAACATTCCGCTGGGCGCGGACCTCGAAGAATGGGTGTTCGAGACGCGCGAGGCGCTGGCACGCGAGGTCCGGGGACTGTGGTTGACGCTGGCGGCGGGGGCGGCGGCGCATGGCCGCGCGGCCGACGCCGGGGAGCTGGCGGCCCGCGCCCTGAACCTCCGGGGTGCGCCGCCGCCCGATGAACTGGAACTGCCCCGGCTGCACCACCTGCTGCACCTGGCTGGACACCCGCTGGCCGCGGGCGTGGCGCGCGACGCCCACGCGCTGGGCCTGACGTTGGGCGTGGCTCCCGAGCTGGCGGCGGCGGCCTTCGTGGGCCGCGAGCAGGAGCTGGCGCAGCTCGCGCGGCTGGGGGCCGGGAAGGTTGCCTGGGTCAGCGGTCCCGGCGGCATGGGCAAGAGCGCGCTGCTGCTGGCGCTGGCCCGCTCGGGCGGCTGGACCGTGCTGAAGGCCCGCGCGGACCGCCCCTACGGCACCCTGGAGCCGCTGGCCGGTGGGACGCCGGTCACTCCCGCCGCCCCGCTGGCCCCGCTGCGTGACCCGGCCCTGCGCGTGGCGGTGGACAGCTGGGAAGGCGCGGACGACGCCACGCAGGCGGCCCTGACCCTGGCGGCCCACCAGCGGCCCGGCGCAGCCGTGGTGATCGTCTCGCGCCGCCACCCGCCCTTCGGCGTGGACCTGCACCTGGAACTGGGGCCGCTGCCCCACGCCGCGCTGGCCGGGCATGCGGGACTTCACGAGCTGACTGAGGGCCATCCCACGCTGGTGGGCGCGGCGCTGGCCGGCGAGGCCCTCGACGGCCGCCAGGGGGCCAGAATCCGCGCCCTGCCGCCGCTGGCCCGCGACATCTTCCTGCTGCTGGCCCTGCAGGAAACGCCGGACCTGCGCGCCACCGCCCGCGCGCTGGGCCTGAATGCCGCCGACTTCGCCTTGACGCTGAGCCAGCTGACTGTCGAGGGCCTGACCCGCGAGAACGGGCAGGTCTACGCCGCCGCCTTCGCCCGCGAAAAGATCGAGCGCATTCACGTTCACGCCCACCTGCTGCACCTGAAACTGGCCCGCGCCCTGCCCGACGAGACCGCGTGGCCCCACTACGCCGCGGCCGGCGACCTGTGGGAGGACGCCGATGAGGACCGCGCCGCCCGCACGGCCGCCCTGCGGGCCACCGCGCTGCTGGAACGCGGCTACCCCGGCGAGGCCGTGGCGCTGCTGGACCGCTTCACGCACCGTCCGGAACTGGCCGTGCCGCACGCCTGGGCGCTGCTGGGGGCAGGCCGCTCCGCCGAGGCCCTGGGGCGGCTGCAGACGCTGACGCCGGCCCAGCACGGCGGGGCCGTCACGGTGGCCCAGGCCACGGCCCTGGTGCGTCTGGGCCGCCACGAGGAAGCCGCCGCGCTGGCCAGAGAGGTGCGCGGCAGCGGACCCGACGCCGCGCGGGCGACGAGCGTGCTGGCCCACGCCGCCAACATTCGGGGGGCCTGGGAAGAAGCCCGCCGCCACGCCCAGATCGCCGCCGATCTGTGGCAACTGGGCGGCCATGAGGAGGAACGCCTGAACGAGCTGGTGCTGCTGGCCAAGATGAGGGTGCGGCTGGGCGCCGCGCCCGCCGACGCCTTCCGGGAAGTGCTGGAAGGCTCCAGGGGGCGGCCCAGCGTCCGGGGAACGGCGCTGGTGAACTACGCCCAGGTGCTGCTCGACGTCGGTCAGGCCGAGCGCGCAGACACGGTCATGCAGGAGGCAGTGACCGAGCTGAAGACCGCCGGGGACCGCCTGGGACTGGCCTCGGCGTACATCAATCTGGGCGTGCGCCGCCACCTGCAGGGCCGGCTGCCGGAGGCGGCCACGCTGTACCGGCAGGCGCTGGGAGAGCTTGCGGGAACGGGCAGCGTCCGGCAGATGGGGCTGGCCCTGAGCAACCTGAGCGAGATCGAGGGGGATCTGAGCGCCTTCGAGGACACCCTGGAAATGCTCACGCGGGCGGGCCAGCACGAACTCGCCGACCACATCCGGCGCAACGCCACCATCGTCGCCCCAGCCGCCGCCCACGCCCTGCGTTCCTGACGACTGACCGTGCCCCAGTCCTGGGAGGCGCCGCAGCGTCGGGCCACCGAAACCTCATTGCAACGCCTTTTGGAGGTCAGGAATGAATGGATCCAGACTCAGGCTCGGGCCGTGGCGCTGGCTGGTGGCCGGCTCTCTTTGCGTGTTGGGCGCGCTGACCACCGGTTGCGGGGAGACCGGCACCTCACCCGGCCAGAACCCGCCGGCAGCGCGGCTGTTTCCGGCCGTCGCGGCGCCCGGCGACCCGGTGTGGGTCCTGGACGCGCCGCAGCGCGCCGGCCAGCAGGGCCAGCTGCGGGTGGGCGGACAGGCGGCGGACTACCGCACCGATCTGGCCTCCGGCTGGCTGCAGTTCAGGGTGCCCGACCGGGCGGCGGGCGGCCCGCAGACGGTCACGCTGACCGCCCTGCCCCCCCAGGCCGGGCTGACCCTGACGGTGCTGCCCAGCGAATCGGCGTCGCAGGACACCGTGCTGTACGTGGCCCCGGCGGATCTGCCGGACTTCCAGAAGACTTACCGCGCCCGAGTGGAGCAGTTCTCGAAAGACTGCCAGGAGACGTGCCCGCGCGAATTGCAACAGACCCTCGGGCGTCTGGCCGCGCTGGAGCTGCCCGCGTTCCAGCCGCTGCTCTCACCGCGCACGGCTGGAGCCCTGAGCCGGCCTCCCACGCCAGCCTCGCCCGCGCCGACACCGTTGCCCCTGGCTGCCCTGAAGTTTCCCCTCCCCTCCCCCCGGACTCAGCCGAAGGAGTTCTGCGGCCAGCTGGCGGCGGCGCTGCCCACGGCGGGGCTGCCGACCGGTCAGGTGATCTCGCTGTTTGACGTGCTGTTCGGCGGAACCCTGGCCACCGACCCCTCGACGTCCGGCCACCCCACCCAGACCGAGGCCCCCTACAAGGACGAACCGCCCGGCGCCATCATCCAGAAGTTTTTGGCCGGGCCTACCGGCAGCGGCAAGGGCGTGACCATTCATGTGCTGGACACCGCGAGCAACGCCGATGACCCCTTCGTGATCGAGAGCGTGAACTACTACAACACCGTCTACCACAACCGTCCCTATCACGGCTCCATTGCGGGTCAGGTGGCACAGGTGGTCTCTCCCGGCGCAACGCTGAACTACCGGCAGGTCTGCGACAAGAACGGCGACTGTTCCACCCTGAACACCGTCAAGGCCCTGTGCGCCGTGGCCGAGGAAGCCCGCAAAGGCGGCAGGCATGTCGTGAACCTGAGTGCGGGCGGCGCATATCCGGCGCTGGGCCTGCTGTGGGCGCTGCGCGAGGGGGCGGCGACAGGGGTTCCCACGGTGGCCTCGTACGGCAACCGCGACGACTGCGCCGGGCTGGTGCCGGGGGACCGCTGCAACCACTTCCCGGCGGACTGGAGCGGACGCTTTGCCCTCTCGGCCGCTCCGCAGGCCCCCACCCTGCTGCTGAGCGTGGCGGGCTGGGACATCGGCACCTTGCAGATGGCGACGTACAACCGGGGGATGCTGGGGGGCGGCGTGATCACCCCGCCGCCCAGCGTGCAGGCCCCCGGCGAGTTCTGGTTTGGCGGCCTGCCGTACTTCGGCTCCAGCTTCGCCGCCCCGGTGGTGTCGGGCGTGCTGGCGAACTGGATGGCCTGCCAACCGGGGGTGCCGTTCCTGCCCTTCGTGAACACGCCGGGGCAGTTGCCATTGCCGCAGAGCGTGGTGCGCGCCTGTCCGTAAATAGACCAGCAAACAGCCCCTCTTCGGTGATGGAAGAGGGGCTTTGCAGAATCGAGTCCGGGCTTTAGACGCTGATCTCGGCGAAGCGGGCGTTTTCCTGAATGAACAGCTTGCGCGGCGCGACTTCATTGCCCATCAGGTCCTCAAACACTTCGTTGGCGACGATCAGGTCCTCGATGCCCACGCGCTTCATGGCGCGGGTTTCGGGGTTCATGGTGGTGTCCCACAGCTGGTCGGCGTTCATCTCGCCTAGGCCCTTGAAGCGCTGGATGTCGTACTTCTTGCCTTCCTTGTTGGCGGCGGCCACGGCTATTTTCAGGGCGTTCTCGTCGTATAGGTACGTGCCCTTCTTCTCGCGGCCCACCGTGATGCGGTAGAGGGGGGGCTGGGCGATGTACAGGTACCCGGCCTCCACGACGGGGCGCATGTAGCGGTAGAAGAAGGTCAGCAGCAGCGTGGCGATGTGCCCGCCGTCCATGTCCGCGTCGGTCATGATCACGATCTTGTGGTAACGCAGGTTGGACAGGTCGAAGTGCATCCGGTCGCCGGTGCCCTCCACGCCCGCGCCGATGGCGGCGATCAATGCGCGGATTTCAGCGTTCTTGAGGATCTTGTTCAGCTCGGCCTTTTCCACGTTCAGGATCTTGCCGCGCAACGGCAGGATGGCCTGGAAACGGCGCTCGCGCCCGCCCTTGGCGCTGCCGCCCGCGCTGATGCCTTCCACGATGAACAGTTCGGACTCGGCCGGGTCCTGCGAGGAGCAGTCGGCCAGCTTGCCGGGCAGGTCGTCGTTTTCCAGCGGGTTGCTGCGGCGCACGATGTCTCTCGCCTTGCGGGCGGCCTCGCGGGCGCGGGCGGCCTCGGCGGCCTTCTCCACGATGGTCTTGCCCACCTTGGGGTTCTCTTCCAGGAACTCGGAGAACTTCTCGCCCACGATGGCGTTCACGGCGGTCTGCGCCTCGCTGTTCAGCAGCTTGACCTTGGCCTGCGACTCGAACTGCGGCTCGCCGAGCTGCACGCTGACCACGCAGTAGATGCCTTCCAGCAGGTCGTCGCCGCTGGGCACCGGGTTGCCGGACTTGATCATGTTCTTGTCTTTGGCGTACTTGTTCAGGATGCGCGTGTAGGCGGTCTTGAAGCCGGTCAGCGGCGTGCCGCCGTCGCGGGTGCGGATCATGTTGGCGTAGGTCAGGATGTTGTCGCTGGCATACGTGTTGGCGTGGATGAACGCCACTTCCACGATCACGTCGCTGTGGGTGCCGCGCATCACGATGGGCTGGTCGTACAGCAGCTTGGTGTCGTCGGTGACCAGCGCGCGGGCAAAGTTGGCGATGCCGCCCTGCTCGTAGAACACTTCCTCGCGCACCTCGCCGGCGTGCAGGCCAGTGCGCTCGTCACGAACCACGATCTTCAGACCCGTCAGGTACGCCAGTTCCCGCAGGCGGCCCCGGATGCGGTCATAGCTGAATTGGTTGTCGAACTCCTTGAACACCCCCGCGTCGGGATGGAAGCTGACCTTGGTGGCCCACTGGACATCCCCTGGCGTGTCGCCCAGCACTTCCAGCGGGGTGGTGACCACGCCCTGCTCGAAGCGGATGTGGTGCAGTTTGCCGCCCTTGTTGACAGTCACGTCGAGGTAGGTGCTCAGCGCGTTCACCACGCTGGAACCGACGCCGTGCAGCCCGCCGGAAACCTTGTACGCGCCCTGGCCGAACTTGCCCCCAGCGTGCAACTCGGTAAAGATCACCTCGATGGCGGGGCGGCCCTCGGAGGCCATCATGTCCACCGGAATGCCGCGCCCGTTGTCGGTGACGGTGGCGCTGCCGTCGGCGTGCATAATCACGTGGATCTCGTCGGCAAAGCCGGCGGTGCCCTCGTCGATGGCGTTGTCGATGATCTCGGTCAGCAGCTGGTGGTAGCCGTCGACGCCCGTGCCGCCCTGCACGTACATGCCGGGGCGCTTGCGAACGGCCTCCAGCCCCTTCAGGACGGAGATATCGGCGGCGGTGTATTCCGCGCCCGGGCCGCCCGCAACGCGCGACTGGGCAGGCACTGTGGTGTTTTGGTCTTCAAGTTTGGTCATGTGACTCCTGCGGCGCGGTTCCCAGTTCTGACCTGAGGTCTGACGCGGGGCCGCGTCCGAATTGAGAGGAGAAGGGTTTTGAAGGGATGGGCGCTCAGGGACGCCTTTTCTCACTGCTCAGTATACTACAGCAGTTGAAATAGGTCAATAAAATTACGTGTAAAACAGAATGGAGCCACAGCGTTTAGAATGTGTTCAAACCGCGTCCTGGCGCGGCTCCTGGCCTCTCGCAAAGCGGTGGTCAGTCTGGGTCAGGAATGGCCGGCCAACCCAACTGCCCGGCGCTGCACCGAACAGCAGAAGGGCCGTGAGAAGACGCGGTGCCCAGCCTTCCTGGAGGTCTGGGCACCGCGTCTTTGGCCGTGAACTCCGGCCCGGACGTTCTACGTGTTACTCGGTGCCGTTGCCGGTGCCCCGGCGGCCCCGGCGGCGGCGGCGGCGCTTGGCATCGTCGCTCTGGGCCGCGCTGGCACCGGCCTGGGCCGACTGCGCGGCGGCAGGCTGGCCCTGGGACTGCTGCGCCGCAGCCGGCCGCTGGCCCTGAGGACGGCCATTCGGGCGGCCTACCGCGCCGCGGTCATTGCCGCCGCGGGTGTGCCCGCGCTCCCCACGCGCGGCGCTGCCCCGGTTGTTGCCGCCGCGCTCCTGCACGCCGCGTCCGCCCCGGTTGAAGTCACGGCGGCCCCCGCCGCCCTCGCCGTCTTCCGGCGGCATGTTCTCCAGCGTCCAGTCGCCGAAGTACATGCGCTGCACGGTGATGTTCACCGGGCGCAGGTGCTCGTTGCGGGGACGCTCCAGCGTGACCACGCGCCGAGCGCCGCGCCGGGGGGCCGGGCCGCCGTGGCCCCCGCCGCCGTTTCCGGCCCCTGCATTGCCACCCTCACCGCCCCCATTGCCGTCCATGCGGACGCCGCCGAAGGTGCGGGGCGGGCCGCCGCTCTGGCCCCGGCCCGCGGCCTGTGCGCCTCGCCCGCGTCCACCCTGGCGGGGGGAGGCCTCGGCAGACGACGACGCGGCGGGGGCCGGATCATCCAGCGTGAACTTGCGCGGCTCGCTCACGGGAACGTTCTGCAATTTCTCGCGCTTTTCCTGCTCGCGGTCCTCACGGCGGCGGGCGCGCGGTTTGACGGGTGAATCCATGTCGTTCTCCTCGTTGAAGTGGCCGGGTTTGTAGTCCGGATCGGTGGGGTCGGCCATCGTGAAATCGGTCTGGCGGGCCAGCGGTTTGACGGTGCTGATGGTGACGTTGACGCTGTCGCCCAGGCGGTAACTCTTGCCCCGGCTGCGGCCCCGCAGCATCTGCGCGTCTTCCAGATACACGTAGTAGTCGTCGTCCAGGTTGCTGATGTGCAGCTTGCCTTCCACGCCGTTGTCGAGCATCACGTACAGCCCGCTGGCGACCACGCCCGACACGTTGCCGGGGAAGGACTCGCCCAGGTGTTCCTGCGCCCACTTGGCCTGGTAGTACTTGGTCAGGTCCCGCTCGGCCTCGGACGCCGTGCGCTCGCGCTCGCTGGTGTGGTCGCCCATGCCCGGCAGGCGGCCCTGAAGCTGCGCCACCTCGCGGTTGCCGGCCTTCAGCTCCCCGCTTAGGATGCCCTTGATGACGCGGTGAACCAGCAGGTCCGGGTAGCGGCGGATCGGCGAGGTGAAGTGCAGGTACTCGTCGAAGGCCAGCCCGAAGTGGCCCAGGTTCTCGCCCGCGTACTTGGCCTGCTGCATGGAGCGCAGCAGCAGCGTGTTGACCACGCTCTCGCGGCCCGTGCCGCGCACTTCCTTCAGGACCGCCTGATACGCCTGCGGTGTGGGTTCGCCGCCGGGGAAGGCGAAACCCAGCCGCCCGATGGCCGCCGTCACGTCCTGAAAGCGTTGCAGCGTGGGTTCCTCGTGGATGCGGAACAGCGCCGGAATCTCGCGCTGGATCAGGAAGTGGGCCACCACCTTGTTCGCCAGCAGCATCAGGTCCTCGATCATGCCGCGCGCGGTTTCCTCGCGGATCGGGATCAGCTCCATGCGGCCGTCCTTACCCACGTCCACCTTGACCTCGCGCAGCTTGAAGTCCAGGCTGCCCTCGCGCAGCCGCTTCTGGCGCAGCTTGGTGGTGATCTTGAGCAGCAGGTGCAGGTCGCCTTCCAGGTTGCGGGCGGCCTCGGGCAGCGTCGCGGTGGCCTCGCTGTAGGCCTGCACCTCGTCGTAGGTCAGCCGCGCCTTGGAGTTGATGACGCTGGGCGCGATCTTGACGTCCAGAATCTCGCCCTCGGCCGACAGCTCGATCAGGGCGGTCAGGGTCAGGCGATCCTGATCCGGCACCAGGCTGCACACGCCGTTGCTGAGGTGCTCGGGCAGCATGGGCAGCACGCGGCCCGGCAGGTACACGCTGGTGGCGCGGGCGTAGGCTTCCTCGTCCAGCGGGGTGCCCTCCTGCACGTAGTGGCTGACGTCCGCGATATGAACGCCCACCACGAAGTTGCCTTCCGGCGTGGGCTGGATGTGGATGGCGTCGTCGAAATCCTTGGCGTCGCGCCCGTCCACCGTGAAGATGTTGTAGTCGCGCAGGTCGAGGCGGCCCCGCAACGCCTCGGCGGGAATCCCGGTGGCAATCGCGTTGGCCTGTTCCAGCACGGGTTCAGGGAAGTCGCCGCGCAGCCCGAACTTGACGATCACGGCCTCGGTCTCGGTGGCAGGATCGTCCTCGGCGCCCAGCACGCGGGTGACCTGGCCGTAGACCTCGTCCTCGCCGGTGTGCTCGGGCCAGAACAGTTCAGTGACCACCCGCGCCCCGGCTGCCAGCCCCTCGATGTTATCGGGGAGAACCAGGATGCGGTGGCGCGCGCGGTGATCGTCGGGGCGCAGGATCGGGTGGCCGTGGCTGTATTCCAGCGTGCCGACCAGCTGTTTGTAGGCGCGCTGGACAAAGCGGACCACGCTGGCGCGCGGGCTGCCGTCCCCCTTCTGGCCGCGCCGGGGGCCGCCGCCGCGCCCACTGTCACCGCGGCCTTCCATGCGCACCAGCACGATGTCGCCGTTCCAGGCCTCCATGGTCTGCTCGGCGGGAATGTAGAAATCCTCGCCGCCGCTGTCGGGCACCACGAAGCCGAAGCCCGCCGCTGACGCCTGGAAGCGCCCGCGCACCAGACTCATCGCCTCGGGCAGGCCGTAGGTCTTCTTGCGGGTGCGGACAACCTGACCTTCTTCGGTCAACACATCCAGCAGGGCTTCCAGCTCGCGCCAGCCGCCGATGCGGTTGATGGCCTGCCGCGTGAAGGTGCGTTCCAAGTCGCGCACATGCACCGGGCGCCCCAGCTTGCGCAGCTGGTTGATCACCAGATCGCGCTCCGGGCTGATGGGCTGGGCGTCCTGCGGCTCGTGCCCGGCCCCGCCTTCTTCTTCCGCCCCGTCCTCGGCCGCCGCTTCCGGCTGTCCCTCAGCGGGGGCCGCCTGGCCTGGAGCCGGCGGGGCCGAAACGGGCGGGGCCGCAGGCTCCTGACTCTGGGCGCGTTTGCTCCGGCCGCCGCGTCCGCGCGGCTTTGGCTTCGGCTGCGTGCCGGACGCCTCCTGCACGGCCAGCACCGAGTCCACCGCCGGAACGGCCTCGGGGGCAGCCACCACCTGCACGGTCTCGGCGGCTTCCGGCGCCACCGCCACCGCTTCCACGCCGCTCAGCACGTCGGGCAGGGACGGTTCCGGCAGGGCCTTCCTGCGGCCCCGCGTCTTCTTGGGGACTTCGAGAATCAGCGGCGCGTCGGCCTGGGCTGTGGCGGCCGGCACGCTTTTGGAGGGCACACTTTCGGGCGGCGCAGTTTCAGCCGGCGCGGTGACGGCTGACGCCGTCTCGGCGGGCGCGGCTTCCGCCTTCCTGGGCTTGCGGCCCCGGCGGGCGGGCCTGGGCGCTTCCGCGTCGGGAGCGGCGTCCGTCCCGGCCTCCACGACCGGGGTGTCCACCACCGGCGGCGCGGCCTGGGCCGGCTGAGGCACGGCGGCCTCCTCCGTGGCCTCCACCTTCACGGCGGCTTTGCGCCCCCGCCGTTTGGGCGCTTCAGCAACGGCGGCCTCAGGCTGGACTTCGGTCTCGGCCGCCGGACTGACCGCGGCCTTGCGCGGTTGCCGGGCCTTTTTAGGCGGCGCGGCCTCCGCAACGGGCGCTGCGCTGAGGGCAGGTGCCTCGGCCACCCCCTCATGTACAGCTTCTTCAGGTACAGCTTCCTCGGCAGGCGCGGCTGCGGACTTGCGGCCCCGGCGTGCGGCCGGCTTCTGCGGGGCCTGTTCCGCCGGGGGCTGAGGAGCCGGGACGGATTCGGCATTGCTGGGTTCGACGGGGGTGGATTCGGCGGCCACCGGCTCAGCGGCCACTTTCGGCTGCGCCCTGGGCCTGCGGGACGTGGTCTTCCTGGTGGGGGCCGTGGGTTGCTCCACGGTCTCCGGCGCGGCATCTGCCGCCATGGGCGCGGCTTTCCGGGGCCGCTGGCCTGTCTTCTTCACTGGCTTTTCGGATCCGGCGCCGGGCTGTGTCTCCTGCGCCGCGTCCTGCTTTTTCACTTTAGGCATTCACGCACCTGGTTACTCAGGACGCGCCCGTGGGGGTTATGTCGTGGGCGCACGCTGATCCGGCCGGTCTTGTGGTCCTGGCGCTGGTCTCGGCGCGCGCGGCCCGCCCACGGGCAACTGGTTATCGCTTCCTCGGGTTTGCGCCTTCTTTGCCACGGCCCACTGCTCGGGGCCAGTCTGGCGGCGCTGTCCTGAAACCCGGCAGCGAGCGCAGCATAACACGGCGCGGCGGAGGCCATTCTCATTCAGCTTGGGGTTGCGTGAAGGGCCGCGGTCCTGGTGCCTCGTCAGGACTGGCGGCGGAACCGGGACAGCCGGCGGCAATTGCCACGCACGCCCGTATGGCCCACCCCGGCGCCGCGCTATGCTGCCGGGCGTGCCGGAGCGCGGGAATCAGGACATGGAAGAACACGGAATGCAGGAGCTGCGGGCGCTGGTCCTGGACCGCCCGGCCTCCGAGGTGCAGGGCATCGAACGCGCCTACGTGTTCGCGCGCGACGCGCACGCCGGGGTCAACCGCAAGAGCGGCGAGCCGTACATCACCCATCCGGTGGCGGTGGCCGTGATCCTGGCGCGGCTGGGCATGGACAGTGACAGCGTGATGGCCGGGCTGCTGCACGCCACGGTGGAAGACGTGGAGAGCGTGACTTTCGAGCAGATCGAGGCGCTGTTCGGACGCGACGTGCGGCGGATCGTGGAGGGCGAGACCAAGGTCAGCAAGCTGAGCAAGCAGGGCTCGCAGTCGGCCACTGTCAGCGACGCCGGGCGCGACCTGCAGGCCGAGAACCTGCGCCAGATGCTGATCGCCATGACCGACGACATCCGCATCATCGTGGTCAAGCTGGCGGACCGGCTGCACAACATGCGGACCCTGGGGAGCATGCGCCCCGACAAGCAGGTCCGGATTGCCCGCGAGACCATGGACATCTTCGCCCCGCTGGCGCACCGCCTCGGCATCGGGCAGATCAAGTGGGAGCTTGAAGACCTGAGCTTCCGCTACCTGCACCCCGACGAGTACGCCTACCTGCAAAGCCGCCTGCAAAGCCGCCAGGACGAGCGTGACGTGCTGATCGGCGAGGCCGTGACGCAGCTCGACGAGGCGCTGCGCGAGGACCTCGAACTGCCCGAGTGGGTCTTGGACATCGACATCTCCGGGCGCAGCAAGCACCTGTGGAGCATCCACTGCAAGATGCAGCGCGAGGGCAAGGGCCTGGAGCAGATCTTCGACCTGCTGGCGATCCGCGTGATCGTGACTCCGCGTGACCTGATCGTGCCGGAAGGCACCGACGAGAAGCGGCGCGAGAAGGCCGAGGCCACCCGCGAAAAACGCATCTGCTACCACACCGTGTCCATCGTGCACAGCATGTGGACGCCGCTGCCGGGGCGCTTCAAGGACTACATCGCGGTGCCCAAGCCCAACGGCTACCAGTCGCTGCACACCACCGTGATCAGCCAGAGCGGGCAGCCCATCGAGGTGCAGATCCGCTCGCGGCGCATGCACGAGGTGGCCGAGTACGGCGTGGCGGCCCACTGGATGTACAAGCAGGGCTCGCAGCTGGCCCAGAAGGACCGCGAGAACTGGATCGCCCAGCTGCGCGAATTGCAGGACGAGATCAACGACGCCAGCGACTACATGGACGCCGTGAAGTCCGACATCCTGGGCCAGCGAGTACGGGTCTTCACGCCGCGCGGGCTGGCGGTCAGCCTGCCGTCGGGCAGCACGCCCATCGACTTTGCCTACCACATCCACACCCGCATCGGCGAGACCACCGTGGGCGCGCGGGTCAACGGCAGCATCGTGCCGCTGGCGCACAAGCTGGGCAACGGCGACATGGTGGAGATCGTGACCAGCAAGAACGGCCACCCCAGCAAGGACTGGCTGAATTTTGCGGTGACCCGCAGCGCCCGCGCCAAGATCCGGCACCACTTCCGGCAGCTGGAGCGCGAGGACGCCCGGCAGCGCGGCCACGACATGCTCGAACGCCACCTGCGCAAACGCCAGCTGCCGGTGCGCCAGCTGATGCGGACCAAGCTGCTGGAAGACGCCGCCCAGAAGCTGCTGAGCACCCGCAACCCCGACGACCTGTACTTCGCGATCAGCGCGGGCAAGCTGACGCCCTCGGCGGTGGGCCGGGTGCTGTCGCCCAGCCTGGCCAGCGAGCAGGGCCAACCCCGCCCACCGTCCAAACGTGCCCCCGTGCCGCGCCCGCCCGAGACCGGCGGCGTGTACGTGGAGGGCTTTACCACCACCACCAAGCTCAGCAACTGCTGCTCTCCCATCCGGGGCGATCAGATCATGGGTTACCTGACGCGCGGGCGGGGCGTGAGCATCCACCGCATCGACTGCCCCAACATGATCCGGCTGCTCAAGGACGAGCCCGAGCGCTGCGTGGCCGCGAGCTGGGACGCGGGCAAGCCGGGCCTGACCCTGGTGGACCTGGACGTGATGGCCGCCGACCGTCACGGCCTGCTGGCCGACGTGCTGGGCGTCCTGAGCGCCGAGAAGCGCAGCCCGCTGAAGGTGGAGGCCAACGTGGATCTGGACGACGTGGCCCACATCCTGCTGCGGCTGGGCGTACGCGGCAACGCGGACCTGGAACACGTGCGCGCCGCCATTGGCCGGGTGGAGGGCGTGACGGCCATCGTGCGGCTGGGCCGGGGCGGCGTCCGCGGACGCAAGGACAGCGGGGCCAGCGCGTGAGCGGGCCAGCGCGGCACCTCAACGTCCCCGTGGCGGCGGCCGGCGCCGCTCCCCTGTTCCGCGCCGTGGCCTGGGGCGTTCCGCTCTTTCTGATTGCGGTGACGTTCGTGCCCGATGAGGACCACACCCCGCTGTCGCAGGGCACCGTCCTCACCCTGGCGCTGGTGATCCTCGCGTGGTTCCAGCTCGCGCCGCGCCGCCTGGCCTACACCCTGACGTCCGACGCCGTGGTGATCCAGCGGATCATCGGTCAGACCCGGATTCTCTACGCAGGCCTGAGCGCCCGCCGCACCTCCGGCGTGCTGGGCATCCGCACCTTCGGGACCGGGCTGCCGGGCTACCTGACCGGGCATTTCACGCTGTCGCGGGATGAACGGGGGGTGGGGCGGGTGCTGGCCGCCGCCGCCAGAGGACGTGATGGTGTGCTGCTGCATTCCGACAATACCGACTACTTTCTGACGCCTGCCGATCCCGCCGCCTTCCTCGCCGAACTGGCGCGGCGCGGCGCACAGGTGACCCCATGACGCTGACCCTGCTGCCCGATCTGGGCGACCTGCTCAGGCTGCACCCGCAGTACAACGCCGGAACCGTGGTGGAACTGCTGCGCCGTCTGGGCGCGGCCGAGGTGCTGTGGGCCAGCGACCTGGACCCGGATCATCCACTGCGCGACGCCCTGCCCGCCGCCCGCATCGCCATCCGGGACGGCTTCACGGCGGACTGGGCCTGGGCCGAAACCGAACACGGGCAGTTGCAGGGTTTTCTCAGCCAGTACCCGCAGGGCCGCGAACGCCTGCGGGAAGCGGCGGGGGCCGAGCGTGACTTTGCCGCGCTGGTGACGACGCCGATGACCGCATTCCAGCTGATGAGCGCCGAGGTGCTGGACGCCGCCCGGGCCTACCACACGGCCACGCAGGCCGCGCTGGACGAGGGACCGGGCACGCACTGGCGCGAAAAACGGCTCTCGGAACTGGCCGCGCGGCTGGCCGGACAATCTGGGGCGGTGATCGCGCCACTCGACGACCTGCCCGGCCTGCTGGATCTGCTGCCGGACGCCCATCTCCCTGACCTGACTGGCTTTGCTCCCGGCGAGACCAGCCGCCTGCGCGCCCTGGCGGACCGCGCGTGGCAGCTGCGCGAGGACGATGACCTGAACGCCCTGCTGGCCGCCCTGGACCGCGAGACGGGCGACGCCGTGACACCGGGGGCCGAGCTGGCCGCCGCCGCCGCCGGCATCTACCTGGCGGTGGGCGATCTGGCGGCGGCCCGCGCCCTGCTGGAACGGGCCGCGCACGCCCTTCAGGGCGATGTGCCGCGCAGCCTGGCCGGCCTGACGCTGGCCCGGCTGGGACAGGTGCGCGACGCCCAGTGGGACCGCGACCTCGCGACGCGCACCTACCGCGCCGTGCTGGCCCTGAACCACGCCCCGGCGGTGGCCCGAAGTGCGGCGGAGGCGGGCCTGCAGGACCCCTTCACCCTGGAGCTGCCCCCCGAGTAGAGGCACGCAGTAACGGCACGCCTGCCGCCCGGCGGACACCCCGCACGGCGGCCTCCTTCCCCCTTTCGGCGGACGCCTTTGCTTTCCGCCCGCCGTACCTTCGGCGCATGATGGTGCGGATGAGGTCAGAGCGGATTCAGGGGGGGCAGCGCGAGGGCGTGCTGGCCGATCTGCTGGACCCCCACACCTACCGCGCGGCGCTGTACATCCTGCTGGCGCTGCCGATGGGCGTGTTCACGGCGGGCCTGATCACGGGCGGCGTGGTGGGCGGGCTGCTGACGCTGGCGCTGCTGATCGGCGCGGCCTTCTTGCTGGGGGCGTTGTGGCTGGTGGGCGGCCTGGGCGACGTGCAGCGGGCGCTGGCCGGGGTGCTGGGCGTGAGCTTCGCGCCGCCGCCCTTGCGCCCCGCCCCGCGCGGCACGCTGGCATGGCTGCGCGGCACGCTGGCGGACCCGCTGACGTACCGCACGCTGCTGTTCCACGTGGTGCAGCTGCCGCTGGCGGTGGTGTGCTGGGTCGTGCTGGGCGGGCTGCTGGCGGCCACGCTGCTGGGGCTGCTCTCACCGCTGTGGGCGCTGGACCCCGCCCAGTTTCCGGTGGTCTGGGGCGAGCTGACCCTGCTGCCCGGCCCGCTGGCCACCGCCGGACTGATCACCGTGGGGCTGGGCGGCCTGCTGGTGCTGGCGGGCGTGCTGAACCTGATGGGCCGCATGTGGACCCGGCTGGCCGTGGCCCTGCTGTCGCGCGACCCCGGCTACGAGGCCGCCCGCCGCGAGGTGGTGGCCCTGCGCCGCGCGGCCGGGCGGGTGGCCCTGGGGGACGATCTGGACGCCACCCTGGCGGACCTGACCGCCCAGGCACGGGCGGCCAGCACGGCGCTGGCGGTGGCGCTGGTGGCGCCGGACGGCACGCTGCGCGCGGTCAGCGGCCCGCTGGGGCCGGGGCTGACTGGCCTCCTGGACCGCCTGCCGTCGCAGGGCGAGGCGGACGTGCGCCTGCTGCAGAACGGCGGCGCACTGGCGACCCTGCCCGTCACGCTCCCTGTCTCGGCGGGGGCGCTGGAGGGCGGCCCGTTGCCCGGCGGCACCCTGCGGGCGCTGTACCCGGCGGGCGTGCGGCCCGGCGCCGACGA
Organism: Deinococcus radiopugnans ATCC 19172; assembly: GCF_006335125.1. NCBI lineage: Bacteria > Thermotogati > Deinococcota > Deinococci > Deinococcales > Deinococcaceae > Deinococcus > Deinococcus radiopugnans. Next base: position 26,802 of record NZ_VDMO01000002.1, read on the forward strand.
GCTGGCCTTTCTCCTGAGCATCGCCGATCACGCCGGGACCGCCCAGCACGCCGCGCAGCTGATCGAGCGGGCCGGAGCGCGGGCCGGAGAACAGGAACGCGCCCGACTGGCCCGCGAGCTGCACGACAGCGTGGCGCAGGCGCTGTACGGCATTTCATTGGGCGCCAAAACGGCCCGCGCCACCCTGGAAAAGGACGTGGACCGTACCCGCGCCAGCCTGGACTACACCATCCGGCTGGCCGAGGGCGGCGTTTCGGAGATGAAGGCGCTGCTGTTCAGCCTGCGCCCCGACGCGCTGGAGGAGGGTGGGCTGGTGGCGGCCCTGGCGCAGCACGCCCACGCGCTGGAAGCCCGCCACGGGCTGACCGTCCACGCCCGGCTGGACTTTGAACCGCCGCTGACCCCCGACGCCCAGGCCGCCGCCTACCGCGTGGCGCAGGAGGCGCTGCACAACGTGGTCAAGCACGCCCGCGCGCACAACGTGTGGCTGGAGGTCGCGCAGGACGGCCCGGCCGTGACGGTCCGCATCCGCGACGACGGGCGGGGCTTCGATCCCTCGGCGGCCGGGCGCGGCACGCTGGGCCAGCGCAGCATGCGCGAGCGGGCGGCGGGGGCGGGCGGCACGCTGCAGGTCAGCAGCGTGGCAGGCCAGGGCACCGACGTGACCCTGCGGCTGCCCGCCGCCTCAGCGGCCGCCGTCCACGCGGCGGAGGTCCGGGCATGACCGTCAGCCCCGGCACCCGCCCGCTGCCCCCGGTGCTGGCCCGCATGGCGCTGGGCCTGCTGCTGGCCGGGGCCGGCGCGCTGCTGGCCTGGCAGGGCGTGACGGTCCGGCCGACGCCCGGCATGGGCACCGAGACCACCGCCGTGAACGTGGCGCTGGACGGTCCCCTGCAGGGCGACCTGGCGCGGACGGCTGTCCTCAACATCGACGGGGACCGCACCAATCTCAGCGTGGGGCCGCTGCCTGCCGGCAGTGCCCTGGCGGTGGGCGGACAGGTCACCCACCGCGCCCGCAATCCGGTGCAGCTCAGCGCCAGCCGCAGCGCCGGGCAGACCGGCACCCAGCTGAACTTCGGCCTGACCATGCGCGTGCAGGCCCTGGAGCGGCCCGGCGTGACCGTCGCCTCGCCTGAACCGCTGCAGCACGTGATCGACCTGAAGGCCAGCCGCAGTCTGCCGCTGACGCTGGGCACCCGCACGCTGAGCGGGGATCAGGCGCTGGACCTTTCGGCGCTGCGGCTGCGTGCGCTGACGGTCCGCAGTGTCAGCGGCGATCAGACTGTAACGCTGCCGGCGCGGGCAGGCGGGCCGTTCGCCCTGGTCAGCACGTCCGGGGACATCGCCGTGACCGCGCCCACCGGCGCCTCCCCCGAGGCCGTGCGCGTCAACACGGTCAGCGGCGACCTGAACCTGAACCTGGCCGGGGCCGCCACCGGCACCCTGGGGGCCGGGAGCGCCGGGGGCGACGTGCGGCTGACCCTGCCGGCCCGTTTCTCACGCGGCACGGTGACCACCGCCAGCGGCGACGTGACGGTGAGCGCGCCGGCCGGCACCCGCGGCAATCTGGACATCCGCACCCAGAGCGGCGAGGTGACCCTGCGCGCCGCCCCTGGCCTGCAGCTGCGCGTGCGCTTCACGGACCGCGAGACCCTCAGCCTGCCCGCCGGTCAGCCGCCCGCCAGCGCCCCCGATCTAGACGTGTTCGTCGATGCGCCGGGGGACCACTTCACCCTCGAACCTCTGCCCTGAACCCCCATTCCACCTGAGCCCCCACCCCAAAGGAGAATCCCCATGTCCACCCCACTGCCGTCCACGCCGCCCGTCCGCGTCCTGCTTGTCGACGACCACGCCGTCGTGCGCCAGGGCCTGCGCCTGTTCCTGGGCCTGGACCCCGACATCGAGGTGGTGGGCGAGGCGGGCAACGGCGAGGAAGCCCTTTCGGAAGCCGAGCGCCTGATGCCCGACGTGGTGGTCATGGACCTGATGATGCCCGTGATGGACGGCATCACCGCCACCCGCGCGCTGCGCCGCGCCCTGCCAGGCACCGAGGTCATCGCCCTGACCAGCACCCTGGAAGAACACAAGGTCAACGGCGCCATCGAGGCCGGGGCCATCTCGTACATGCTCAAGGACGCGTCCAGCGACACGCTGGCCGACGCGATCCACGCCGCCGCACGCGGCGAGGTCCGGCTGCACCCCGAAGCCGCCCGCCGTCTGGTCCGCGACTTCCGCAGCGCGGAGATGCGCGAGACGCTGACCCCCAAGGAGACCATCGTGCTGCAGCTGATTGCGCGGGGCCGCAGCAACCGCGACATTGCCGCCGATCAGGGCGTCAGCGAGGCCACGGTCAAGACGCACGTCTCCCGGCTGCTGAGCAAGCTGGAGCTAGACAGCCGGACGCAGGCGGCGCTGTACGCCCTGAAGCACGGCATTGCCAGTCTGGATGGTGCGGAGGGCTGACGCACAGAATGATTCTCGTCGGCGCCTCGGCCCCGCGCCGAGCAAAAGAGACGGCAGGGGAACGGTCCACCGTCCGCCTGCCGCCTCAACTTTCAGTTGCCGCTACCCCAGGTCGGCCAGCACCCCCGCCAGTTCCTTTTTCACGCAGGTAAACATCGGCGTGTCCTGCAGGGTGTACATGCTGGCCTCGGTGTAGCGCAGGCGGTGCACGAGGTCCACGAACTCCTGCGGGTAATCGCTGTCGAACGACACCACGAATTCCTGATCGTCGATGCCGTAGCTGTACGAGGTGTTGATCCGCACGCCTTTAAACGGCGCCGAGGCGTGGATGTGCTCGTCCATCATGCCCTGACGGCTGTGCGGTGTCAGGTCGTACCACGCCCGCGTTTTCACGAAGGGGTAGATAAACAGGAACTGCCCCTGCCCCGGCAGCACCTCCAGCCCGTGCCCGCTGCCCTCGATGCGGTTGACGTACTGGCTGCGCTTGTTCATCGAGACGAAGTTGTAGGGCTGCGTCAGGTACCCCATCAGTCGGGTGCGGTTCAAGCGGGCCTGTGCCTCCTGAAACTCACGCACGTCGAAGGCGATACGCCACAGCATGAAATCCACGTCGCCGCGCACCCCCACCAGCGAGTACGGACGCAGGATCAGGCCCTTCTCGGCGGGCGCGTCGGCCACCCAACCCTCGGCGGCGGCCTGAAACTCGGCGCGGATCTCGGCGCGCTCGGCCTGCGGCAACCGGCGGAAGGCGGGGTCCAGCTTGAAAAAGGCGTAGTTCATGAACTGTCGGTTGCTGCGGTCCCCCTCGCGCCCGGTGACCTGCCCGCTGGGATCGAGGTCCACCATCATCTTGGGGCGGCCACTGGCTGCTCCGGCGCTGGCGGCGGGACGTCCGGCGGGCGGGGTGGCCGGGGTCTGAGGCGCCTGCTGCTCGCCACTCACCTTCTTTTCGCTCCCTGGCTTTTCACTCACTGGGCCACCGCCTGGCCGCGCAGGTCATGCTCCAGCCCGAAGTTGGCGCGGTACAGGGTCTGGATGGCGTCGTATTCGCCCTGCCCCAGCGGTCTGGCGTCAAAGGTGGCGACGTATTCCCGCAGGCCCTTCTCGTCGTAGATGTTGGGCAGAAGGCTCGCCATCACCTCCGAGTGCAGCGCGAACTGAATGGCCAGCTGACCGATGGTGCGCCCGTCCACGAACGGCTGCAGGTCTTCCACCTTCTTCAGGCCGTCCTCCATCCAGGCCTTCTTGCGGGCGTTGGTGGTCATGCGCCAGTTGCGGTGATCGCCCGGCTCGAACTCGGTGTCCCTGGTCATGAAGCCTTCCAGCAGCCCGGAAGCGTGCGGCACGCGGGCCACGATGCTCACGCCCACTTCCTCGGCCACCGGCAGAATCTGTTCACCCAGCACCTGCTCCAGCAGGTTATAGATGATCTGGGTGGGGGCGTGGCGGTCCCGCACGGTGGCGATGCCTTCCTCGATCTGCCGCTCGTTGAGGGCCGGTCCCAGCGCGGTGCCGTAGGCGCGGATCAGGCCTTCGGCTTTCAGGGCCTCCAGCTCGGCCCACAGGTCGTCTTTCTGAATGGCGTCCACGCGCGGGTTGTGCAGCTGGTAGAAGTCGATGTAATCGGTGCCCAGCCGCCGCAGGCTGCCTTCCAGCGCCTTGCGCAGGTACGCGGGCGACCAGTCGTGCGGGCGCTCCTGCTGCCCCGGCCGGTCCGGGTGGTTGTAGATGTCGTAGCCGAACTTGGTGCCGATCACGATCTTCTCGCGCACGTCGCCCAGGGCCTCGCGCTGCATCTCCTCGGCGCGGCCCGAGGCGTAGGTGTCGGCGTTGTCGAAGAAAGTCACGCCCAGGTCGTAGGCCTCGCGCAGCAGCCGCTTGCCCATCTGTTCGTCCTTGACGCCCCACCACGTCGTGCCGACCGTCCACACGCCGAAGCCCACGGCGCTCAGCGTCAAATCCGTTCCCTGCAACTTGCGGTATTCCATAGGCTGCACTCTTCCACCGCCCCCAGGGGAGGGATGACCCCGAACGAGCGGTCAGGCGGGGCCGGATCTCCCACCGCCGCCCTCACGCTGGCCCACAACTTTACTCTTGCCCCTGTCAGAAAACTGTCATACTGCGGCGTCCATCCCACAGCCCAGTCCAACCCAGTCCACCCCCAACCGCCGTGCCCCTGACTGCTGTCCCGCTGACCTGGAGACCCATGACCCGACCGTATGCCCGCCTGACGCTTGGCTGCACCGTCCTTCTGCTGGCCGGCTGCTCCCAGACCGCTCCCACCGCCGCGCCGGACACAGGGCTGCCCCCCGGCAGTCCCTACGCGGGCGGCCAGCAGTATCCCTGGAGTGACCGGCTCGACGCCCCCGGCGCCGATCCCTACGCGGACGGACGCCGCTATCCCTGGGTCTCCCCCACCGCCGCCTCCGGGGTGAACGCGCAGGCCTTGAACACCGGCCAGAACCACCTGTCGGACCTGCAGTGGACGTCGGCCAGCAGCGGCTGGGGACCGGTGGAGCGGGACCGCAGCAACGGCGGGCAGGGCCAGAAGGACGGCAGGCCGATGAAGGTGGGCGGGCGCACCTTCGCCAAGGGGCTGGGGGTCCACGCCGCCTCCGAGATCCGCTACGCGCTGGGCGGCCAGTGCAACGTCTTCACGGCCTTCGTGGGCATCGACGAGGAGGTGGGGGGGCGGGGCAGCGCGCAGTTCCGGGTCTTCGGCGACGGCCGGCTGCTGTTCGACAGCGGCGTCCGGCGGGGCCGTGACCTGAGTCTGCCGGTCAACGTGAGCGTGGCCGGCGTGAAGGAACTGCGTCTGTCGGTCTCGGACGGGGGCGACACCAACCACTACGATCACGCCGACTGGGGCGACGCGGCGGTGGAGTGCGCCTCGGCGCAGCCGGAGGGCGACGTGTTCCTGAGCGACCTGCCGTACGCCGCGGCCAGCAGCGGCTGGGGGCCGGTGGAGTTCGACCGCAGCAACGGTGAGCAGCGCCAGTTCGACGGCCGGGCGCTGACCATCGGCGGGCGGGTCTTCGACAAAGGTCTGGGGGTGCATGCCTTTTCCATCCTCAGCTACGATCTGGGCAGGCGGTGCCACACCTTCTCGGCCCAGCTGGGCTTGGACGACGAGGTGGGCGCGCGCGGCAGCGTGGTGTTTCAGGTGTACGGCGACGACCGCAAGCTGTACGACAGCGGCGTGCTGCGCGGCAGCGACGCGGCCAAGCGTGCGACTGTCAAGGTGAGCGGCGTGAAGGCGCTCAAGCTGATCGTGACCGACGCGGCCGACAGCATCGACTACGATCACGCCGACTGGGCCGACGCCAAACTCAGCTGCGCGCCGGGAGCCGTGGCCCAGCCTGGCACCCTGGACCCGGGCTTCGGCAGCGGGGGCCGCGTGGGCGTGGGCGGGGTGGACGGGGTGGCCGAACCGGACGGCGCGGTGGCTGTGCTGGACGCCGACTTCCGGGTCAGCCGCCTGTCGCCTTCCGGCGCGGTGCTGGCGCGGGGCGCGGCCCTGCCGAACGGCGTCGCCCACGCGCTGGCCCGGCAGGCCGACGGCAAACTGGTCGCCGTGGGGCGGCTGGACGGCGAGATGGCCGCCGTGCGCTACCTGAGCAACCTGATGCTGGACCCCAGCTTCGGCGTGGGCGGCGTGGTGCGGCTGACGCTGAGCCAGCAGTCCGGACACGGCACCAGCACGAACACCGGCTCGGCGGCGCTGGACGTGGCCCTTCAACCAGACGGGCGGATCGTGCTGGGGGGTTACGCTCAGCGTCCGTACAGCATTGCCGGATTGCCCGCTGAAGACCGGCCAACCTCCTATGATCTGGCCCTGGTCCGCCTGACCCAGGCTGGCACCACAGACGCCAGTTTCGGTCAGAACGGCGCCGTCATCACCTCGCTCAACGGCAACCGCCTGTTCGATCCCGAAAACCACCTGCCGGACGAAAAGATCTACGGCGTGGCGCTGCAACCCGACGGGAAGCTGGTCATCGTGGGCGAGTCGGAGGTGGACGGCGCTCAATACGCGGTTCTCGGCCGCTATCTCTCCGGCGGACAGCTCGATTCGGGCTTCGGCAGTGGGGGCCTGGCCGCACCAGCCGGTTCTTACTCGGGCTTCAGGACCGTGGCCTTGCAGCCGGACGGTCAGATCGTGGCAGGTGGGGGCGACGACCGCTTCCTGACCACCGCCTACCTTCAGAAATTCAGTTCGGCGGGCGTGGGCGGGGCCAGGGCCCGGTTTCAGTTCAGCAGCGCTGAAGACGCGAGTTTTCAACAGACCGTGGTCACCTCGCTGCTTCTGGACCGTGACGGCAGTGTGGTGGTGGGCGGCTACAACGACGCGGACGCGTACGTCGCCCGCTTCACGTCCACCTTGCAGCAGGACGCGGCCTTCGGGGGGGCGCCGGGCGGCCATGTCCTTCTCGGCAAGGGCCGGGCCGTTTCACTCGTCGGCACCACCGACAACCGCATCGTCGCCACCACGGCCGCCACAGAAGGCGGGCAGGGCCAGGGCACCTACCGACTCTTCCGCTAGCCGCCACCTCCAGCCACCCGTCAGACCGTTTGGGAAGCCCACCCGAACGGTCTGCTGTCGTGGGCGGCCAGGGTGTCGAAGGGGGCACGCTGACGGGGTCCGGCAATGGCGCACACCACACCTGACCCGTCAGCAGCGGGGTCCGGTCCACGTGCCACTCCACCTTAAGTCGCTTTTCACCCCCCCGGTCTGCGGCTACCATTGGACACGCCATCCTCTGCCGCCCCTTCCTCCCCAGCGTTCCTGACGTCTTCTCAACCGGCCGGAGAATCCACATGTCGACCCCGTTCGTTCCGCTGCTGCTCGGCTGCGCCGCCCTGTTGCTGGTTTCCTGTTCGCCGAAGCCCGCCCCACCGGGGCCGCCGGACGACGGCCGGCCGGCGGACAGCCCCTATACGGGCGGCCGGCAGTATCCCTGGAGTGACCGGCTCGCACCCCACGGGGCCGACGCCTACGCCGACGGACACCGCTACCCGTGGCGCTCGCCCACGGCGGCGTCCGGTCTGGATTCCCGCCCCACGGAAAACGGCCACAACCTCCTGTCGGCCCTGCCCTGGACCTCGGCCACCAACGGCTGGGGACCGGTGGAGCGCGACCGCAGCAACGGCTGGCAGGCCTCCGGCGACGGCACCACACTGAAGGTGGGCGGGCGCACGTTCGCCAGCGGACTGGGCGTCCACGCCGACTCGGAGATCCGCTACGCGCTGGGCGGCCAGTGCCAGACCTTCACGGCCTCCGTGGGCGTCGACGACGAGGTGGGCCCCAGGGGCAGCGTGCGCTTCAACGTCTTCGGCGACGACACGCTGCTGTCTGGCGGTGAGGTCCGGCGCGGCGGGGAGTCGGCCCTGCCCATCGAGGTGGGGGTGACCGGCGTCCAGGAATTGCGGCTGGAGGTTCGTGGCGGCGAGGACAACCACTACGATCACGCCGACTGGGGCGACGCGGCGGTGGAGTGCACGGCGGCGGCGCCAGACAACGACATAACGCTGAGCCGTCTGGCCTACGTGTCGGCCAGCAACGGCTGGGGACCGGTGGAGCTTGACCGCAGCAACGGACCACAGGGCCTGCGGGACGGCGGCCCATTGACCGTCGCTGGGCAGGCCTTCGCCACGGGCCTGGGCGTGCACGCCCCGTCGACCCTCGAATACGATCTGGGCGGCGTCTGCACCACCTTCAGCGCGCAGCTCGGCGTGGACGACGAGACCGGGGGCCGGGGCAGCGTGACCTTCCAAGTCTCCGGGGACGGGCGCACGCTGTACGACAGCGCGGTGGTCCGCGGCCACGATCCGGTCACGCCGGCCCGCGTCGATGTCACGGGGATACACGCCCTCAAACTGACGGTCACCGACGGGGGCGATGGCCTGAACCACGATCACGCCGACTGGGCCGGTGCCCGGCTGGACTGCGGCACTTCCGCGCCCGGCCGCGCGGGCACCCCAGACCCCAGCTTCGGCACCGGGGGGCGGGCGGACGCGGGCGGCGTCGACGTGGTGGCCGAGGACGGCGGCGCGGTGGTGGTGCTGGACGCCAACTTCGGCGTCACGCGGCTGTCGCCCTCCGGCGCAGTGCTGGGCCAGGGCACGGCCCGCCTGAACGGGGAGGCCAGCGCCCTGGCCCGCCAGCCGGACGGCGGCCTGATCGCCGTGGGCCATGCGGACGGCCAGATGACCGCGCTGCGCTACCGCCCCGACCTGAGCCTGGACTCGGCCTTCGGTCAGGGGGGCGTGGTCCGGCTGGAACTGGGCGTGGCGGACCACGCGTCTGACGGCGATCCGGTCCGCTCGGCGGCCACCGACGTGGCGGCGCAGCCGGACGGCAGGGTCGTGCTGGTGGGGTACGCCGCGCGGCCCTACTCGCCGGTGCCCGACGTCACGCTCTCGGACGATGATTTTGCTGTCGTGCGGCTGGACCGCAACGGCGCACCGGACCCGGCCTTCGGTCAGGGGGGCGTCACCACCACCACCCTGAACGGGCGGCTGGGCGCCACGGGGGATTCCGCTGACCGGCTGTACAGCGCGGCGCTGCAGCCGGATGGCCGGATCGTGGTGGCAGGCGAGGCCCACTACGACGCCAACAACTACAGCGCTGTGGTGGCGCGCTACCGGGCCGACGGAACGCTGGACCCGGCCTTCGCGCAGGGCGGCCTCGCCTTTGGGGATCTCGGCGGGCGCAACACCTTCCATGCGGTGGCCCTGGAACCGGACGGCACCATCGTGGCGGGCGGGGGCACGCGGCGCTTTTTCACCAGCGCCCTGCTGCAGCGCTTCAGTGCGGACGGCGTGGCCGGGCCGGCGGTGAACTTCCAGTTCAAGGAGCCGGACAACCCGCTGGCGTACCAGACCGTCGTGACCACGCTGGCCGCCCAGGACGACGGCCACCTCCTGCTGGGCGGCTTCGAGGACGGCTACACCTACGTCGCCAGGTTCAGCGCCTCCCTGACGCAGGATCTGAACTTCGGGGACGCGCCGCAGGGCAACGTGCCGGTCAGTCCCGGCTTGCGGATCGCCCTGGCCACCCCGGCCGGGCGCAGCTTCGCCGTGACCACGGCCCAGACCACGGCCAGCGGCACCCAGGGCCAGGGCACGCTGCGCCTGTTCTACTGAGGCCCGCCGCGGCGAGGGGCCGCCCGCCCGCATGCTCTAGGCTGGGGCCATGCTCAAGCATGTGTCGTTCATCACCGCTGATCTGGACGCGGTCCTGGCCTTTTACGAGCGGCTGGGCGGCGTGACCGAGAAGACCCTGACCACCCCCGAGGGCCACCGGCGCGGCGTGCTGCGCCTGGCAGACGGGCAGGGCGAGCGGGGGGGCCGCCTCCAGTTCTTCCAGATCGCGGGCGAGGCGCCGCACCCACAGCTGCACTGGGCCGAACACGTCGCGGTGTATGTCACGGACCTGCGCGCGCTGCTGCCTGCGCTCCGCGCGGCGGGCGTGACGGTCAGCCGGGACCTGGCCCCCAGCCCCGGCGGGCGCGATATGGTCTTCGTGCTGGACCCGGACGGCCGGCAGGTCGAGCTGCTGGAGGCCGGCGACCGTGCGGCGCCGGGCCGCAGCCCAGCCGCGCCCCCCCTTCACTAGGGCCGGGCCACCGAGGCCGGGCCAGACCCGCGTTCAGCGAACGGCGTTGCGGCCCAGGTTCTTGGCCTCGTACATCGCCTGATCGGCGCGTCCGAACAGCTGGTCGGCGGTGTCGTTGGCCCCCCGGTACGAGGCCACCCCAAAGCTGGCGGTGATCTCCAGGTCCGCCAACGGCTGACCGGAGATCTCACGCCTGAGCCGCTCGGCGACCACCAGCGCCTCGGGCTTGGCGAGTCCAGGCAGCAGCACGATAAATTCCTCGCCCCCCCAGCGGCCCACCATGCCGCCGCCGCTGCCCACCGCCCGCCGCAGACGCTTGGCCACCGCCCGCAACACGTCGTCGCCGGTGGCGTGGCCGTACAGATCGTTGACGCTCTTGAAATGGTCAATGTCGGTCACGATCACGCTCATGGGCGTGTTGTGCTGCCGGGAGTGGTTCATGGCCCGCTCCAGTTCCTCCTCGATGGCGCCGCGCCCGTACACCATGGTCAGGGCGTCCTGCCGCGCCGCCCGCAGCCGGCCCTGGTCCTGCTCGTGGGTCAGCAGGTTGCCCTCGATAAAGGTCATGATCAGGTACGACACGTAGGTGGTGATCGTCAGGGTCAGGCTGACCGTCAGCCAGTCGGCCAGCTGCGCCATGGAAAAAGGGCCGTGCAGCGTCAGGGAGCCCAGGAGCGTCAGCAGGGTCAGCACGTTGGCCCCCAGGCCCCAGCGCGACCCCAGAATCAGAAACGAGATCGGCACGTTGACGCTCTGCCACAAGAACAGTTGCAGCAGGTTCTGGTCGGCGCTCAGCACCCGCGGGATCTCGAACACCAGGGTCAGCAGGCAGCCGACATAGGTCAGCAGGTAGATCTGGCGCAGCCGCTGCGGCTCGGCCCACACCAGGAGCGAGGTGAGCAGCAACAGCGCGGCGAGGCCGAAGCGCGGCGCCAGGAAGGTCTGCAGCACCGGGCCGGCCGGGTTGGCCAGGGTCACCAGCAGCACGAACAGCACGTACGTCAGGCTGGCGGCGTACACCACGTACTGCTGACTGTTCAGTAACCGCTGCTGAAGTGAACCGGTGCGCCTCTCCATGACCTGGCGTCATCCTAGAGGCCACGTCCTGACAGCAGGCTCAAAGTTGAGTTCAGGGTACAAGAAACGTTGTCGGGGCTGTTCGCACCCGCACCGGCCACGCCGCGCGACAAGCGGCAGCAGGGGCCACCGGCCCTCACCAGCACGGCATGAATAAAACTTCACAGCGGCGGCGGTTCTGGTTTTGCAGGACCGCCGCCGCTGTGCTGACCCGCTGCGGGCCGGGCGTTCTTAATGTGGTGTGTCCTGACGCAACCCCGCCTTACAGCGAACCCGGCAGTCCTCCGGGGCAGAGTGCCCACTCCTCCGGGGGCCAGACGGCCGGGGCACACGCGAACGCCTGCCCCGCCGCCAGCTCAGTCCAGCAGTTCGCCGGCCGCGAAGAACAGCCCCAACTCGCGCTCGGCACTCTCGGCGCTGTCGCTGCCGTGGGTCACGTTCTCGCCGGTGGTGGTGGCGAAGTCGGCGCGGATGGTGCCGGGGGCGGCGTTGGCCGGGTTGGTGGCCCCCATCATGGCCCGCCAGCCCGCGATGGCCCCCTCGCCTTCCAGCGCGATGGCCACCACGGGGCCGCCGGTGATGAACTCCACCAGTTCGCCGAAGAAGGGACGCTCCTTGTGCTCGCCGTAATGCGTCTCGGCGGTCTGGCGCGAGATCGTCATCTGCTTGAGGCCCACCACGCGGTAGCCCTTGCGGGCGATGCGGGCGAGAATTTCGGGGGTCAGGCCGCGGCGCACGCCGTCGGGTTTGATCATTGCAAAAGTCCGTTCCATAGCGCCAGCGAGCATAGCAAAAAGAGGACGGCACCCCACGCCCCGTGCCAGCCGTGGCATCGGGGCCGCGTGGGTGCGCCCACAACCCGTTTTCGCCCCGTACAATGGGCCGCGTGACCCACAACACCCAATCTCGTCCATCCGGGGACGCGTCGCGTGTCGCGCTGATCGCGTGCGCGGTGGCCGCCGCAGGGATGCTGCTCTTTCCACTCGCCGCGCTGGGCCGGGGCTTCAGCGCCGACGCCGTGCTGCTGCATCTCAGCGGCTCCGTTCTGAATCTGGCCAGCAATCAGGACGCGCCGCTGGCCAGCCCGGGCAGCGCCCTGATCCTGGGCTGGGCCACGCTGGCCATGATCGTGGCCACCCTGATCGGGGCCGTGCGCCGCGCGGGCTGGTTCTGGATCACCGGCCTGCTGGCCTTCGGGCTGGCGGTGGCGGCGGTGCTGGCCCTGAACAGCGGACTGGCCGTGCAGATCGAGCGCGTGGCCGCCGACAGCAGCCTGCGGGCCGGGGCCAAGCGGCAACTGCGCAACTTCTACGACGGCGGCGGCATGAACCTGGGCCTGTTCCTGCCCATGCTGGCCGGGCTGATCGCCGCCGGCGCCGGCCTGAGCGCCCGCGAATGGGTGCTGGACCGCTTCAACCGGCTGCGCGGCCTGCTGGTCCCGGTGTCGGCCATCACGCTGGCGGTGCTGGTGGGGGCCGTGGTGGTGCTGGTGGTGCAGCCCATCGTCAATCCCTCAGGGCGGGAACTGACCCTGTGGCAGGCCTGGCTGGCCAAGAGCGACGTGGTGTATTTCGTGTACTCCACGCTGTTTGCGCCGGTCACCCGCCTGTCGCCGCTGCTGTCGAGCCTCAAGCTGGCCACGCCGCTGATCTTCACCGGCCTGAGCGTGGCCTTCGCCTTCCGCACGGGCCTCTTCAACATCGGCGCGCCGGGTCAGCTGACCATGGGGGCCATCGGCGCGATGCTGATGGGCGTGTACGGCCCCCCCAGCCTGGGCTGGGCGCTGCTGCCCCTGTCGGTGCTGGCGGCGGCGGCGGGCGGGGCGCTGTGGGGCGCGATTCCAGGCCTGCTCAAGGCCCGCTTCGGCTCCAGCGAGGTCATCAACACCATCATGCTCAATTACGTGGCCTCGGCGGTGTTCATCTTCCTGATCGGCAGCGAGACCTTTCCCTTTCTGGGCAAAACCTACACCCTGCCGTTCAAGGCGCCCGGCTTCGAGGCCAAGAGCCAGGAACTGCAGCAGGCCGCCCAGCTGCCCACCCTGCTGGACCTGTTCAACGTCGGCCCGGCGGGCGGCGGCTACGTCCTGAGCATCGGCCTGGTGGTGGCGGTGATTGCCCTGCTGGTGGCGCGGCCTCTGTTGAGAACCGTGAAAAACGGCGGATTGATCGCCATCGTGATCGCGCTGGCGGCGGGCGCGCTGACGTGGCGCATCGGGATTCCGGCGAACATCACCGGCAGCCAGCTCAACGCGTCGTTCCTGATTGCGCTGGCCTGCGTGGCGCTGTTCGGCACCCTGATGTGGCGCACCGCCACCGGCTACGCGCTGCGGGCGGTGGGCCTGTCGCCGCGCGCCGCCGAATACGGCGGCATCAGTGTGGCGCGCGGCACCATCCTGGCGATGACGCTGGCGGGCATGTTCGCCGGGCTGGCCGGCACCCACTACGTCAACGGCGGGGCGCTCGACGAGTACCGCCTGAAGGGCAACATGCCGGTCAACGTGGGCTTCGACGGCATCGCGGTGGCGCTGATGGGCCAGAACACCCCCACCGGGGTGGTCTTCGCCAGCCTGCTGTTCGGCACGGTGGACACCGGCGGGGTGGACGTCGACCAGCAACTCGACGGCGTGAACAAGGACATCGTGACGGTCTTGAAGGCCCTGATCGTGCTGTTCATCGCCGCCGGAGGCTTCCTGAGCCGGCGGCTGGTGGACCCGCCGCCGCCGCAACTGGTGGCCGCCACCGACCGAACCGGCACGGATGAGGCAGGCAAACTCTCTCCCGGCGTGGCGGCGCAGCAGGCGTCGACCCCCAACCCCAACGTCGGGTACGCCAGTGAAGAGAACACCCGTGAAGGGGGCAAATAATGGACGGGCTGTTCGCACAACTCCTCACGGCGGCGTTTCTGGCCACCTTTATCCGCAGCCTGGTGCCGCTGCTGCTCACCGCGCTGGGCGGCCTGTTCAGCGAGCGCAGCGGCGTGGTGAACATCGCGCTGGACGGCCTGATCATCTTCGGAGCGCTGGGCGGGGCCGTGACCACGCTGGTGCTGCAGCCCACGCTGGGGGCCGCCGCGCCGTGGGTCGGCTGGGTCGGCGGGGCCGTGATCGGCGGGCTGATCGCGTGGATTCACGCGGTGGTCAGCATCAAGTACCGCGCCGATCAGGTGATCAGCGGCACGGCCATCAACCTGCTGGCGACCGGGGTGCCGCCGGTGATCCTGACCGCGCTGTACGACAGTTCCACCGAAAGCCCCAAGGTGGCCAACGCGCTGCCGCTGTGGGGCATCGGGGAACTGCGCTTCTCGCCCCCGGTGTACTTCGCGTTCCTGGCGGTGGCCGTGACGTGGTACGTGCTGTACCGCACGCCGTTCGGCCTGCGCCTGCGCGCCACCGGGGAACAGCCCGGCGCGGCGGCCAGCATGGGCATCAACGTCAAGCGGATGCGCTACACCGCCGTGATCCTGTCCGGCGTGCTGGCGGGCACGGCGGGGGTCTTTCTCAGCATCGGCAACCTGGATTCCTACGTGCGCAACATCAGCGCGGGGGGCGGCTTTATCGCGCTGGCCGCGCTGATCTTCGGGCAGTGGAAACCGCTGGGCGTGCTGGGGGCCACCGTGCTGTTCGGCTTCCTGCAAGCGCTGTCCATCGCGCTGGGCGGCGGGGACCTGCTGCCGCCGACGCTGGTGCAGGCGCTGCCGTACCTGATCACCATTCTGGCGCTGATCTTCACCGGACGCAGCCGCGCGCCCAAGGCGCTGGGCAAACCCTATGACGGTTGACGGACGCGGCGCGGGCGTCCGGGCCGCCAGAGGTCCTGGGGGTTAGAACCACCATGACTTTTGGCTCAACCCTGCGCGGCGCGAGGGAGGCGCGGGGCCTGACCCTGCGCGAGCTGGCGCAGACCACTGCCATTCGCCGGGACTACCTGCAGGCCCTGGAAGACGGTCAGCTGGCGGCCCTGCCTGAGGCCACCTTCGCCCGCGCCTACCTGCGGACCTACGCCCGTGAGCTGGGGCTGGATCCTGCCCCGCTGCTGGCCGACTTTGACTGCCTGCTGCGGCCTCCGGCTCCGGAGCCGGCAGTCACGCCTCCCCCGGAGCCGCCCCAGCAGGACCCGCCCACGCTGGGGCCGGTGCGCCTGGCCCTGATCGCGGTGCTGCTGGTTCTGCTGGTCACCGTCGGCGTGCTGCTGCTGCGCCGCCCGAGCCCGGCAGCCGTCCTGCCCACCGCGCCCGTGCCCGTCCCGGCGGCCCCGGCCCCCTCGCCGGTCCAGCCTCCGAAGGCCGAGGCCCCCACGCCGCCGGTCAGCCCCCAGGGGACCGTGCGCCTGACCATCAAGAGCGAGCCGGACGGTGCGGTGGTGTACCTCGACAACCGCAACCTGGGGCCGGCGCCCGTGCTGTCGTTCCCGGTCGACGCCCGCCGGCGGGCCGAGCTGCGCGTGGAGGCGGCCGGCCGCACCCCCCTGAAACAGACCATCGATCTGGGCCAGAGCCGCAACCTGCGCGCCACGCTGCCTCCCACCGGCGGCGAGGCCAGCGTCCTGACGGACCTGAATACCGGGGTCCGGACACTCACGCCGCCGCCGCCCCCAGCCTCTGTCTCTCCGGACGCACCGCCCGCCGCCACCGGTACCGTGACGATCCGGTTCGCGGGCCAGTCCTGGGTGCGCGTGACCGACCGGGAGGGGCAGGTGCTGTACGAGGGTGTGCCCCCGGTGGGCAGCGTCGTGAAGTACCCGCCGGGCGTGAGCGTCCGCGCCGGCAACGCGGGGGCCGTGCAGGTCAGGGTGGGCGGCGGCCCCGAGCAGGCCATGGGCGGGGCCGGGCAGGTGGTCACCCGGCAGTACTAGCCGGCCCCGCAGCCGGCTCCGTGCCCGTCTGACAGCGCACCTTCGCATGCTCTCATCTTTTTTGCCGTGCAGGACGGGATTTTATCCCTCTAGCCGAGAGACGCCCCGGCGGCGTACACTACGAGATCATGCCCGGACGGCGGCTCCCCTTCTCAGGGCGGGCGCGTGTGCGGCATCCGGGGAGGTGAGGACACATGGGAACCAAGGAGGACGTTCGTTCGCGGCTGAACATCGCGGAGGTCGTCGGCGAATATGTGCGCCTCTCCCCGGCGGGCAAAGGCCGCCTGAAGGGGCTGTGCCCGTTCCACAACGAAAAAAGCCCCAGCTTTCAGGTGGACACCGATCAGGGTTATTTCTACTGCTTCGGCTGCAAGGCCGGCGGGGACGTGTTCAGCTTCGTGCAGCGCAGCGAGAACCTCAGCTTCGGCGACGCCCTGCGCAAGCTGGCCGAGCGCGTGGGCATTCAGGTGGAGGCCAAGTACGGCGAGCGCAGCAGCCGCGACCTGTACGACGTGAACGCCTTTGCCCTGGCGTATTTCCGCGAACACCTGCCGGGGCCCGCACTGGACTACTTCCGGCGGCGCGGTCTGACCGACGAGACGGTGGCCGCCTTCGAGTTGGGCTACGCCCCCGACGGCTGGGACGGCCTGCTGAAACACGCCCGCGTCAAGGGCCTGAACGAGCGCCAGTTGCTGGAAGCGGGCCTGCTGACCGAGAACGCCGAGAACGGGCGGGTCTATGACCGCTTCCGGGGCCGCGTGATGTTCCCGATCCGCGATCACCTGGGCCGTCTGGTGGGCTTCGGCGGGCGCGTGCTGGACGACACCAAGCCCAAGTACCTGAACACCCCTGAGACCGACGCCTTCCGCAAGGGCGAGGTGCTGTACGGGCTGGACAAGGCGCGCACCGGGTTAGGGAAAGCAGAGAACGGGGAGACCGAACTGATCGTGGTGGAAGGCTACATGGACGTGATCACCATGCACCAGTACGGCTTTACCGGTGCGGTGGCCTCGCTGGGCACGGCCCTGACCGCCGAACACGCCACGCTGCTGGAACGTCTGGGCGCGCGCAGCATCTCGCTGATGTTCGATCACGACGAGGCGGGCCTCAAGGCCATGCTCAAGGGGCTCGATCAGGTGCTGGGCGCCAAGTTCCGGGTGCGGGCCACCTCGGTGCCCAGCGGCAAGGACCCCGCCGACGCGCTGCTGGCCGGGGACGAGGCAGGCATCCGGCAGGCGCTGGCCCAGGGCGTGGACGAGGTGCAGTACCGCGTGCAGGCCGCCATCGAGACGCACGGCACCGCCACCGCCGACGGCAAGCGCAAGATCCTGATGGAGCTGCTGCCGCGCATGCAGAACCTCGATCCCCTCGACGAGATCGCCGAGGGCGTGCGGGCCGCCGCCTGCGAGACGCTGGGCATCAAGCCCGAAGCATTGATGGAATGGATCGGCAGCAAGGCCAAGCGGCGCACACTGACCGACACGCACCTGGCCGGCATGAGCAGCGGGCGCGGCGAGGAGGAGAACGAGCTGAAGCTGCTGCGGCAACTGCTGATCGATCCCAGCCTGCTGGCCAAGCTGGACGGCAGCACGCCGTGGCGCAACGAATCCATGCGCAAGGTCATGCTGGCGGTGCAGGGCGCCCAGAGTTCCGACGCCATTCTGGACGTGTTCCGGGGCCAGCCGGAGGAACAACTCCTGATCCGCCTGCTGTTCGAGGGCCGCGATTCGGGCAGCATCTCGCGCCAGGGCAGCGAGCAGTACGATCAGAAGGTGGGGGCCTACGCCGCCGCCGCCGTGGACGATATCCAGACCACCATCAGCATCGACGCCCTGCGCGCCGAGGTGGAACTGCTGAAAAAGCAGGTGGCCGGCGCCGCGCCCGCCGAGCAGCTGGGCCTCCTGAAGCAGATTGGGGAGTTGCAGCGCGCCGTGGAAGCCGAGAAACGCGGACGGCGCGGCATCGCGTAGGCGGGCGGTGCACGCCGCTCGTGGCTGAGGCTCAGCCCGCCGTGCCCTCCAACGTCCAGGCCACCCCATTCCAGGGACTCTTGCCGTTCGCCGGATCGAGCAGGCGCGCGGTCACCGCCGTCAGGTCCTCATCCGGCCCCTCGGCCCACAGGTCATGGCCCAGCACGTAATCCCCGGCCAGCTCCTCCCAGGAGCGGTAGCGCTCACGCAGGGCGGCGGCAGCGGGCAGGATGTGCGCCCACGCCTCGGCCTCGGACAGGTAGCGGGCGGCGTAGCCCCAGCGGGCCACGTTGATCAGGCGGGCCAGGTCCCAGGCCAGCACGTCGTGGCCTGCCGCCGCCCGGAATTTGACGCGGTGGCCCTCGGCGGCCAGCCATTCCAGCATCGCCACCGTCTCGTCGTGGTCCTCTGTGCCCCACCAGCTGCTCAGGTTCATGGCCCACTGCGCCGAATCCACGCGCGGATCGGGGTTGAGGGTGTCGTGGCGGTGCCGGTTGAGGTCCGTGAGCTGCGCGCTGGCGGCCAGTGCCCACCGCCCGGCGGGGTCCAGCGGTTTGGCACGGGCCAGACGAAGCTTCAGCCAGTCCGGCATCAGCGCCTCCACGAAAAAGTCTGCGACTGCTTTGCCTGCGTTCATGGGCCTCCCTGGGGAAAGGCCCACCCGCACGCCTGCCACCTGACCGGCAATGTAGCAGCGGGCCAGACATCGGCAATACGGCCCGGGCATCCACAAATCGTTTAGGAACAACCCTCAGAAAAGAAAAGAGGCGGACCCCGAAAGGGCTGCCTCAATCCTGTTGTGTCGTGCCTACGACGCGCTTATTTGCGGTCCTGCAACTTCACGTAGTGCGCGTCCTTCTCGCCGGTGTAGACGCTGCTGGGGCGCAGCAGGCTGTTGTCCTGGCTGTACTCGATCACGCTGGCGCACCAGCCGCTGATGCGGGCCAGGGCAAAGATCGGGGTGAAGAACTCCTTCTTGATGCCCAGGTCGCTGTACACCGTGCCGCTGTAGAAGTCCACGTTGGGGTAGATGCCCTTGTCACCCAGGCGGTCCACCACCGTCTTCTCGATGGTTTCGAGAATCTGGTAGTAGTTGCTCTTGCCTTCCTTGTTCGCCACATGCTCGGCGTAGTCGCGCAGCACGCGGCTGCGGGGATCGAAGTTCTTGTAGACGCGGTGCCCCACGCCCATGATCTTTTCCTTGTTGTCCAGCTTCTTGCCGATGTACGCCTCGGCCTTGTCGGGCGTGCCGACCTCGTCGAGCATGTCCATCACGGCCTCGTTCGCGCCGCCGTGCAGCGGTCCCTTCAGGGCGCCGATGGCAGACGTGATGCACGAGTACATGTCGCTGAGGGTGCTGGAGGTGGCGATCGCCGTGAAGGTGCTGGCGTTCATGGCGTGATCGACGTGCAGCACCAGCGCGATGTCGAACAGGCGCGACTGCTCGGCGGTGGGCTCGGTGCCGGTCAGCATATACAGGAAGTTGCCCGCGTGGGTCAGGTCCATGCGCGGCGCGACCATCTCCTGGCCCTCCTGCGTGCGGCTGATGGCGGCGATGATGGTGCTGAACTGCGCGATCAGGCGAACCGTGATGGCGCGGCGGGCCTCCGGGGTGATGTCCTCGGACTGCGGGTCCAGCAGGCCCAGGTAGGACACGGCGGTGCGCAGCGCCTGCATCGGGTTGATGCCGCGCGGCATGTCCTGGATCACCTGCTGAAGCTGCTGCGGGATGGCGCGGTTTTCCTTGAGGTGCGCGTCGAACTGCGCCAGTTCCGTGGCGGTGGGCAGCTTGCCTTCCAGCAGCGCCAGCGACAGTTCCTCGAAGGTGCTGTTCTCGGCCCACTCCTGAATCGGAATGCCCAGATGCAGCAAAATCCCTTCCTCGCCGTTGATGAACGTCAGCTTGCTCTCGGTGAATTTAACGCCTGCCAGGCCCTTGGCGATTTCAGTCATGATGCCCGAGGATAGCACCGCCGCCCTGTTCGATCAGAGTCGGGTCACGTTCCCGCCGGGGTGACAACCTTCATGTCAGCCCTAGAATGCCCGGCGATGACCGCCCATTCTCAAGTCGTTCTGGCCCTCGACACTGCCACCCCACACCTGACGCTGGCCCTGCGCTGGAAGGACGGCAAAGTGGCGTCTTCCAGGGAGGTGGGCCGGGCGCACGCCGAGGAATTGCCCGCCGCCACGCGCGAACTGTTCGCCCAGTCCGGTCTTCCCTTCCGCGCCGACCTGCTCGTCATTGGCACTGGCCCCGGCTCGTATACCGGCGTGCGCGTGGGGGCCAGCTACGCGCTGGGGCTGGGCCGGGTGTGGGGCGCGGGGGTCCGCGGCGTGCCCACCCTCGAGGGGCTGGTGCGGGGCGACGGTCCGCAAGGCGTCTCGCTGGACGCCCGCAAAGGCAACATCTACGGCGCGGTCTATGACGTGTCGGGCGGCGCGGTGGACAGCGTGCGTCACGCGCCGCAGAAATTCAGTCTGGAGGAGTTCCAGGCGCTGCTCGGCCCGCTGCCCCACCACTCGGACCTCGCACCGGACGGGTTGGCGCTCCTGAAAGCCGGACTGAGGCATGGGCAGGAGCACTGGGCGCTGGCCTACCTGTAATCCCTGACCAGTTCCTCGCTCAGCGTCCACAGCCGCGCGGCACTTTCAGGGTCCAGCGCGTAGGGCTTGTACCCGAATCTCGGATCGGGATTTTGCGCGTCCAGCGGCGTGCTTTGCTGAATGTCCTCCAAAAACAGTCCGCCCACCCCTTCCAGTTGCGGTGAGGTGGCGGCCCACACGGTGGTGGACGCGCCTTCTTCCGTGGTTTTGAACACGGCGTTCAGCTTGCCCGACTCGTCCTGCCAGCCCATCGCGCGCTGCTCTTCCAGCGGGACAAACTTCTGCAACCCGGTCATGATGCCGCCGGGGTGAACTGCATTGGCCGTCACGCCGCGCGCCCCGTACTGCTGCGTCAGGCCCACGGCGAACAGGGCGTTGGCGGTCTTGCTCTGGCCGTAGGCGGCCCAGCGGTCATACGGGCGGCGCCCGAAGTTGAGGTCATCCCAGACGATGTCGCTGCGGCGGTGGCCGCTGCTGCTCAGGGCCACCACGCGGGCGGGGGCGGCGGCCAGCAGCGCGGGCATCAGCAACTGCGTCAACAGGAAGTGGCCCAGGTGGTTGGTGCCGAACTGTGTCTCGAAGCCGTCGGGGGTCTGGCCCTGCGGCGTCGCCATGATGCCCGCGTTGTTGATCAGGATATGAATGGCGGGAGCTGCCGCCAGAATCCGCGCCGCCCCCTCGCGTACCTGCGCCAGCGAGGCGAGGTCCAGCTCGATGACCTGGGCGTTCTGGTTGCCCGTCGATTCCCGCAGTTCGGCGGCGATCTTCTCCCCTTTCCCGGTGTCCCGGACAGCCAGGATCACCGACGCTCCCGCCGACAGCAGCGCGCGGGCCGTCTCCACCCCAATGCCGGAAGAGGCGCCAGTAATCACGGCGGTCTTGCCGTTCAGGTCAAGTCCCTGAACGACTTCCAGGGCGGTGGCGCGCGGCGCGAGTGGGCTGGCGATGGTCGTCATGGGACCGAGCTTACGCCCCCAGGAGGTGAACAACGGGCAGCAGCCAGCCCTCCAGATCAGAAGGTGGCCGCTGCCTGCCCGCAGAGCAATCAGCTCGTCGGCTGGCTGATCCCCTTCAGGGCCGTCTCGTCCACGCCCGTGTGTGCCCGCACGGCCAGATCGCCGAGGCTGACGATACCCACCACCCGGCTGCCCTCGGTGACGGGCAGACGGCGAAGCTGACGGTGCGACATCTCGCGGGCGGCTTCCTCCACCGTGGTGTCGGCAGTCATGGTGAACACGTCGCCGGTGGCGTAGTCGCTGGCCGGGGTGCCGAAATCGTGACCGTAGGCCACCGCGCGCACCACGATGTCGCGGTCCGTGATGATTCCGGTCAGCAGGTCGCCGTCCATGATCAGCACGTTGCCGATGCCCTGTTCCTTCATGTGGGTGGCGACCTCCTTAAGGGTGGCGCCGGTGTCCACCGTCGTCAGGTCCGGGGTCATGATGTCCTTGAGAGTGGTCATGAGCCACCCTAGCCCGTCAGCGTAGGGGGGCCGTGGGGAGGCGCTAAAGAAACGGGAAAGGGAGAGGCGCAACTGGCCTCTCCCCCCTTGATCAACCTGTCTCGCTCAGCGCATCAGCCAGTCGAAAGCCGTCTTGACCAGGGCGTTCCGGCTGCCCGGGGTCAGGCCTTCCAGGCCGAAGCCCATGTTGACGGTGCGGTAGCGGCCCGCGTCGTTGGCGACGATGGCCCCGGCGTTTTCACCGGCGCTCTGGGCGCTGACCCGGCCGCCGCGCGCGGGCTGGCTGGCCTGCTGGCCGCTGGTGCCGAAGATCTGGCCCAGCGCGGTGCCGATGATCTTGCCTGCCAGCTGCTCGACCAGACCGCGCGGGTCCTGCTGCTTCTGGGCGGCGCGGCCCCGGTTGGGGTCCACCTTGATGCTCTGGGCGCTGATGGTGCCGGCATTGGCATTGGCGCTGCCCCACGAGGCGACGGTGGCGCTGCCGCCCAGATCGGCGATCACGTCGGGGTAAACCTGATTCTGGGCGCTGCCCGCCGCGTTCAGGGTGTAGGCGGTGTTGCCGAACGGTCCGCTGGTCACGAATTTGGCGGTGCCGCTGCTGTCGGCCACCAGCCGGGACTTGAGGACGCTGCGGTAGAAGTCGCCCTCGCCGATGTCGTAGCCGATGTCCTGGCCGGTCACCAGCAGCCGTCCGCCGCCCGACAGGTACTGGCGCAGGGTGTTCTGATCGGCGGGGGTGATGGTGTTCTGGTACTGCTCGCCGCTGGCCCAGATCACGATGTCGGCCTTCTGCATCTCGCTCAGCGGGGCCGGGCCCTGCGACTGCACGTTCCACACGAAGGCGCCGCCGCTGACCGCGTTGGACTTGAGGGCGTCGCGCAGCGCACCCGTCACGTCCGTGCCCACGCCCATGTCGTCATCGACCAGCAGCACGCGGGGTTTGCCGGCCGTGGGAGCGGGCGTGGGTTTGGGAGCGGGCGTCGGGGCCGGGGTGGGCTTGGGCGCAGGCACCGAGGAGCCGGGCACCGGCTTGATAAAGCAGCCCTTGAACTTGCCCACGGCGGGATCGCGGCCCCACTCGGCGACGGTGCAGTTGAACCCGTCGGTGCCGGTGCCGGTCAGGTACTGGCCCTCGGTGCCGAAAGCGGCCAGCCGCTGCCCGCTGAAGTTGCACTTCTGGCCTTCCAGCGCGCACAGTTCGTACCCGGCCGGGCCGGTAGGCGTCTTGTTGGTGGCGGGCGGAGGGGTGGGCGTCGGCTTGGGGGCCGGAGTCGGCGTGGGCGCTGGGGTGGGCTTGGGAGCCGGCGTTGGGGTAGGGGCCGGCGTGGGAGTGGGGGCCGGGGTGGGTTTGGGTGTCGGCGTCGGGGTGGGTGTTGGCGTCGGCGCTGGTGCAGGCGTCGGCTTGGGCGCCGGGGCCGGAGCGCTCACGCTGACGCCCAGCTTACCCAGCGCTCCGGGCAGGCTGATCAGGCCGAAGCCCACGTTGTTGTTCTTGCTGCCCGCGTTGCTGGCACTGGTGTACAGGGCGTTCTTGATGCTGTCCACGCTGCTGCCCGGCTTGGCCGACAGCATCACGGCCACCGCGCCCGCCGTGATGGGGCTGGCCTGCGAGCTGCCGCTCTTGGCGCCGTACTTGCCGCCCGGAATGGAACTGGTGATGTCCACCCCCGGCGCGGCGATATCGGGTTTGACGAAGACCCCGTTGATCTTGCCGCTCCAGGCTACCGGTCCCCGGCTGCTAAAGCTGGCCACGTTGCCGCTCTGGTCCACCGCGCCCACCCCGATGGCGTCGGGCAGGTTGCCGGGGCTGCCGGTGCTGGCCGACGCCGGGCCGAAGTTGCCGATGGCGAACACCGGCACCACGTTGGCCTTGAGCATGTTCTCCAGCGGCACGATGAACTCGTCGTAGGTGCCCGGAATCCCCAGGCTCATGTTCACCACGTCCGCACCGTCGTCGGTGTCGGCGTTGTTGTCGGGGTCCAGCACGTACTGCATCCCGGCGATCACCTCGGCAAACGTGCCCTCGTTGTTGGGCAGCACCAGCGCGCTGATAATTTTGGCGCTGGGGGCCACCCCTACCGTGTCACCCACCAGCAGCCCCGCCGTGTGGGTGCCGTGATCCGCGCTGTCGTGCGGCTGGCTGTTGACGCGGTTGCCCTCCGCGTCGAACTCGGCGAAGGCGGCGATCTTGCCCTGGAGTTGCGGGTGGTTGGGATCGATGCCGCTGTCCAGGTGGCCGATCTTGATGCCCTGCCCCTTGAAGCCGGCGGCCCAGGCCTGCGGCGCGCCGATCTTGGCCAGGTGCCACGGCTCCCCGGCGGCGGCGGCCGAGGCGCTCAGGGCCACCGCCCGCTGCGGCTTGGGAATCTGCACCTTGAAGTTCTCGAACACGTCGGTCACGAACGGCAGCGCGGCCAGGGCGCGGGCCTGCACCGGGGTCAGCGGCAGGAAGATGCTCTGGTCCAGCCACAGCGAGGTGGCCTGACCGCTCTTGATCGCGCTGGCCAGGAAACCGGCCGCCGAGCCCAGCTGATCCAGCCGCCCGTTGAGCTGCGCGCGCAGGTTCTTGAGCTGCGCCCGGCCCCGCGCGTCGTTGCCGAACTGGAAGCGCACGATCACGCCCACCTTGGTCTGGTCACCGCGCTTGGCGCGTTCCAGCAGCGTGGGCGACAGGCCCGCCGCGCCTGCCGAGGAGAGGGACAGGCCGCCCAGCAGCAGGGCCGCGCCCAGCATCAGGCTCTTTTTCTTCAGAGGCATCGTCATGAGGCTCAGCGTAGCCGCCCGCCCATGACGGCCCCTGAACACGGCGTGAGGAATCCTTAAAGTGCCGTCAGGGCCGCATCAGTCTGATGGCGGGGGCGTCGGGAACGTCCGGGGGCCGTGCGCGGCGTCGTCTCCGGTGCCCGTAGGGCCATCTTCCTCCCCTTGGCCCTTTGCTGAGACAGCGGTGGGGGGGGCGGTCAGCGGTCGTAGCCGATGATGATCTCGCCCTCGGTCAGCTTGCGGTTGATCATGCTGGTGCGGCTGTAATTCAGGATGATCAGGCCGCTTTCCAGTTCCAGCAGGTTCAGGGTCGCCCGGACGCCATTGCCGGCGGTGGCGTCGCTGCCCAGCAGCTTCCACTGAAAGCCGCTGCGGACGGGCAGCACCCGGTCCGGGGCGGTGCTGGGTACCACGGGAGTGGGCAGGGCGCTGTAGCCTTCCGGGCCGCGCAGCTCGCCCGTTCGCAGATTGATGCTCAGGCCGTCCAGCACGTTGTTCAGGGCCGGATTGCTGCCGAACACCACGCGGCCGGAATCGCGCGTCAGCGCCAGCCGCGCGGTCTTGCTGGAGGACACCAGCACCTCCTGGAACACCAGGTAGCGCCGGTAGTCCTCCTCGGAGATGCCCAGGCGCGGGTCATAGGGCGCGCGCACCCCCCGGCTGGCGCTGACAATCACCTGATACAGCGCGTCGGCGCTGCCACCCACCCGCTCCACGCGCATGCGCAGATCCACGGTGGACAGGCTGGGACGCTTTTCCATGATGGTCACGTTCTGCCCCTGCAGCGGCAACAGCGCCGACAGCCGGGCCAGCCCCACGTTGCCCAGCGGCGGCGCGACATCGGTCTTCACCGCCGCCCCCAGGGACGCCAGAAGCAGGAGAAATGGAAGTGTCCGCGCCGCCTTCATGCCAGGGTCGAGCATAGGGCGGGCGGGTGAGAACTCGTGTGTGGAACGCTCACCTGGGCATCAGCCAGGGCAGCCCCGGCACGGCCCGGCAAGGGCGCTGGCCCCGCGACACCCACACCGCAAAAGGCGAGGCGAGCCCACAGCCCCGCCTCGCCCCTCAGCCCGCCGGGTTACGCCTTGCCGACGCTGCCCAGCACGCCCATCTTGTGCTCGATCACCTGCGACATCACGTCGCGGGCGCGGCCGAAGATCTTGCGCGGGTCGAACTCCTTGGGCGTGGCCTGCAACACCTCGCGGATGCCCACGGTGCTGGCCAGCCGCAGATCGGTGTCCACGTTGACCTTGGCGATGCCGAACCCCGTGGCGCGCTGCAGATCCTCGTCGGCAATGCCCGCCGCGTCGCCGATCTCGCCGCCCGCCGCGCGGAAGCGCTCGATGATGTCCTGCGGCACGCCGCTGGAGCCGTGCGCCACCAGCGGAATGCCAGTCATGCCCGCGATCTTCTCGATGCGCGCGTGATCGATGTAGGGGCGGCCCTTGCCCTTGAACGCGCCGTGGCTGGTGCCGATGGCAATCGCCAGGTAATCGGTGCCGGTCTGCTCGATGAACTGCACGGCTTCCTCGGGATCGGTCAGGAAGGCGTCCTTCTCGTCCACGACGATGTGCTCCTCGATGCCGCCCAGCCGACCCAGCTCGGACTCCACGCTGATGCCCATGGCGTGCGCGGCCTCCACGACGCGGCGGGTCTCCTTGACGTTGTCGGCGAAGTCGTGGTGCGAGGCGTCGATCATCACACTGGTAAAGCCCATGCGAATGGCGTTCAGCGCCGACTCGTAGGAGGAGCCGTGATCCAGGTGCAGGGCCACCGGCACCGTGGCGCGGTGGGCCATGTCCTTGACGATGTTGGCCAGATCCTGGCCGCCGTACTTGATGGCCCCCTCGCTCATCTGCACCATCACCGGGCTGCGCAGCCGCTCGGCAGTGTGGATGATCGCCTGGGTGATCTCCATGTTGTTGGTGTTGAACGAGCCGACGCCGTACTTGCCGGCGCGGGCGGGAATCAGAATGTCGTTACCGGTGACGAGCATGGTTGCCTCCTTATAAGCCCCTCTACTGTACCCGGCCTGCCGAAAAAGAGGCCAGGACGTTTGGACACGGTGAGCCGTGGGGAGCCACTCTGGCCTTTCCAAGCCCCAGGCGTAGCATGAAAGGCATGACCCCCGCCCGCCCGGCCCCCGACTTCACGGCCCTGTTCTCAGCCCGCGCCCGGCGCATGAACGCCAGCGCCATCCGCGAGATTCTGAAGGTCACGCAGCAGCCAGACATCATTTCTTTTGCTGGAGGCCTGCCCGCGCCGGAGCTGTTTCCGCTGGAGGAGGTCAGAAGGGCCGCCGACGCCGCGCTGACCCGCTACGGCCCCGCCGCCCTGCAGTACAGCACCACCGAGGGCCATCCACCCCTGCGCGAGTGGATCGGGGCCAGGGCCGGGATTCCCGCCGCCAACGTGCAGATCATGACCGGCAGCCAGCAGGCGCTGGACTTGCTGGGTAAGATCCTGATCTCGGAGGGGGACACGGTGCTGGTGGAGGCGCCGACGTACCTGGGCGCCTTGCAGTCCTTCCAGCCGTACGGCCCCCGCTACGTGCAGCTGCCCACCGATGACGGCGGCATCGACGTGGACGCTCTGGCAGAGTTGCTCCAGACCACCCCGGCCAAACTGCTGTACGCCGTGCCCAACTTCCAGAACCCCACCGGGCGCACCCTGGACGCCCAGCGCCGCCGCCGCCTGGTGGAGCTGACCGCCCAGTACGGCGTCCTGGTGATCGAGGACGATCCCTACGGTCAGCTGCGCTTCTCCGGCGAGCCCGCCCCCAGCCTGTACGAACTGGGGCTGGAGTACGCCGGGGACGTGGAGGCCAACCACATCCTCTACTGCTCCAGCTTTTCCAAGACGCTGGTGCCGGGCCTGCGCGACGCCTGGGTACAGGCCGCCGCGCCAATCGTTTCCAAGCTGGTGCAGGCCAAGCAGGGCGCGGACCTGCACACGCCCACGCTGAATCA
The DNA here is from genome assembly GCF_006335125.1 of Deinococcus radiopugnans ATCC 19172. Lineage (NCBI taxonomy): Bacteria > Thermotogati > Deinococcota > Deinococci > Deinococcales > Deinococcaceae > Deinococcus > Deinococcus radiopugnans. Next base: position 54,578 of record NZ_VDMO01000002.1, read on the forward strand.
GATGATCGTGACCGAACTGCTGGACGAGGTGCTGCCGCGCCAGATCGAGACGGTGAGGCGGGCCTACGGCCAACGCGCCGCCGCTATGCTGGGGCACATCGGAGAACAGTTTCCGGGCGGCGTGCAGTCCACCCGTCCCGAAGGCGGCATGTTCCTGTGGGTCACGCTGCCGGAAGGAATCGACAGCACGCGGATGCTGGAGCGCGCGCTGAGCCGCAACGTGGCCTACGTGCCGGGCAGTCCATTCTTCGCACTGGGCGGCGGCGAGAACACCCTGCGTCTGAGCTACAGCAGCGCGACGCCGGAGCAGATCGAGCGCGGCATCGCGGCGCTGGGCGAGACGATCCGCGAGGCGCTGGACTGATGGGCGAGGCCACAGCCGCCGTGCTGGCCGAGGTGGGGGCCGAACGGCAGCGGCAGGACGCGAGGTGGGGCCAGCAGGATCACGCGCCGGAGGTGTGGCTGATGGTGCTGGCCGAGGAGGTGGGCGAGGCGAACCAGGCCGCGTTCGAACATCTGTTTCCTCGCTTCGACAAACACGCGGCGCAGCGTGGCCCGCGCAGTCTCGCAGACTACCGCCGGGAACTCGTGCAGGTGGCGGCGGTGGCTGTGGCCGCGATTGAAAGCCTGGATCGCCAGAGTGGATCTGCCCCGAGCTGATCTGCCCAGAGCTGATCTATCATCGGCGGCATGAGTCGCGCGGCCCCCATCGGTGTGTTCGACAGCGGCGTGGGCGGCCTGAGCGTGCTGGCCGAGTTGCGCCGCCTATTGCCCCACGAGGATTTCCTCTATCTGGCCGACACCGCGCACCTGCCCTACGGCGCGCGGCCCGGCGAGGAGATCCGCGAGTTGACCGGGCGGGCCGTGGCCGAACTGCACGCCCGCGGGGTGAAAGCGGTGGTGGTGGCGTGCAACACGGCGTCCGCATACAGCCTGGAACACCTGCGCGCCCGCTTCGACATGCCGATCATCGGGCTGGTGCCGGCCCTCAAACCCGCCGTGGCCGCCACGCGGACAGGCGTGGTGGGCGTCCTCGCCACCCCCGGCACGCTGCGCGGCACGCTGCTTCAGGACGTGATCCGCACTTTTGCCGAGCCGGCGGGCGTGCGCGTGCTGACCGCCGTGAGCGCCGAATTGGTGCCGCTGGTGGAGGCCGGGCAGGCGGACGGGGAACGCACGCGGGCGGTGCTGCGCGAGGTGCTGGCGCCCATCGCCGAGGCGGGCGCGGATGGACTGGTGCTGGGCTGCACGCATTACCCGTTTCTGGCGGGCAGCATCCGGGCCGAATTCGGCCACGCCTTTGCCCTGCTGGACAGCGGCGCGGCGGTGGCCCGGCAAACCCGCAACGTCCTTCAGGGGAGTGATCTGCTGAACACCCATCAGGCCCAGGGCGCGGTGGCCTCTTTCGTGACCGGAGACGTGGAGGCCGCCCGCCCGGTGTTCGCGGCCCTGAGCGCAGACCAGGCCGAGCCTGTGCATCTGGCGGCAGTCAGCGCGTAAGCTGCGGGCCATGTCGTCTCCCTCTGGCCCCCACAAGCTGCCCATTCGTCAGGGGCGTGACCTTTTGGAGCCCCGGCCCCTGACCGTGCGGCGCGGCGTCAACCCCTACGCGCCGGGCAGCGCGCACCTGACGCTGGGACGCACCGAGATCCTGGCGACGGTCACGCTGGAGGACAAGCCCGCCCCGCACATGCGCGGCAAAAAGGAGGGCTGGCTGACCGCCGAGTACGCCATGCTGCCGCGCGCCACGCATGACCGCACGCCCCGCGAGCGCGGCCTGCAAAACGGGCGGCGGCACGAGATTCAGCGCCTGCTGGGCCGGGCGCTGCGGGCCAGTATGGACTTGCGCCCCTTCCGGAATCAGACCATCTACGTGGACTGCGACGTGCTGGTGGCCGACGGCGGCACGCGGGTGGCGAGCATCCTGGCGGCGCACGCGGCCCTGCACGATTTCTGCGACCGGCGGGTCACGGCGGGCACCCTGAGCGAGTGGCCGCTGCGGCACGCGGTGGGGGCCATCAGCGTGGGCTACGTGGGCCAGGAGCTGCGCGTGGATCTGGACTACGCCGAGGACAGCACCGCGCGGGCCGACCTGAACGTGGTGGCCACCGAAGCCGGATTGATCATCGAGGCCCAGGGCGGCGCCGAGGACGGCCCGCTGAGCGTGGCGGACTACGTGGCTCTGCTGGAGGCGGGCACGGCGGCAGTGCAGGGCGTGCTGAAAGAGATGGGACGGCAACTGGCCGCAACCAAAGGCTAGAGCATTTGTCCGAATTGCTGCATCAGAAAAAAGACTTCTGATGCCTCCATTATCCCAAATGCTCAGCAAAATTCACTCACTCCGTTCGGCCAAAAGCAAACAACACTTTTGACAAATGCTCTAGAACGGGGCAACTCTCAATTCATCTTCATGGCGGCCCCGTCCAGGCCCGGTTCCCTGCGCTAAACTCCAGAGCATTCCCAAGGAGGATCACCATGAGCGGAGCGAAATTCATCGGGCGGGCGCTGCTTGCCAGCATCTTTATCAAGAACGGCCTGGAACACCTGCAAAACCCCGATCCCGTGGTGCGTGCGGCGCGTGGGGCCGAGATCCCGCAGCCCGAACTGGCCGTCCAGATCAACTCCGGCGTGATGGTGGGCGCGGGCGCGCTGCTGGCGCTGGGCCTGTTCCCGCGTCTGGCGGGCACCGCGCTGGCCGCCAGCCTGGTGCCTACCACCGTCATCGGCCACCCGTTCTGGGACAAGCAGGGCAAGGAGCGCGAGCAGCAGCAGACGCAGTTCCTGAAGAACCTGGCACTGTTCGGCGCGTTGATGTACGTCAGCGGCCACGACTGAGCGCAACGGGGCAACGGCAACGTCGCAAGCCTGGGTAAAGGCCCGCCTTGCCACGCCGCCCCATGACCTCCATACACTCGGGCCATGACGAAAAACGATTCGGCCCCTGACCGGCAGGGCGGTCTGCCTGACGATCTGGGCAACGACATGAGCGAGCGCAGCGGGTACTACGACGAATCCGAAACCGGCATGACCGACACGCCCATTGGCCGTGAACGCCAGCCGCCCGAGGCGGTGCCGGAGCATCCGAAAGACACCGACGATTCGGGCACCACGTTCGATGCGGACACCGGGACGGGACGGGAGTTGTAGCCATAGGTAGGCCCCGCACTAGACATCGGGGAGGCGTGGAGGCACTTTTGGCCGCTGCGCCTCCCTTTACACTGCCGTTTGCCATGGCCGTCTCCTCCCTGCCCCCGCACACCCTGTCCGTCGCGCCGATGATGGACTGGACGGATCGCCACTGCCGCGCCTTTCACCGCACGCTGACCCGCCGTACGCTGCTGTATACCGAGATGATCACGACGGGTGCGGTTCTGCACGGCGACCGCGAGCGGCACCTGGCCTTCGGCGAGGCCGAGCATCCGGTGGCCCTGCAACTGGGCGGCAGCGACGCGGCGGCGCTGGCCGAGTGCGCCCGCATTGCCACCGATTACGGCTACGACGAGATCAACCTGAACTGCGGCTGCCCCAGCGACCGCGTGAGCAGCGGTTCTTTCGGCGCGTGCCTGATGGCCTCGCCGGACGTGGTGGCCCGCGCGGTGGAGGCCATGCGCGGCGCCACCACGTTGCCCGTTACGGTCAAGCACCGCATCGGCATCGACGATCTGGACAGCTATGGACACCTTCAGCATTTTGTGCGGACGGTGGCGGCGGCAGGCTGCGAAACGTTCATCGTCCACGCGCGCAAGGCTTGGCTGTCGGGCCTTTCGCCAAAGGAAAACCGCGAGATCCCACCGCTGCGCTACGACGTGGTGCAGCAGCTCAAGGCCGACTTTCCGGAACTGACGGTGGTGCTCAACGGTGGGCTGCTGTCGCTGGACGACGCGGCCACCGCGTTAACGTGGGCCGACGGCGCGATGATCGGACGGGCGGCGTACCAGACCCCCTACATCCTGGCCACCGCCGACCGCGACGTGTTTGGCGAGGCTATGACGCCGCCCACCCGCCGCGAGGTCATCGAGGCCTTTCTGCCCTTCGTGGCCGCCGAACTGCGGTCGGGTCAGCCCCTGAACCGCATGATGAAGCACACCCTGGGCCTGTTTGCCGGGCAACCGGGCGCGCGGCACTGGAAACGCACCCTGAGCGAGGGGGGCCACCGGCCGGGCGCGGGGCTGGACGTGGTGCGGGCCGCGCTGGCCGGCGTGCCCGACGAGGTGCTGGACGCCCATCCCGATACGTTAACAACCCAGGCACTGCAGCCGCTGGCAGGCTAAGGAAGCCGCCGGATCAGGTCAGCCCCGCGCCGGGGTTACCTGAGCGTGACCGGGCCGCCAAACGTGGCCGAAACGTTGAACTGCTCGGGCAGCACCTCGTCGAAGCTGCTCAGGTTACTCGGCATGGCCGTGATCCAGCCCTCGTAGGCCCCAGCAGGAACAGCGGCGCCCACCGTCAGCGTGGCGGGCAGGGCCGTGGCGTACACCGAGACCGACCGGGAATCATTCGTCGGTTCCGTGCCCTGGCTCCGCAACCGGGGGCCAGGCAGGGCCGAGGTCTGCAACATGCGCTTTGCCACATAGGCGTACAACCACCCGGCTCCAGCCGGCAGCTCGCCCGCAAACGTCACGTCTCTCCCCCTGAGCGTCGCCGAGGCCCCGCCCACAAAGCCCAGCGCCGCCTCAGGGTCCGGCAGGGACGCCGTGGTGGTGTAGGTCACGCCGTTCTGGACCAGGCTGGCCCGGTACTCGCCCGACGGGTACTTCGTGGCGTCCGCCTCGGCCCACCAGCATGCCCGTTCCACGGCGTTCTGGGACAGGGGGCAGGTCAGGCGTTCATCGCCCGGAGCGGTGACCGTATACGTCGACGCCTGCACTGCCTCAGCCTCGCTCTCGGGGCGGTAGCGGACCACGACGAAGCGCCCAGGCGCGGCCCCCGCTGCCTGCAGGTTCCACACGTAGGTCCCCACCGCCACTTCCAGACCGTAGGTCGTGACCAGCATGGTGGCGGTGCGGCCCGCCGCGCTGGCAGTGAGTTCCACCGGCCGACTGGTGGCCGTCAGGCGTTTGACCGTCAACTGACCCTGTCCATCCACGCTGATCACGTTGGGCTGGCTGGACGTATAGGTGACGGTGGCGGGGATGGGATCGCCGCTAAGACCGCGCAGCACGGCGGTCAGGCTGGCCGGGGCGCCGACAGCCAGCGACGTCTGGCCCTCCAGATCAAGGGTGGCCGGAGGGGACTGGACGCCGCCGCAGGCACTGAGAACGGCGGTCAGCAACAGGACGGCGGGCAACAGCACTCTGGACATACGGGCTCCTTACTTGTGCCCAGCATAGAGCGGTCCAGACTGCCTGCAGCACCCCCATTTCCCACCCCGTTGGGGGTACGCCGGACAGAATGAACTGCGAACCATTACCAAAGTGTCCAGGAGAACTACGGGCGGCGCGGCTCAGCCTTCAGCCTCGGCCAACGCGCGCTCGATGCGGCGGTCTGGAATCACCCAGCTCAGCCCCACGCCCAGCAGCAGTAGCCCCGCCACATCCGCCGCCGCCTGGCCCAGCAGCGGCAGCAGCAGCGCCACGACGTAGGCTGCCGTGGAGGCCTTTTCTTTCAGGCCGCCCCGCACGGCCCGTGCCAGCAGGCTGTTGTGCTGATCGGCGCGGATCAGCGCCTGCTGAAGAAGGGCGAACGCCACCGCGCACATCAGCAGATCGAAGGCGTACACGCTGAGTGGTGTGGGGGCAAAACGACTCTCCCCCACCCAGGCCGTGAGCCAGGGCAACAGCGACAGCCAGAACAGCAGGTGCAGGTTGCCCCACAGCACCGGGCCGTTGATCCGCTGCACCGCCTGAAACATGTGGTGGTGGTTGTTCCAGTAGATGCCCACGTACAGGAAACTGACCACATAGGCCAGAATCTTGGGCCAGGCCCTGAACAGATCCGCCAGCTCATGGCCCTCCGGAACGGCCAGTTCCAGCACCATGATCGTGATGACAATGGCGAGCACCCCGTCGGAAAACGCCTCTATCCTGCCCTTGTTCATCTGTGCAGCTCCCAGAGAATGATACTGGTCAGGCGGCAAATGACCACGCGTCCCCTACAAAAGCAGCACAGGCGGTGGACGCAAGGCCGCCGGACCGGTGCCAGAAAAAAGCCAGCCCTGGTGGGGGCTGACTCGGGAAGCTGGGGAGATGGGGGGCCGTGGGGCCTCATACGGATTCCGCTTAATTCCTTGAACCTTCGGGAAAGCGCCGAAGATTCAATCCATACGTGGAACCCGTATTCTTTCCTGCTCGCGTCCGCTCGGATTTCAAGGTTTTTGCAAACCTTTCAATCGGAATCCGTATCAGGCGGCGCCCACCTTCTCGGCGATGATGCCCTCGATGTAGCCCACCACGCTCTTGAGGGGCACACGGGTCAGCACGTCTTCCAGGAAGGCGGTGACCAGCATCTTCTCGGCCAGTTCCTGGCGGATGCCGCGCGAGCGCAGGAAGAACATCTGTTCCTCATCCACCGGGCCGGTGGTGCTGCCGTGGCTGCAGCGCACGTCGTTGGCGTTGATCTCCAGCTGCGGCACGCTGAAGTTGCGGGCCTCGCTGGACAGCATCAGGGTGCGGTGCTTCTGGTAGGCGTCGGTTTTCTGGGCGCCCAGATCCACCTTGATCATGCCGGAGAACACGCCCACGCTCTGATCGTCGCCCACGCCCTTGTACAGCAGGTCACTGTAGGCGTTGGCCGCCGCGTGGTGTTGCAGCGTGTAGTGATCGAAGTGCTGATCCTCGTTGGCAAAGTACAGCGCCAGCATCTCGGAGTTCGAGCCCTGGCCCAGCAGGTGGCTCTGCATTTCTGTGCGGCTGAGGGTACCGCCCATCGTGACCACCAGGCTGTTCAGGGCTGCGTCCTTGCCCACCTGCCCGCGCTGGCGCTGGATGTGGGTCACGCCCTTGCCCCAGTTCTGGATGGACACGTAGCGCAACCGTGCGCCGTCGCCCACCACCAGTTCCACCGCGCCAATCGCGTAGGTGCCGGGCAGTTCCTCGGAGTCCTGCTCGTCGATGAACGTGACGCTGGCGTTTTCCTCGGTCACCACCAGCGTGCGGGTGGCGGTGAAGGTGCCGGCCTCGCTCATCACGCGGAAGGAGCCCAGCGGCAGCTCCACGTCCACGCCGCGCGGCACGTACACGAAGGCGCCGTTCGTCCACAACGCGGCGGCCAGCGCGGAGAACTTACCCTCGCTGGGATCGGGGGACTTGCTGGGGGTGGTACCGGGGGCGGCGATGGTGGTGTCATCCGGCACTTCGGCGGGCACCACGCTGTAGAGGTACTGCTGCACCTTGTCGGCGTGCTGTTCCACGGCGGTCTTGAGATCGGTGAAGATCACGCCCTTGGCGGTCAGTTCGGCGGGCAGTTCAGTGCGGTAGACCACGTCGGGGCCGTCCAGCACCAGGAAGGCGCCCACGTCGGTGCCCTTCAGGCGCTTCTGCACGCTTTCAGGCAGCTTGGAGATGTCGGAGACGACTTCGCGCTTGGGGTGGGGATTGAGCTTGGAAAAGTCCACGTTGACCTGGGTGTACTTCCAGGCTTCCACACCGCTGTGCGGGACTTCCAGGGTGTCGAACAGGTCAAAGCTGGCTTTGCGCTTGGCGGTCAGCCATTCGGGGCCGCCGTGCTGGGAGAGTTGTTCGCTGAGTTGGGTCATGGTTCCTCCTGAAGATCGGGGGCGGGGCTTAGCGAAAGAAAGATTCGACTTCCAGCACGAAGCCGCCCGGTGTATTGAAATAAAAGGTCAGCCGCCCGTGGTTCTCGCTGGGAGGAGTGATGGTGTAGCCGCCGTCGGTCAGTTGCTGGTAAATGGCGCGCACCTGTTCCGGCGTGTCCTGCAGGAAGCCGATGTGGAAGACCTTGGGATACGCCACGTCTTTGGCCTTGAACACCGAAATCAAGGAGCCGTTGTCGTCGCGCAGAAAGGCCATACGCTCGTCCATCGGCATGCCATCCCCCGCCGGACGCAGGCCGAAATAGGTCTGGAACAGCTCCACGGTGGCGGGCACGTCGGTGACGCCCAGGTTGATGTGGTTGAGTTTCAACGTTTCTCCAGTTGCCAGTCGGGGAATTGCAGACCAGGAATACACCTGATAAGGGCTACCCCATGCCAGTGCCGCAGCGTGGGAAAACCCCTCAGTCGGCTTCGCCACCAGCTCCCATCAGAGGGAGCCAGGGAAAGGGGCTACCCCAGCTAAAGCTTTCACAGACTGGGGTGATGGGTCATTTCAGAGAAGAGTTGCTTACTGATTCCAGCCAACGATCCATCTTCTCTTGAACTGAATGAATGGCATCTTCAGGAGTGTTGCCAGTCGCATAGATATCTTGATTATCGCCGTTCAAGTCGAAGGAGGCCGACGCCCCGAAATCACTACCCATAGAGCCTGGTTCCCGTGATTTGATTGTTGCGACAACCGGCTGACCATCCACAGCAAATTCGTAAGAAGCTTCTCTATGCTTAGAGCCTTCCACCCAATTAAGTTTGCCAAGCATCCGTTTAGCCGACCGAGCCTTCCATTTCCAACTCGATCAGCCGGTTCAGCTCCACCGCGTATTCCAGCGGCAGTTCCTTGGCAATCGGCTCGATAAAGCCGCGCACGATCAGGCCCGCCGCCTGGTCTTCGCTCAGGCCCCGGCTTTGCAGGTACAGGATCTGATCGTCGTTGATCTTGGACACGGTGGCCTCATGGCCCACGCGGGCGGTCTTTTCCTCGATCTCGATGTAGGGGTAGGTGTCGGTGCGGGCCTCGTCGTCCAGCAGCAGGGCGTCGCATTCCACGTTGGTCTTGGCGTATTTCGCGCCCTCGTAGATCTTGACCAGACCCCGGTAGCTGCTGCGGCCCGAGTCCTTGGAAATGGACTTGGAAACAATCGAGCCGCTGGTGTGCGGCGCAAAATGCACGATCTTGGCCCCGGCGTCCTGGTGCTGCCCGCGCCCGGCCATCGCAATGGACAGCACCTCGCCGCGTGCGCCGTCTTCCAGCAGGTAGCAGGCGGGGTACTTCATGGTCACCTTGCTGCCCAGGTTGCCGTCCACCCATTCCATGACGCCGTTACCGTACACGGCGGCGCGCTGGGTCACGAGGTTGTAGACGTTGTGGCTCCAGTTCTGGATGGTGCTGTAGCGGAAGCGCGCGCCTTCCTTGACCACGATCTCGATGACGCCGGAGTGGAACGAGTCCGAGCTGTACGACGGGGCGGTGCAGCCCTCGATGTAGTGGGCCTGCGCGCCCTCGTCGATGATGATCAGCGTGCGCTCGAACTGGCCGCTGCTCTCGGCGTTGATGCGGAAGTACGTCTGGAGGGGGATGTCCACCTTGACGCCCTTGGGCACGTACACGAACGAGCCGCCGCTCCAGACCGCGCTGTTGATGGCCGCGAACTTGTTGTCCTCGGGCGGGACGATGGTGGCGAAGTGCTCGCGGAACAGTTCCGGGTACTCCTTGAGGCCGTCCTCGATGCTCAGGAAGACCACGCCCAGCTTTTCCCACTCCTCCTTGAGGTTGTGGTACACCATTTCCGACTCGTACTGCGCGCCCACCCCGGCCAGCGCGGCGCGTTCGGCCTCGGGGATGCCCAGCCGCTCGAAGGTGTTCTTCACGTCCTCCGGCACGTCGTCCCAGGAACGGGCGTTCATGCCCTCGGGCTTGATGTAGTAGTAGATCTCGTCCAGATCGAGGCCGGACAGGTCTGCGCCCCACTCGGGCATCGGCTTGCTGAGGAAGATGTCCAGCGCCTTGAGGCGGAAGTCCAGCATCCACTGCGGCTCGTCCTTGGCCTTGGAGATCATCTCGACGACGTCGCGGCGCAGGCCCTTGGGGGCCTTAACGGCGTACTTCTCAGGATTGCTCCAGCCGTACTCGTAGGTGTTGTTGATGTCGTTGACTTCAGGATTGATGGTCATTTGGACTCCTTGTGGAGGGTTGAGGGGGCTGAGCGGCCGGCGGAGTCAGCACTGGACCCCTGGGCGCCGCGTCAGGCCGTCGCCAGTTCCTTGACCCAGTCGTAGCCCTGGCTGTCGAGCTTCTTGGCCAGTTCGGGGCCGCCGCTCTGCACGACCTTGCCGTCCACGATGATATGCACCTTGTCCGGCACGATGTAGTCCAGCAGGCGCTGGTAGTGGGTGATGATCAGGCCGCCTAGACCGGGGCCGCGCATAGAGTTCACGCCCTTGGCAACCACCTTCAGGGCGTCGACGTCCAGGCCCGAGTCGGTCTCGTCCATGATGATGTAGGTGGGTTCCAGCATCAGCATCTGCAGGATCTCGTTGCGCTTCTTCTCGCCGCCGGAGAAGCCCGCGTTCAGGTAACGCTCGACGATGCTCTCGTCCCAGTCCAGCGTCTTGAGGGCCGCCTGCAGCTTGCCGTAGAACTCGGTGAAGGACACTTCCTCGCCCTCTTCCTTGCGGGCCTGCATGGCCAGACGCAGGAAGTTGGCGATGGTCACGCCGGGAATCTCGACCGGGTACTGGAAGGCCAGGAACAGGCCCATGCGGGCGCGCTCGTCGGGTTCCATCTCCAGGATGCTCACGCCGTCCACCAGAATGTCGCCCTCGGTGACGGTGTATTCGGGATCGCCCACCATAACCTTGGCCAGCGTGCTCTTGCCGTTGCCGTTCGGCCCCATCACGGCGTGCAGCTCGCCGCGCGGGATGGTCAGGTTGATGCCCCTGAGGATGGGCAGGTCACCCACGCTGGCGTGCAGGTTGCGAATCTCGATCTGGTGCGGCTGTTCAGTCTGGGTCATATAGGCTCCTTGTTGGCGCTCTGGGTCAGCACTCTCGCTTGGGCAGCACGGCTGCTTCTTGAGAATGATTCCTACTTACCCTCCCATTTTAGCCGTTCGCGAGATTAAAGTCGAGTGCATCGGTAGGGATTGAGGACCCGGTGAGGACATGGTATCCACTCCAGACAGACTGACCCCGACTGGGCCTGTCGACGCGCCCCGCAACGGTACCGGTTGCCCCGCCCTCTCCTGAGCCAAATGAGGTCGCCGCACCACGTTTTCATGCTTGTCACGCGCCCCCGTGCTACCCGTGTAGCCAATGAATGTCCTTGATCTCGCGCGCGCCGCCGGTCCACTCCTGTGGGTGCTGATCGCCCTGTCCCTGTACGTCGTCTACCTGACTGTGGCGCGGGCGCAGGCCTTGTCCCGGCTGGGGCGCAACGCCGACGCTTTAATCGAGCGGGCGCGGGCCGTGACGGCGGAAAGCGGCCCGGCGGCGGCGCTGGCCGAGGTGGACCGCGCCGGTCACCCATCGCCCGCCGCCAACGTGCTGCGGGCCGGGCTGGGCCGCGCGGACCGGGGGATGGACGCCGCCGGGGCCGCCATGCAGTCGGCCCTGCTGGCCGAGGACGCCCGGCTGTACGCGGGCCTGAGCGCGCTGGGCACCGCCGCGCAGATCGCCCCGCTGCTGGGCCTGCTGGGCACCGTGATCGGCATGGTGCGCTCGTTCCTGGTGTTCAGCTCCACGGCGGCGCCCACCCCCGCGCAACTGGCGACCGGCATCAGCGAGGCGCTGGTCAACACGGCCGGCGGCCTGATCGTGGCGATCATCGCCTACGTGGCCCGCAACGCCCTGCGTGCCCGCGCGGACCGCATTGCCGTAGCCGCCGAACGGGTGCGCGAGGATCTGCCTGGCTGGCTGGCCCGTCCGGAAGGCCGCCTGCGGCCCGAACCCCGGGTGCCCAGAGAACAGCGGTCCAGGGAGCAGGAGTACCGCACTCAGGAGTACGGCGCCCAGCCTGACGAAACGCCGGTCTACCGCGGCCAGGAACGCGGCGCGGTGCCGGTGCTGGCCTTCGACTTCGACGAGACGAGCGAGAGCGCCAGGGCCATCAGCAGCGGCCCCAACAACACCGGCGTCTTCCGCACGACCACCCCCACCCAGCCGGTCGCAGCCCCGCGCGGTGACGGCGGCGCGGGCAAGGGCCGATGACCCGCTCCCCAACCCGCCGCCGGATGCGCGACAGCGGGGACGGCGTGACCTTCGACTTCGCGCCGATGGTGGACGTGGTGCTGCTGCTGCTGATTTTCTTCTTCTTGACCAGCAGCCTGGGCGCCCGCCAGAACGCACTGCCGCTGGACCTGCCGCGCGCCAGCACCACCGTGCAGGAGACCCCCGCGCTGCCGATCGTGAGCGTGGACCGCGCCGGGAAGCTGTTTCTGAACGGCCAGGAAACCACCCTGACCAAACTGGGCGGGCAACTCAAGCCCCTGCTGGGCACCTCGGGCGGTGTGGTGGGCCTGCGTGCCGACGAGCGCGGCAGCTACGGCACGGTGGTCCGCGTGATGGACGTGATCAAGAAGGCGGGCGGCGAACGCCTGGCGCTGGGCACGAGGCCCAGCCAGTGACATGACCACTTCCCCGCCCCCCCGGACCCCGTCGGGCTTCTCTGCCGAGGGCCTCGAACGTTACCGGGCGCTGGCAGCCACCCTGGGGCTGCATGCGGCCCTATTCACCGCCCTGTTGTTGCTGCGTCCCAGCACGCCCGAGACCTTCCAGACCACCCCTGATCCGCTGCGAACCCCGCTGGAAGTCGTGACGCTGGCCCCCCCGCCGGAAACCCTGCCTGAACAGGCCAGCGCCCCGCTGACGCAGAAGCCCGCCGTGACCAAGCCTGTGACGCCCAAACCCGTCACCACCAGGCCCGCCGCGCCGCCCAAACCGGCGCCCACCCCAGCCAGAGCGGCCCCCACCCCACCACCCGCGCCCGAACCGGCCCCGACGCCTCAGCCCACGCCGGCACCCACACCCACCCCGGCACCCCAGCCCTCGCCGCCCGCCGCGCAGGTCAGGGCACCGTCGCCCGCGCCGCCCCCCAGCCCCGCTGAAACGGCGGCCGAGACGCCTGCACCCGCAAAACCAGCAGCGGCCCCAGCCGCACAGGCGCCAGCTACTCCAGAGGCGGAGCCCCCCGCGCCCACCCCGGCCGAGCGAACCCCGGCGACCCAGCCGACGCCCGAGGCCCCGGCCCCGGCCCGCACGGCGGCCACCGCGCCCACGGTGCCGTCGCCGCAACCGGCGCCCGAGATCGCCCCGGAGCGGGTGGTCACGCCGCAGGTGGGCAGCGTGGAGCCCCAGGCCCGCACCGCCGCGCCGGACACGCCGGCCGAACCGGTGCAGGCCGCCCCCGCCGCGCCTGCACCCCAGCCGGAAGCCGTGACCGCACTGCCCCGCCGCGAGGACGCCGCGCCCCCGGCGCCGGGGGACAGCACGCCCGCCTCAGGCACGCCGGCCAGGGACCAGACCGCGGCCACGCAAGCGCCCACCACGGCGCGGCCCACCGCCCAGGCGCCCGCCCCCCAATCACCTGCGGAGGCTGCGCCCGCCGCGCCCAGCCGCAGCGCCAGCACGGAGCCGGTGGCCGCCATTCCGGCCCGCCCACAGGCCAGCGCCGCACCCCAGGCCACGGCGCCCGCCGCTCCAGTCACGTCCCGCGAAACGCCCATTCCGGTGACTCCACGCGCCGAGACGGGCCGGGCAGGGGCCGTGACGGACACCCCCACCAACGACGCCCCGGCCCCAGTGGCGGCACGCCCCAGCCGCACCCCGATTCCGGCGGTGCCCGCTGCCGGGGCTGGGGATGCCCGTGCAGCCCCCGGCGCGCAGCCTGACTCCCAGGGCAGCGCTCCTGTCGCCGCCACGCCGGCCCGCACTCCGGGACCGGCCGCAGCCCCCGCACCTGCGGCTCCGGTGGCTGCCGCGCCGGGAGATCGGGCTGCCGGAACAGGCACGGGCAGCGCGCCAGTCAGTGCCCGCCCGGCCGAGGGAACGTCGGCCGGGCCCGGCACGACCACGACGCCCGGCAGTCCCGCCGAGGCTCCCTCGCGGGGGACGGCAGGCAGCGGCGGGGTCACGCCCGGCGCCCCCGCCGCCCCACGCGAATCGGCGGGCGGCACCGGCAGCGGCACGGGCGGCAGCCCCGCCCCCGGCACACCCGTCAGCGGGCGCGGGGACGGCGCAGGCCAGCCCGGCTCTGGTCAGGCTGGAACAGGCCAGGGCGGCGCAGGTACGGCTCCGGCGGCCTCACGTCCAGGCGCAGCCGGGAGCGGGGCCACGGGCAGCGGTGGAGCAGGCGATGACGGTGGCGTGACTGCCCGCGCCGGCGGTGGGGGCGGCGGCACCGGCGGCAGCGAGGACCGCCTGCTGAACTGCACGGTGGTGGTGGACGTGCGCGGTTTTGCCGCCTTCCAGCGTGCCCAGTCCAGCTTCGTGTTCGATCAGGCGGGCAAACAGGTCTGGCCGGACGCGGCGCTGATTAAGGGCGTGAGCAGCCAGCTGGTGCAGGAAGGCAACCTGCAGACCTACATCACCAGCGAGGGCCAGATCGGCGACTTCAAGAACGTCACGCGGGTCAAGGCGCAAGGCGTCCAGGCCACCAAATTTGCCCCCACCAGCAACTACATCACCGACGCCGTGCTGTCCGCCGCCGCCGCCGCCCAGTTCCGCTCGGCGGGTCAGGCGTGCCGGGTGGTCTACCTCAAGAATTGAGAAGCGGCAGTGACCCGTCGCGTCCACGGCCCCGGCATCAGCTTCCCGTCAACCACAAGTCCCTAAATGGAGTGCAGAATGCGTAAACCCACCCACCTGATGGCCCTACTGATCTCGCTGCCCCTGCTGTCCGGCCCAGCGCTGGCCTGGGTGCCTCAACTGGAAGAAACCGTCGCCAAGAACGTGATCGACGGCGCGTATGGCCGCCGCGCCCCGGTGCCCACGTTTCTGACCGTGGACCTGGGGGTCAAGGACGGTCAGTTTGTGGCGGGGCCGAAGGTCGTCACCGCGTACATGGGCGGCCCGGCCTGCGTGGAGGGCTGGCTGGCCGCCCCCACGGACTACTCGACCGGCAGCCGCCCCGCCTCTCTGACGGTGAGTGGACAGGCCGATCAGTTGTTCTTCCAGGCGCAGGACGCCCGCGACTCCTTCAAGAACCTGAGCGCCAAGGAGGCGCTGGGGGACGACTTTGCCAGCAAGCGCCTTGCCAACGGAGAGTTGCGGGTGGACGTGGCGGTGCGCGGCCTGCCCACCGAACAGGCCCGCAGCGCCTACCTGGTGAGACTGAAGGGCAAGGACGGCTCGCTGGTGGCGCCGGTCCGGTCCACCTACGTCAACGACTGGAAACCGATCGCCGCTGCCCAGGCTGCCGCACCTGCGACCACCACGGACGCGACCACTGCCTCAGCGCCTGCAACAACCGCGCCCGCCAAAGGCCCCTACCAGGGCACCCTGGTCTACTACTTCGAACCCCTCAAGGCCGGGCTGGGCGCCGGGGACAAGATGGACCTCCTGATCAAGACCGAGGCCGACACCGACTGCGCCTACAGCGTGGTGGTGGACCTCAGCAAATTCCAGTAAGCGCGTCACGCTGGACCTGCGCCTCCTCCCCTGCGGGTGGAGGTTTTTTCGTGGACGGCACGCCTGCGCCCCAACACCCTCTAGACTCCCGGTTGTGCCAACCTTTCCCCTTCTGGCCGTGGACATCGGCAACACCAGCACCGTGCTGGGCCTCGCGGACGAGACGCGGAGCCTGACCCACACCTGGCGCGTGCGGACCAACCGTGAGTCGCTGCCCGACGATCTGGCGCTGCAACTGCACGGCCTGTTCTCGGTGGCGGGCGCGCAGGTGCCGCGCTCGGCGATTCTCAGCAGCGTGGCCCCCCCGGTGGGCGAGAACTACGCGCTGGCCCTGCGGCGGCACTACGGTGTGGAGGCCTTCAGCGTCTCGGCCCTGAGCCTGCCCGACGTGACCGTGGAACTGGACACGCCCGACACCGTGGGCGCGGACCGGCTGTGCAACCTGTTCGGCGCGGAGAAGTACCTGGGCCGTCACGAGTACGCCGTGGTGGTGGATTTCGGCACCAGCACCAACTTCGACGTGATCGGGCGGGGGCGGCGCTTTCTGGGCGGCGTGCTGGCGACAGGCGCGCAGGTCAGCGCCGACGCCCTGTTCGCCCGCGCCGCCAAGCTGCCGCGCATCACGCTGGAGGCCCCGGCCAGCGCCATTGGCAAGAACACCGTTCACGCGCTGCAGTCCGGTCTGGTCTACGGCTACGCCGAGATGGTGGACGGCCTGCTGCGCCGGATTCGCGCCGAACTCCCGGCCCCCGCCGTCGCGATTGCCACCGGGGGCTTTGCCCGCACCATCGAGGGCATCTGCCGCGAGATCGACCACTACGACGAAACCCTGACCCTGCGCGGCCTGGTGGAGGTGTGGGCCAGCCGCTGACCTTGGCCGTTTGCGGTCCACCCGTTACCCTGGCCCCATGACCCACGCCCCAGACCGCATCGTCAGCCTGCTGCCCAGCGCCACCGACCTGCTGTTCGACCTGGGCCTGGGCGCACGGCTGGCCGGGATCAGCCACTCGTGTGACCATCCGGGCGCGGCGGGCCTGCCGGTGCTGACGCGCTCGATTGTGGACGCGGGCGCCTCCCAGGCCGAGATCGACCGGGCCGTGAGCGAGGCAGTGCGTGCGGGCCTGGCCCTCTACAGCGTGGACGGCGACGTGCTGGACGCCCTCAATCCCGATCTGGTGGTCACGCAGGGCGTGTGCGAGGTCTGCGCGGTCACGCCGGGAACCATCGAGGAGGCGGTGCGCTACCTGCCCGGCTGTCTGCCCGCCGCCAACGTATTGAGCCTGGAAGGCCGCAGCGTGGCCGGGATTCTGGACGACCTGCGCGCCCTGGCCGGAGCGGCGGGCGTGGCCGGACAGGGCGAGACGCTGGCCGCCGAGGCCCAGCGGCGCTGGGACACGGTCACGCCCGTTCAGACCGCGCCCCGCGTGCTGACGCTGGAGTGGGTCGACCCGCCCTTCTACGGCGGCCACTGGGTGCCTGAGCAGGTGACGCGCGCAGGCGGGGTGAGCGTGCTGGGCGCACCGGGCATTGATTCGGGCCGGGCCACCTGGGACGAGATCGCGGCCCTCGATCCCGACGTGATCGTGGTGATGTGCTGCGGCTACGGCCTGACGCGGAACGCGGATTTTGCCCGCCAGTTGCTGGAGCGCAGCGATCTGCGGGCGGTGCAGGACGGCCAGGTGTGGGCGGTGGACGCCAACGCCCACTTTTCCCGCCCGGCGCTGGGCGTGGTGCGCGGCGCGGAGGTGCTGGCCGAACTGCTGCGCGGACGCGAATGCGTGGGCGAGAGCGTGCGGGTGAGGTGAGAACCGTTCGCCGCAGCGGGCATCGCCAGCCCGCAAGCTGCGGCGTCGATCAGCCCCCAAACGTGCCCACGAACGACACCGCGAGCAGCAACGTGAAGCCCAGACCGCCCACCAGCAGCGCCGGCCCGCCCAGGCGGCGCAGCACCGCAAAATTCACGCCCAGGCCAATGCCCGCCATTGAGGCCGCCGTCAGCAGCAGGCTGACGGTCTGCATCCCGTTCGTGAGGGTCGACGGCAGCAGCCCGGCGCTGCTGACGACGCCGACCAGCAGAAAGCCCACCAGGAAGGCGGGGAGCAGGGGAGGCCGGGCGGCCTGTGCGGTCTGTTTGGAGGGTACCCCCGCGTCCCGGCGCCGCAGCACCGCGCCCAGCAGCAGCAGCACCGGGGCGAGCAGCGCCACCCGCGTGAGTTTGGTCAGCATGGCGAAGTCGAGGGCGTGGCCCCCCTGCGCCGCCCCCGCCGCCAGCACCTGCGCGATCTCGTGCAGGCTGGAACCGGTCATCAGGCCGTAGCGCTGCGCGTCCAGCCCCAGCGGCAGCGCCAGCAGGCTGTAGCCCACCACCCCCACCGTCCCCAGCAGCGAACACACCGCCACCGACACCGAGACCTCGTCCTCGTCGGCGCGGATGATCGGCGCGGCGGCGGCGATGGCCGACGCCCCGCAGATGCTGGAGCCCACTGCGACCGCCAGCCCCAGCCCGCGCGGCAGCCCCCAGCGCCGCGCCAGCCAGGTCATGCTCAGCAGGCCGGTGCCGATCACCGCCAGATCCAGCAGCAGCACCTGCGGCCCCGCCTGCGCGAACAGCACGAAGTTCAGCCGCACGCCCAGCAGCACCACACCCAGCCGCAGCAGCGTGCGGGCCGCGTAGCCGGCCCCTGGCTGCACGCTGGCCGGCAGGCGCACCAACCCCCGTACCGCCAGCCCCAGCAGCAGCGCCAGCCCCAGTGCTCCCAGCACCCGCAGCCCCGGCAGCGTGGACAGCAGGTACGCCGCCGCCGTCAGCGCGGCCACCAGCGCCAGGCCCGGCAGCAACCTCTTAATAACAATCAGGCTCGACATGTCCGCAGGCTAGAAGTCGCCTTGACATAAATCAAATTGAAATTTTTGGAAAGAGACCTCAAAAAAATCTATAATTGGTCATGGCCCTTCACCCTGAACAGTTGCTGACCTTCGCCGCCGTGGCCCGCAGCGGCAGCCTCACGGCGGCGGCGCGCGAGCGGCACCTCAGCCAGCCGTCGGTGTCCAGCCAGCTCAAGCTGCTGGCGTCCTCGGTGGGCGAACCGCTGCTGATCCGGCACCGCCTGGGGATGCGGCTGACCCCGGCGGGCGAGGCGCTGCTGCCGCACGCCCAGGCGCTGGGGCGGGCGCTGGAGGGCGCGCGGCTGTTCGCGGCCGAATTGCAGGGCCTGCAGCGGGGCACGCTGCGGGTGGTGGCCAGCAACACCCTCGCGGCGCACGTGCTGCCGCGCGCGCTGGCCGCCTTTCACGCCCGGCACCCCGCCGTCACGCTGAACATCCAGACGGCCAACACCCACGGCGCCGTGCGCGCCCTGCTGGCCGGCGAGACGGATCTCGCGCTGATCGAGGGGCCGGCGCAGCCCCCCACCGAGGGCATACGGGCCAGCGTGATCGGCCATGACACCCTGCGCCTGATCCTGCCGCCGGGGCATCCGCTGAACCGCCCCCAATTGAACGCAGCAGACCTGCAGGGCTTGCCGGTCATCTGGCGCGAGTCCGGCTCCGGCACCCGCGAGGTGGCCGAGGGCGTGCTGCGGCAGGCCGGAGTCACGGTGCGCCCGGTGCTGGAACTGGCCGGCACGGAGGCCATCAAGGAGGCCGTGATCAGCGGGCTGGGCGCCGCCTTCGTCTCCGAGCTCAGCGTGCGCCGGGAACGCGCCGCCGGACAGCTCGCCAGCCCCGCTCTGACCCTGCCCGGCCTGAACCGTGACCTGACCGCCCTGACCCCGGACGTGCCCTCCCGCACTGCCCACGCTCTGCTGGACGAGTTGCTGGCGCTGTCGCACAGAGAACAGACGCTCGGAAAGCAGACAGACCCAGAGCAGGCAGGCGGATAACCCGAAACAAGAAAAGGAGGGGAAACGGCGTTCTCGTCTCCCCTCTTCCAAGGCCCACACGCGCCCTGTTTGCGCCTGCGCTACACGCCCAACGCCAGAATCAGCTTATGAATGGCCCAGCCCAGCGCGATGCAGGTGGGAATGGTGGTGAACCACGCGGTAACGATGCGCCCGGCGACCTGCCACTTGACCTTTTTAAAGCCCTTGGTGGTGCCCACGCCCATGATGGCGCTGCTGATGGTGTGGGTGGTGCTGACCGGAATGCCCAGGCGGCTGGCCGTCTCGATGATGATGGCGGCCCCCGTCTCGGCGACGAAGCCGTCCACGGGCTTGAGGTCGACCACCTTGAAGCCCATGGTCTTGATGATGCGCCAGCCGCCCGTGGCGGTGCCCAACCCCATGGCCGTGGCCGCCGAGAGAATCACCCACAGCGGCACGTGGTCGTACTGGGTGCCCGCGTAGGCGCTCAGGGCGAAGGTGATGATGCCCATGGTCTTCTGCGCGTCGTTGCTGCCGTGCGAGAAGGCCATGAAGGCGGCGCTGAAGATCTGCGCCCAGCGGAAGGTGCGCGTCACCACGCGGGGCCGCAT
Organism: Deinococcus radiopugnans ATCC 19172; assembly: GCF_006335125.1. NCBI lineage: Bacteria > Thermotogati > Deinococcota > Deinococci > Deinococcales > Deinococcaceae > Deinococcus > Deinococcus radiopugnans. The sequence continues at coordinate 74,440 of NZ_VDMO01000002.1, forward strand.
CCAGCGCAGCACCAGCCACGACAGCAGCACCATCAGCAGAATCGGAATCACGAAGCCCAGCACCGGGCTGGTGAACAGGCCCGCCACCGTCTTTTGCACCCCTTTGGGAATGATGATGCCCCAGCCGCCCACCGCGACGCCCGCCCCCACCAGACTGAAGATCAGCGCGTGGCTGGAGCTGCTGGGCAACCCCTTCCACCAGGTGTACAGGTTCCAGATGATGGCGCTGGTGATGGCCGCCCCCACGAGTTCCAGGGTGGCGAAGTTCTGCGGCACGATGTCGCTGGCGATGGTCTTGGCCACGGCGGTGCCGGTCAGTGCCCCCACCACGTTGAAGACGGCGGCCATGGCGATGGCCTGGGCGGGCGTCAGCACCCGTGTGGCGACCGAGGTGGCGATGGCGTTGGCGGTGTCGTGAAAGCCGTTGATGTAGTCGAAGGCCAGCGCCAGCGCGACGATGACGATCAGGCCGATGAGTGCGGGTTCCATCAACAGCGTCTCAGGCGTTCTTCAGGAGAATGCTCTCCACGGTCTTGGCGACCCGCTGGGCCTGGTCGCTGGCGTTCTCGATCAGGTCCACGATCTCGCCGCTGCGCATCGCCACGATCATGCCGGGCACATCGGTCACCCCGTCGTACAGCACGCGCTGCACCTCGTCGCTGATGTCGTCCCCCTGATCTTCGAGGGTGTAGATCTGCTCGGCGATCTTCGCCAGTTCGCCCACCTTGCCGGTGTCCTCGATCAGGGGCATGCCCTGGGCCAGCAACACGCACTGGGCCTCCACCACGCGGGCCAGCTGGACCATCTGCGGCAACGGCGTCTGGATGCGGTACAGGCTGAGCTTGACGGCGGCGTCCTCCATATCGTCCACCAGATCGTCCAGATCGGCGTTCAGGGCGATGATGTCCTCGCGGTCAAACGGCACGATAAAGGACTCGGCCAGCAGGTTGGTCACCTCGCGCGAGAGGCGGTCCCCGACGTGTTCCAGGTCACGCACACGCTGAACCTTGGCCTCCACGTCGGTGTAGTTTTCCAGCAGGTCCACCAGGGCCTGGGCCGTGGCATGGGCATTGCGGGCGGCCTCGGCGAAGCGGGCGCTGAACTTGGGGTTGCTGGGCATGAATTTGGATAAGACCATGACAAATCCTCCGTATTGTCTCCTGTTATGTCATGGAATTGTCAGGCAGGGCCAGACGGTCACGGGCAGCCCGATCCCGCGCCGCCCGCCCGCGCACTCCGGATTCAGTTTTTCATTTTGTCCTGGCCGATTCTGCGGGACAGGAAGGCCACCAGTTCAAAGGAGCCACTCAGGAGAGACAAGGCGAACAGGAGGACGACCGCCCGGTCCCAGCCGCTCAAACCGTCCCAGGGCTGCCCGGCCTTTTTGGAAAGCATCAGCAGACCAAAAAGAGTTTTGATCGCAGGCCACCACACCTCCCCTGCCGCTACTTCACGTTGACCGGGGCCGTGAAGGTGGCCCGGCGCTGCTCGCTGTCCGTGCCGATGGTGTTGGCGCCAGACGGCGTGCTGTTCGCGTCGGGCACGATGTCGCCCGCGCCGTAGCCGTCGCCGCCGAAGATGCCGCCCACGATGTTGACGCCTCCCGCTGGGGCTCCCGTCAGGCCCAGTGCCGTCCAGGGAATCGCCAGTTCCACGGTCTGGGCCGGCAGGGTGCCGCTGGCGGCGTACCTGTAGTCGGCGGGCAGCACTTCAGGCGTGGCGGTGTCGCTGCTGACCCGCCGCAGTTGCGCGGCCTGGTTCTCGTAGCGGGCCACGAAGGCGTCCACGCCCCCCATACCGCCGCCAAAGGTGACCGCCCGCTTCCACGCCTCGAAGTTGTCGGCCTTGAGCGCGCCGCCTGCGCCGGTGTCCAGGTAGACGATGGCGCTGTTGCCTAAGACGCGGTAGGTGTAGGCCAGATACAGGTAGGTGGCGTCGCTGTCAGCCAGCAGGGTCAGGAAATTGTTGTCCGCGTCAAAGCCGCCCTTCATGGGACTCTGCACGCTGACTTTTAGGGTTTTCCAGTCGCTCAGCACACCGTCGATGGTGTATTTGGCGTTGGTGACTTCCCTGGTCAGGGTCAGGTCCGCGCCCGTCCCCGGCGAGGTAGCCTGACGGGTGGCGTCCGTGAAACCCGCCGCCGAGGCTTTCAGGGTCTGCGCGCCCGCCGGGGCGAAGAGGGTGTAGCCGCCGTCTGCAAAGGTCAGGGCGTAGTTCAGCTTTGGATTGGCGCTGCCCGCCTCGACCAGCGCGCCGGACAGCGGGCCGCCCGCCCCCGTGACCTTACCCTCGATGACCGGGGGCACGGGGACCTCGATAAAGTCGTAGGTGCCGCTGTAACTGTTGCCGTCTGCGCCGACAACGTAACGGCGGTTGCCCTGGTCCGGCCCCTCGTAACCGCTGTTTTTGGCGCCAGAACCATCGTTGCCGAACTTGAACTCGATCTGGCGGAACAGGGGAAGGTCGGCAGTGGTTTTCCAGATGCCGCGGCTCTCCTGCGTCATGGGCAGTTCAAGCTGGCTGCCAGTGTCGAAACGGCGCAGTTCAACGGGGCCATTGCCCTGGCTGCGGGCGTCCACGGTGAAGGTGACCTTGACCGTGTTCTTGCTGCTGGGCGTGGCCCTGACGGTGGCCCCGGTACTCTCGGCGCCAGTTGTATCCACCGTGACCACCCGGAAGGTGGTGGCGACATCATTGGTTACGCCGCGCGCCAGATACTTACCGGTGTCTTTCGGCAGCGGGGCGAAGTTCAGCAGGCGTTCGGTGCCGTCGCCTGTTCTGGCGTAAACGCGGTAACCGCTCACCCCGGCATCGCTGCTGGGGGTCCAGGTCAGTTCCACGGCGCTGTCGCCGGGCCGGGCCGCCAGGGCCGCCACTTCGGGCAGGCTGGGATTCACCGTGCCGCCCGCGCCGCCCCCCGCCGCGCCCGTGACCGCCAGCACGGAGCGTGGCGGAACCGTTCCCACCAGTTTGCCCCCGCTGACGCTCAGGTTGGAGGCATGCCCGGTAATTTCGGTGAGCGCGCCGCCGCCAAAGGTGCCCAGCAGGGGAATGCCTCCGCCGCTCAGGGTGGACAGTTCGGTGGCCGTGTCCCCATTGTTGACCACGAAGACCACCGGCTGACCCGCCGTGCCCGCCACATTCGAGATGACCCGGCGGTAGGCCAGGATGCCCGGCCCACCATTGGGCCGCCACAGCTCCTGCTGGGCGCCGTGCGTCAGGGCGCGGTATTTCGCGCGGGCGGCGGCCAGGGCACCCAGGCGCTCGTCCAGTGCGCTATTCGCCAACTTGCTGAAGTCCATGTCCTCGCGGTTGCCCTCGCCCAGGGGGAAGTTGTAGGGATCGCCCTGGCCCGGCTGCGCGTATTCGGTGCCCTGCCACACGCTGGGGGTGCCGCGCGAGAAGTACACGGTAGACAGCGCCATGTCCAGCCGCTCGGCGGCCTGCGCGGGGGTGCCGCCCTTCCCGGTCACCTCGCTGACAAACCGCTTGACATCATGGTTGTCCACGAAGGTGGTCAGACGGCTGGCGTCCTGGTACACGCCGTCCTGCGCGAAGACGTCGGCCATGCGGTCCAGGTTGCCGCCCGCGCTGCTCATCTGCTGGCTGACCGCGTAGTACAGCGCGAAGTCGAAGACGCTGGGCGACCCCAGATCGTCCATGAAGTGCGCCAGATACGCCGGATTGCCGTCGAAGACCTCGCCCACGGACCAGATTTTGCCGGCATCACCTGCGCCGCCAGGGGCAAAGAATTGTTTCCAGTAGCTGTCCGGCACATGCTTCATGGTGTCGATCCGCAGCCCGTCGATGGCGGTGTTGGTGCGCCAGTACCGGATGAAGTCGTTCAGGTAGGTCGTGACTGCGGGCAGGTCCTGCTTGAAATCGGGCAGACCGGCCAGCGGGCAGTCGGTGGTGGGGTTGCTGGACGCGTCGCATTCGGCCTGGGTGTGGAACCAGTCCGGATGCGTCTTGGTCAATGTGGCGTCGTACCCGGCGTGGTTGAGGACCACGTCCTGAATGACCTTCAATCCGTTCTTGTGGGCAGTGTCGATCAGCGATTGGTACTCTTCCAGGCTGCCCAGGTGCGGATCGGTCTTGAAAAAATCCTCGGCCCAGTAGCCGTGATACCCGGCAAATGACTTGCCCTTGTTGGGGCCGTCGCCCACTGGAATGGCTGGAACCTGCAACACCACCGGCGTGATCCACAGCGCCGTGAAACCCATGCGCTTGAAATACCCTTCCTCGATCTTGGCCTTCAGGCCCGCAAAGTCGCCGCCGTGCCACCCTAGCGGATTGGACCTGTCGGCCCTATCGCCCGCGTTGCGATTGGGACCGTTGTCGTTGGCAGGATTGCCGTTGGCAAAGCGGTCCGTCATGGCGAAATAGATCACCTCGTCCTGCCAGGTGCGGACCGTATCCGGGCCTTTGTCTGGCGCCTTGAACAGGCCGCACGCCGCCAGCGAGAGACTCAGAACCGTGACGGCGCTGACGCGCCCCAGCAGGGGAAGGGTTTTCATGCGGCCTCTATTGAATGCCCAGGGTGATCCGCTGTCAATGCCGGGAAGAATAGACAGGCGCCCAGAATCGTGAGCGGCAGAACCATGAGTGAAGGCGCGGCGACGGTCTCTCCCACCGGGCCGCCGTACCCTGGGGCATGAAAGCCACCTGGAACGGCACGGTCATCGCGCAGTCGGACGACACAGTGGTGGTGGAGGGCAACCACTACTTTCCCGCCGACAGCGTGAAGTCAGAATATTTACGCCCCAGCGACACGCATTCCGTCTGCCCCTGGAAGGGCACGGCCAGCTACCACACGCTGGAGGTGGACGGCCAGCGCAATCCGGACGCCGTGTGGTACTACCCCCAGCCCAAGGACGCCGCGCAGCAGATCCGGGACCGCGTGGCCTTCTGGAAGGGCGTGGAGGTCACGGCGGACTGAGCGGAGCGCAGGCGCCCACCGTGATCCGCATGTGGCGGGGCGTGCCACCATACGGGCATGACTCAGCCGCCTCCTGCCGCGCCGACTGGTTCTCCAGACCTGCCCGTCACCGCCGCCGAACTCGCGGCGGCCCGTGCCGGGGTGACGCTCCGTGCCGGGCGCATTCAGGGCGCGCTGGGCCTGCTGGCAATCCTATGGGTGTCCGCTGGTCTGGCGGGCGCCTGGGCGTTGCGGTGGGGGTTTGAGGCACTGCCGGGCCGACTAGCCGCGTTGAACGAGCTGAGCAGCGGGGATTTGCCCAACCTGGACTTCGCGGAACTGGTGCCCGCCTGGGCGCAGCCGACGCTGCTGGGCCTGACCCTGCTGGGCACGGCCCTCGCCGTGTGGGCGGTGCTGGTGGCCCGGCAGGCGGTGGGAGCGGTGCGGGACCAGACCCTCAGCCCGAGCGCGGCCCACCTTGCGGCGCAGGAGCGCAGCGCCCGCACGGTGCGGCCCTGGATCACGCTGGGGCAGATCGCGCCGATCTTGCAGGCGCTGGTCCCGCTGCTGGTGTTGCCCCTCACCTTCGGCCTGATCCGCCCACTCGATCCGCAGACCCTTGGGGCGATGGCCTTCGGCCCGGTGGAGGTGGGGGCCATCGTGCTGGGCGTGGTGGTGCAGAGCCTGCCCACCATCATCCTCACCTGGCTGATCCTGGCCGCCATCCGGCGCTGGCTGGACGCGGTGGTGGCGCGGGCCCACCGGCCGGTGCCGGTGCGTCCCGCCGCGCGCGGTGTCGAGCCGTGGCTGCTGTTCACGCTGATCCTGCTGATTCTGGGCCTGGCGGGGCTGCTGCTGGGTGGACTACCGCTGCTGGCGGTCTCCGCCTTCGTGGGCGGCGCGCCAGTGGATGATCCAGAGTTGGTCTCGCTGGGTCTGACGCCCAGCTTCCTGCGCCGCACCCTGCTGTTGGGCGCAGGGGCGATGCTGGCGGGCGCGGCCATCTATGCGCTGCTGACCCTGCTGATGGCGTGGTCACGCGGTTTTGCCATGAATGTCGCCACGGTGCTGGACGCTGGACGCCCCGGCAGCCCGGCCACCCCGGTCCATGATCCCTGGCGCGGCGCGGTGCAGCCTGCCCAGGGCCGTCATCCGCATTGAGCGCGGGTGGGCCAGAGCCTGCCGGAGTGCGGCACGCCGGCGTCCGACTGCCGAGGCCGTGACACTCAGGTCATACGGACTGCCGTTTGTAACGCGACAGAAATCGGGACAGCTCCGATGTCCACACTCTACGTCCGGAGGGATGTTTTTCTCCTGCTCGCTGTCGTCATGGACAGACGCCCATGACTGGGACAGCTCGAAGAGAGGACGCTATTCCTCTGCTAGCGCAGCTCTGCGAGTCTCGCTCGGATTGTCAGGTGTTTTCAACACCTTCCAATCGGAGTCCGTATCACCCGCTGTTGTCCTGTATTTTTCCGTGCGTCGCGCTGGAAGACGTGGGGACGTTTCCCCGCTTTCAGTTGCCCAGATCAATCGTCACGGGCTGCGTGCGCGGAACCTTGAGGTCCAGGGTGGCGGGGCGGTACCCCTGGGCCACCACCTTGAGGCGGTAGGGGCCCTCCACCGGGAACTGGATCTGGCCGGGCACGGCGCCCAGGTTCTGACCGGCGTTCAGGTTTGCGCCGTCGGGGGCCGAGACCACGCTGAGCTGGGCCGTGACCCCGGCGGCGCCGCGCACGGTGAAGGTGACGGCCCGGCTGGAGACGCTGCGGCCTGCGCTGACCGGATCGGCGCCGGCGGCACTGGGCGTGCGGGCCCCCAGCGCCCACACCAGCGCCAGGACCAGCAGCACGACTAGGGCCAGCGCCAGCGGCACCCAGCGCATGAGCGGCGGGGTGGGACGCGTCTCGGGCGCTGTGCGCACCACCCGCCAGGAATCGTCCTCGTCCCAGCCGATGCGAATGGGCGTGAGGTTGCGCGCCGAGGCACGGGCCGGAGCAGACTCGCCGCCGGGGAGCCGCTGCACCGCGTCCTGCGGCGGGCCGGACGGACGGCGCAACGAGGCGGGCAGGCGCTCGATCTGACGGCTCTGAACGTCCGCTCCTGCGCGGGCCTCGCCCGCTGGCTGGGTGGGCACGAAGCCCATCTGGAACGGTTCGGGCACCGGCACCCCCAGCGCCGCCTGTTCCGCCGCGCTGGCGGCGTGGCGCGCCTCCTCTTCCTGCTGGGCCTTCAGCCGGGCGGCCTTGCGCTGGGCGGCGGCCTGACTGTCCAGCATGGCCTGCTCGCGCCGCTCGTCGTTCTGGCGCTTGCGGCGCTCCTGCGGCGTCTCGGGCTGGCCCGTGGGGGCATTGGAAAAGGGCGACACCAGAGGCGCCGGAGCCGGGGCGTCACGGCCCAGTTGCCCGGTGGCCTCCCCTTGCCCAGCCGCCTTTTGCTCGGCCTTGCCTGCCAGTTGCTCTGGCCCACCCGCCCCGGACGGCGCGGCCACACCCGATGTGGAAGAGGCCGCCGCCTGCCCCTCGTCCGCTTCCTGCGCCTGGGACCGGGCCACCACCCGGACCGCCGGGGTCCGGGACAGGCCAACGGCCTCTGCTGTGCGTGTCGGGTCAGCGCCACGCGTTCCCGGTTCTGGAAGTGGCGCCGCCGCTGCCGGGGGGAGGGACCCACCGGACCCCGCCACAACACCCTGCGGGCCATCCGGGGCCGCGTCGGCCAGCCGCGCCAGCGCCGCACGCGCACTCAGGGTGCCGGGCTGGTCACGCAGCGGGGCCAGGGCCTCGGGCAGCGCGCCCATGGCCTGCAGGGTCAGGGCCAGATCGCTCAGGTCCGCCTGGGGCGTGGCGTCCTCGCGCCAGGGCAGGCCCGCTCCGGCCAGCGCCACGCCGCCGTCGTGGTTCCAGAGCTGCGACTGGCTCACGCCGCCGTGGGCCAGGCCCTGCCCATGCAGCGTGTCCAGCGCGGCCAGTGCGCCGCGTGCGGCCAGCAACGGATCGAGGGCGGGATGGGCCTGCAGCGGCAGTTCGGTCACCAGGTATGCCTGCTCGCCGTCTACCCCGCTGTCCACCACCGGCAGCAGGTGCGGCGAAGCCGGCACTTCGGGGAGGCTCTGGGCCTGGGGCAGCACATGCAGCAGCACCGGAATGCCGGTCAGCCGGTCGGTGGCCCGCAGCGTCTGGATCATGCTGTCCGCCGCCGCCACACCACTCGCCGGGGGAGGCAGGGCCTGAACTGCCACGTAGGGGCCAATGGGCTTCACACGGCCCAGTATAGACGGCCTGCCCAGCAGGACGGCAGAGGGAATGCCGGCAAAAAGCAGGGCCAGTGGGAGGGCGGAGCCGAGGGCGTGTGCCGGCTCCTCTTGCCCGTCTCCACCCATCTCCCCCGCCCCAGATGCGGCGCCCCCAGAACCATCCCACGGCACGCCCACTGTGAGCGTGTGGCTTGTCCCTCAGCCCGGCTTTGCGCTACTAATGGCCGTATGCATGACGCCTTGATGGCTGCCCTGAGCACCGTGAACGACCCGGAACTGCACCGCGATCTGGTGTCCCTGGGCATGATCGAGCGGGCCGAGGTGACCGGCGGCGTGGCCCAGATCAAGGTCAACCTGACCACCCCGGCCTGCCCGCTCAAGGGCCAGATCGAGCGCGAGGTCCGCGAGGCGGCGCTGACCGTGCCCGGCGTGAGCGAGGCGGTGGTGACCTTCGGCGCCACCGTGCGGATGGCCGCGCAACCGGCGCTGCCGGGGGTCAAGCACGTGCTGCTGGTGGGCAGCGGCAAGGGCGGCGTGGGCAAGAGCAGCGTGGCGGTGAACCTGGCCGCCTCGCTGGCGGCGGACGGCGCGCGGGTGGGCCTGCTGGACGCCGACGTGTACGGTCCCAGCGTGGCGCACATGCTGGGGCAGGGGGCGGCCCGCGTGACCGCCAACGCCGAGCGCAAGATGCAGCCCATCGAGGCTTTTGGGATGAAGTTCATCAGCATGGCCAACCTCTCCCCCGCCGGGCAGGCGCTGGTGTGGCGCGGGCCGATGCTGCATTCGGCGGTGCAGCAGTTCGTCAAGGACGCGGCCTGGGGTGAACTCGATTACCTGATCGTGGACCTGCCGCCGGGCACCGGGGACGTGCAGCTGTCGCTGACCCAGACCGTGCAGGTCACCGGGGCCGTGATCGTCACCACCCCGCAGGACGTGGCGTTAATCGACGCGGCGCGGGCCATCGATATGTTCCGCAAGGCCAGCGTGCCGGTGCTGGGCGTGGTGGAGAACATGAGTTACTTTGTCGCGCCGGACACTGGCAACGTCTATGACCTGTTCGGGCGCGGGGGCAGCCGCAAGCTGGGCGAGGGGTACCCGCTGCTGGGCGAGGTGCCGATCGACATGGAAGTGCGTCAGGACGGCGACGCCGGAATCCCCGCCGTGCTGGCGCATCCGGACACCCCCGCCGCACGGGCGCTGATCGGGGTGGCCCGCAATCTGGCCGGACAGGTCAGCGTGCTGGCGGTGAACAAGGAACTCGCGCAGTCGCTGGCCGATCTGCCGGACCAGCTGACCGTCGTATGAGCGGCGGCGCGGCCCACATGGCGGCCCCGGAACCACCGCCGCCTGCCCCGCCCGAACGCACCAAGGTGCGGCTGCTGGAACTGGTCAAACGCCACGGACCGCAGACCGCGCAGGATCTGGCCGCGCGGCTGGAGGTCAGCATTCCGGCGGCCCGCCGTCACCTGGGGGACCTGCAGGACCAGGGCCTGCTGCAGTCGCGCACCGAGCGGCCCGGCGGGCGCGGCCGGCCCCAGCACGTCTTCAGCCTGACCGAGCGCGGCGAGGCGGCCTTTCCGCGCACCTATTCCGGCCTGTGCGTGGACGTGCTGCGCCACGTCGAGGGCCTGTTCGGCGAGGGCGCGGTCCTGAAGGTGCTGGACGCCCGCAACGCCGAGATCGCGGCGCGGCTGGAGACTGAACTGCCCACCCATCTGCCGCTGGAAGACCGCATTCAGCGGCTCGCGGCGCTGCTGACCGACATGGGCTTCGACACCGTGCTGGAGCAGGACGGTCCGGACTGGTGCCTGACCCAGCGCAACTGCCCCAACCTGACGGTGGCCCGGCAGTACGGCCAGCTGTGCGACTCCGAGCTGCAGCTGTACGCCGGCCTGCTGGGCACGCCCGTGGTCCGCGAGACCCGCATCGCCTGTGGGCAGAGCGCGTGCCGCTACCGGATCGTCGGCTGACGCGGGCCGGCCAGGCTGACCGGAGCAGGGCTGACGGGAACATGAGCGAGTACAGTAGGCCCAGGACTGTGCCATGACCCACTCCCTGCCTCCCCTTCCTGAGCCGGCCCGGCCGCTGTTCAGCCTGGTGGCGTGGCCGCCGCAGGTGCTGGACACCTGGATGCGCCGCACCCAGGCGGCGCTGAACGTGAGCGGCTTCGGCCTGCCCCACCTGAACCTACGCGCCCCGTTTCAGACCAGCCTGGAGGGCAGTGAACTGGTGGCGGCCTTCCGCGAGGGCCTGCGCGGCGAGCCGGCGCTGGAGGTCCGGGTGCGCGGCTGGAAACGCCTGAGCGGCGTGATCTTCTTGGAATTCGAGCTGGACGCGGCGCTGGCCAATTTGCATGCCCGCGTGCTGAGCATCGGGCCATCCAGCCGAGCCCCGTACGACGGCGCCGACTACCGCCCGCACCTGACGCTGGCGCTGGGCATCCTGCCGTGGGCCGAGGACCTGCTGTGGGAACAGGTGCAGGCCCTGACGCCCCCGCTGGACCGCTTCACCGTGCAGGCCCTGAGCCTGACCCGTGAGGAGCGGGGCGAGGTGCAGGAACTGCACACCTTCCCGCTGATCCTGCCCCCGGAAGAAGAGGCGCCGAGAAACGACGCCGGGGCCGCCCCGAGCTAGGCGGCCTGCAGAGGCCCACCCGCCTTGCACCGTTTCCCCGCCTCTGCTAACCTGTACACGCCCGCGAGCCGGTGCCGCATTTTGCGGTGATGGCCGATCCGCAGTGGGCGAGGGTCCTTAGCTCAGTTGGTAGAGCATCGGTCTCCAAAACCGAGGGTCGTAGGTTCAAGTCCTGCAGGGCCCGCCAAAGAAAAATCCCGCATGATGCGGGGTTTTTTGTTGTCTCAGATCACCCCACGGGTCTTCCATACCCCACACAAGGGCAGCGGCAGTGGAGCGGTGACTTCAGCGCCGCCGGAACATCCACCGGCCCTTTGTGCTGGTGCTCCCGCGGCCGGAGGGTATGCTGAAGCCGTACCGCGTAGATCCCTTCGCGTTCACGTCTCAGGGACGGAGCGCCCACCAGTGTCACTCCTTGGGATTGGCGGCACAGGGGAAAATATGGTCACACGCAGGAGATGGGGAGTGGTCGGCGGACTTGCCCTGGGGCTCACAGGTCTGGCCCTGGCGGCGGGCAGTTACAGCATCATCGTCAATGGGCAGGTCGCCACCAAACCCGCGGTCGTCATGAACGGCGAGACATACGTGCCGCTCTCGGCGCTGAAAGGGCTGGGCATCACGGGCAGCGTCAAGGGCAATACCCTGACCCTGACCCAGAAGAGCGCCGCTTCGGCAGCCCCCACAGCGGCCGGCGGGGCCAACCAGATCACGGCGCTTGAGGGCTGTATCAACCAGACGCTGTTCAACGGCATCTGGCGCGTCAAGGTCGTGTCGCTCAGCCCGATTCACACTGCGGATCCCGGGGGTCCAGACACGCCCGGCTGGGCGGTCAAGCTTGAGGTCCGAAACGGCACCCAGAAGACCACCTCCCTGATGAGCACCGGCTTCGGGGCAAGCAGCGGCGGAAGCCAGCCGGCCCTGGTCCTGACGGACGGCAGCACCCTGGCCCTGAACGACTCTGATTTCCTGAAGCCCTGGAGTCAGGACGTGCTGCAGGGCGGGGTCAACACGTTTACCCTGCGTTTTTCCTACCCCACGGGAACGACCGAGGCACAGGCGCAGGCCCTGAAGCCCAGCAAGTTCATCCTGCAGATCAACAGTGACCTTCCCCCTTATCTAGGGGTGAAGTACAGCGTGCCAGACCCCAGCCTGCGCGTTCAGCTGACCTGCAAGAAGTGAGGGTGAGGGCACGGGAGATCAGCCCGTACCGGGATGGGAAACCGCGTCCAGCAGGGGAACCGCCAGCGCCCACCACGTGCTGCCCATGAGGGGTTCAGCTGATGGCCGACCCGGCGGAGACCGGCAGGCGCAGCGCCGCCGTGAAGCCCTCGCCCGGCGCGCTGTGCAGGGTCAGCGTGCCGCCGTGCAGTTCGGCGGCGCGGCGGACCAGCGCCAGTCCCAGCCCGTGGCCCTCGCCGCTGCGGCTGGCGTCGGGGCGGTAGAAGGCCTCGCCGAGCCGGGCCAGCACCTCGGCGTCCACGCCGGGACCGTCGTCGTGGACGGTGGCGGTGGCCCACCCGTCTGCCCGGCCCAGCGTGACCGTCACGGTGGCGCCGGGAGCGTGGCGCACCGCGTTCATGGTCAGGTTCCAGATCGCCTGTCCCAGCAGCACCCGGTCCCCCAACACGGTCAGTGGCTCTGGGGCGATCAGGTCCACGTCCGCCTCGGGGGCCAGTTCGCGGGCGCGGTCCACGGCGTCGGCGGCCAGCTCGCGCAGCGACACCGGCGCGCGGGCCAGCTGTGAGGCGTCACGGGCCAGCAGCAGCAGGTGGTTGGTCAGCGTGGACAGGCGGGTGAGGTCCGTGCCGATCTCCTGCAGGTCCGTGCGGTAGCGGGCCGGGTCACGGTCACGGGCCAGACTGCCCTCCACCCGGGCGGTCAGGGCGGCCAGCGGACTACGCAGATCGTGCGCGGCGGCCCGCATAAACGCCTGCTCGCGGTCACGGGCGTCGGCCAGCCGGGCAAAGGTGCCCTGTAGCGTCAGCGCCAGCCGGGACAGCTCGTCGTCCTCTCCCGCGCCGGGCAGGGGGCGGCGCAGCTGCGCGCCCTCGCCCACCTCGCGCGCCGCATTTTCCAGGGTCCGCACCGGGCGCAGCAGCCGGCCCGCCACAAAAAAGCCCACCCCCAGCGCCAGCAGCAGCGCCAGCGGCAGCAGCCACGCCAGCGCCCGCGTGAACGCCTCCCGCGCCTCGCCCAGCGCCCGCGCGTCCGAGATCACGGTCAGGCGCAGGTCCGAGCCACGCAGGTCCTGAACGGTCAGCAGTTGATCGCCGCTGACGCCCACGCCCAGGGGCAGGTCCAGCGGCACGCCCCTCGGAAAGCGCGTGGTGTGGACTTCAGAGAGCGGGCCGCCGCCCGGAAGCTCAAGCCGGACCTCCACCGTGCGGTTCTGGCCCCGGGTGTCGATCAGCGTTTCCAGGGTTTCTTGCGTGATGCCCACCTTGGTCAGGCCAAAAGGCCAGTTGCGGTCGCTGGCCCGTTGCAGCGCGGCGTCCAACTGCACCGCGATCACCGCGCTGGTGGTCAGCAGCCGCTCGACCTGGGCCTGGCGCAGAAAACTGTTGACGGCGAAGAACAGGCCCGTCGCCACCAGCAACACGGCCAGCCCGGTGGCCAGCGCTGAGAACAGCGCCAGCCGCAGCCGCAGGGTCAGGCGCATCACGGATGCGGGGCGATGACCTGTCCCCACACCCGGCGGCTCACCGCCCGCCGCCCAGCGGCCCATAGCCCAGCCGTCACCGCTCCACCCGGTACCCACGCCCGCGCTCACTGGTGATGGCCTCGGGGGCCAGCTTGCGGCGCACGTAGCGCACGTACACGTCCACAATGCGGGCCTCGCCGCCAAACTCCGGCCCCCACACGCGGTCCAGCAGCTCTTCACGGGTGAACCAGCGCTCGGGGGTCAGCGCCAGGGCCTCCAGCAGCGAGTATTCGCGGCCCGTGACCGCCACCTCCGCGCCGTCCCAGACCACCGTGCGGGCCACCGTGTCCAGCCCGCCGCGCCCGTCCGCGAACGAGACCTGCGGCGCGGTCTGCCCCCGCTCGCGGCGTGACAGCGCCCGCAGCGTCGCCAGCAGCTCCGGCACGGCGAACGGCTTGACCAGATACGCGTCGCCGCCCAGGTCCAGCCCCTGCACCCGGTCGCCCAGATCGCCACGCGCGGTGAGGAACAGGATGGCCGCTTCGACGCCGCCAGCGCGCAGTTCCCTCGCGATTTCAAAGCCGTCCAGACCGGGCAGCATCACATCCAGCACGATTAGAGGAAAGTCGCCCAGCAGCGCGGCCTCCAGCCCCTCGGGTCCAGTCTGCGCCCAGGTCACGGCGTAGCCCGCCTCGCGCAGCGCGTCCACCGTCGGCTCGGCGATGCGCGGATCGTCCTCCACCAGCAGTAAGCGCATATGGGCGCCAGTGTAGCGGGCCGGGTTAACGCGGGGTTAGGCGACAACGAAAAACCCGCCTGCACGGAGCGGGCGGGCCTTGAGCGGAGGGGGATTCAGCGGAAGAAGGAGAAGGAAGGCAGCCTGGACTTCTGCAGGCTGAGCGGTTGAGCGCTGCTGCCCCCAAGCAGATACCATTTGGCATCGCCCAGAGTTCCTGCTCTTGTCGTGGTGGTGGTGGTCATGACAGTGCCGACAGTCTCCGTCTTAACTGAGCCGACCAAGGAGTTCCATCCTTTATGCAGCTGGACATCGTTGTCGTTGACAGAGACGCGAGTGAGGTTGTCTGTTCCAGTAAAGGTACAGCGCAGTGTGCCGCTCACTTTCAGATCCCTGTCGACATAGACGAGCCCCGAAGTCTTGGTGATGTTACCAGTGGTATCGATGACCAGCTGGCGCGCCAGGCCTGCCCGCAGATCCGTTTTAACCGAGATGAACAGATCAATGCCCTGTGTTGCGGGATCACTGAATTTGATTTCGCCTGTGCAGTCCGGCTGTGTCTGAGAGCCTGCCGAAATAGGGGTGAGCGTGTCCGCTGGGGGTGCTGGAAGAGTGGCGAAAGAGAATTTTCCGTCGGCACTCAATGGCGTGGATGTCAGCATCAGAGCCAGATCGGACATATCGGGCAGCACCACCGTCTTGACCGTCCCGGCACCCCCAGTCCAGGCACTGCTCTTGAAGACCAGATTGTTATTGTTTTCGGAATCCGGGACCAGTTCGCCCTCCGCCATTGTCCCACTCAGGGCATTGACGACAGGCGGCTTTTCGGGGTTACAGGCGGCCAGCAGAAGGGCAGGCACCAGCAGCAGGGCAAGGGGGGGTTTCATACGGCGCGAAATTAGCATGAATATTTGATGCCGAGGTGCAGATTTGCGGGCTCTGAAAACTGGCCGTCAACACAGGCTCCCGTCTACCCGCTCAGGCCCCGCCACAGCGCCCAGACCAGCAAGACCATGCCCAGAATCAAACTGACCCCCAACGCGGGCAACAGCCACGGCAAACGCCTTTGCAGCGCGGCGCTGCGGGCGCGGGCACTCAATAGCACCGGAGCGGGCAACGAACGGGCCGCCACCGCCAGAATGGCCGGAACCACCAGCAAGTCGTCGCCCAGGCCCAGCACCGGAATCGCATCGGGAATCAGGTCAACCGGGCTCAGGGCATAGGCCAGCGCCAGCACCGCCCCCAGCCGCGCCGTCATGGGCGTGCGGGCGTCCCACACCGCGAACAGCAGGGCCAGCGCGTCGCGCCAGATGGGTTTGAGGCGGGTGATCACAGCCCCAGTACGCGGCGGGGCGAAATGAAGTTCCCCCCTCTGGCCGAACGCGGCCCTCCTTTGCTATGCTGTGTCTTCGCAGCGGCCCCAAAACAGGCCGCGCCGGAGGACAGAGAAAACGCGGCTCATTACTGAGTCCAGGTGTACCGCGAGGACACCTCCACAGACACGGGAACACGCACACCACACCTCTTTTTGCCCTGCCTGCCGGGGCGTGTGACCTGTGCATCCCCGTTGTCTGGAAGGGTTTTCTTCCACACGGCAACGGGGCGGTCCCGTTTGTGTTACAGTTCCAAGTTGGTGTGCTGCGCCTCACGGGCGCGGCAGCAAGAGAGGCCACGTCCGGCAGCGTTCCGGCGGCGGCAGCACAAGGAAGGTAGACGATGTTTGCAATTATTCAGACCGGCGGCAAGCAGTACCGCGTGCAGGAAGGCGACGTGATCCGCGTGGAGAGCCTGGCAGGCGAGGCCGGCGACACGCTGGACCTGACCCCCATCTTCGTGGGCGGCGAGAACGCGCTGTTCGGCGACGCCGTGAGCAACTACGTGGTGAACGCCGAAGTGGTGGAACACGGCCGTGGCCCCAAGATCTACATCCGCAAGTACAAGAGCGGCATCCAGTACCGCCGCCGCACCGGCCACCGCCAGGATTTCACGGCGATTAAGATCACCGGGATCAAGGGTTAAGGGGAGGTAGAACGACATGGCACATAAGAAAGGCGTAGGTTCGTCCAAGAACGGACGCGACAGCCAGCCCAAGTACCTGGGCGTCAAGAAGTTCGGCGGCGAAGTCGTCAAGGCCGGCAACATCCTGGTCCGCCAGCGCGGCACCAAGTTCAAGGCGGGTCCCGGCGTGGGCATGGGCCGTGACCACACCCTGTTCGCGCTGGAGCACGGCCGCGTCGTGTTCACCAACCGGGGCAACACGGGCCGCTTCATCAGCATCGAAGCCGTGAACGCTGCCCCCACCGAAATCGCTGCCGACTGATTGACGGCGCACCCCATGAGGGCCGGAGACCTGCGGGTGTCCGGCCCCTTGTGTTGCCTGAAGGATATCCGGTTTGACCCGCTGCCCCCCGCCTCTTAGACTGCCCTCTCCTGTGAGCCGCCCCGATCCCCTGCCCCGCCGCGCCCTGAGCGCCCGGCTGACGCCCGCTCAACTGCTGGCGCTGGTGTACGCCGCAGGCATCCTGATCGGTACCGGACTGCTGCACCTGCCGGGGGTTCAGCGGGCCGGGGCGCAGGCGCTGACCAGCATCGACCTGCTGTTCACGGCCACCAGCGCCATCTGTATCACCGGTCTGGTGGTGGCCGACACCGGCGAGGCCTTTACGCGGCTGGGGCAGGTCATCATCATCATTCTGGTGCAGATCGGCGGGCTGGGCATCCTGACCTTCGGGACCCTGTTCGCCTTCCTGACGGGTCGGCGGTTGAACTTCAGCGAGCGGCAGGGGCTGGTGGCCCAGCTGAACGCGCTGAGCGTGGGCGGCGTGCTGCCGCTGCTGCGGGCCATCCTGACGTACACGCTGGTCACCGAACTGGTGGGGGCGGTGCTGCTGTCCTTTCGCTTCGTGCCGCAGTACGGGCTGGGCGAGGGACTGTACCAGGCGGTCTTTCACGCGGTCAGCGCGTACAACAATGGCGGCTTCGTGGTGCTGGCCGGCGGCATGGCCCCCTACGCACAGGACCCGCTGGTCAGCCTGACCCTGGCCGTTCTGGTGATTCTGGGCGGGCTGGGTTTCCTGGTGCAGCTCAACTACGTCTCGCACCTGTTCAGCCCGCGCAAGAACCGCCTGCTGGTCTACAGTCGCCTGACCGTGTTGACCACCGCCATTCTGCTGGCCCTGGGCACGCTGGTCATTCTCCTGGTGGAGTGGCAGAACACCAAGACGCTCGGGGCGCTGTCCACACCGGGCAAGTTCCTGGCCGCCTTCTTTCAGAGTGTGACACCGCGCTCGGCCGGATTCTCCACCGTCAACATCGAGGCCATGAACACCGCCACCATCTTCACCATGATCGGGCTGATGTTTATCGGGGCCAACAGCGGCTCCACCGGGGGCGGCATCAAGACCAGCACCTTTGCCATTCTGGTGGGCAGCGCATGGAACATGGTGCGTGGGCGCGGCGAGCTGATCGTCTTTCAGCGGCGGGTGCTGAACGAGAACGTGGTGCGGGCCGGAAGCATTACGACGTTGTACACGCTGCTGGTCGCCACCGCCTTTTTTGCCCTGCTGGCCACCAATCCCAAACTGGGATTCACGCACCTGCTGTTCGAGACGGTCAGCGCCGCCGCCACCGTGGGCCTGAGCATGAACACCACCCACCTGCTCAACGATCCGGGCCTGTTGATCCTGACCGCGCTGATGTACCTGGGCCGCATCGGGCCGCTGACCTTCGCGGTGGCCTTCAGCCTGCGCAGCACCCAGAAGCGCAACATCAAGTACCCGCCGGAGCGGGATATTCTGGTGGGGTGAGTGGCCTCTGCGAGGCCGTCTAAGGGTCAAGGGGCTAAAGGTCCAAGGACGGGAGCCAGCATCTTTTCGCTTTGACCCTTAGACTCTCAGACCCTTAGACCTCTCTACCGCACCATCAAATCCCCACGACCCAAAGGAAACCCCCCACCCCATGAAGACCAAACAATGCCTCGTGATCGGCCTGGGCCGTTTCGGCACCGCCGTTGCCACCACCCTCTACGAGATGGGCCATGAAGTTGTGGCGGTGGATCACAACGAGGAGAACGTGGAACGGGTGATGAACCTGGTGACGCACGCGGCCATCGTGGACGCCAGTGACGAGCGGGCGCTGCGCTCGATTGGCGTGGGCGACTTCGACGTGGTGGTGGTGGCCATCGGCACCGACGTGCAGGCCAATATCCTGGCCACCATGAACGCCAAGAGCCTGGGAGCGCCCTACGTGGTGACCAAGGCGGTGGACGAGATGGCCCGGCGCGTGCTGGAGCGTATCGGGGCCGATCTGGTGATCCGGCCCGAACACGACATGGGCGTGCGGCTGGCCCGCCAGATCGCCACACCCAACATCGTGGACACGCTGGATCTGGGCGGCGACTACGCCATCGTGGAAATCGAGGCCAACGAGCGCCTCAAAGGCAGCCTGCGCGATCTGAACCTGACCGGGCGCTTCGGCGTGCAGATCATCGCGGTCAGCCGCTCGGGCAAGATCGAGGTCACCCCTCGCGCCGAGGATGAGCTGCGCCCCCACGACAAACTGGTGTTGATCGGCACCAGCCACAACATCGACGAGTTGCGGCGGTATCTGGGAGAGTAAAGCCTGAACCCTCACTGGCTTCCGTAGCGCCGCGCGATTACCACCCGGCGCACGAGGCGGTCGGCCAGCCCAGGCAACAGCCCGTTCAGCAGCGCCACCGCGCGGTAGATGCCCGGCACGGTCACTTCCCGGCGCGGGCGTTCCAGCACCCCGGCCACGGCGCGGGCTACCACTTCCGGCCCCGGCATGGGCAGGCGGGCGCGGGCCGTCATCTCGCTCTTCACGAAGCCGGGAGAAACGAGGCTGACGTCCACGCCGCTGCCCAGCAGCTCGCGCCGCAACCCCAGGGAGAAGCCGCGAATACCGAATTTGCTGGCGCTGTACATGCCGTTGGTGGCCGCTCGCCCCGCCACCGAGCCGATGTTGACGATGTGGCCGCTGCCGCGCGAGCGCATCTGGGGCAGCACCAGCCGCACCAGTTCGATGGGCGCTTCCAGGTTGACGCGAATCACCCGCAGCGGATCGGAATCGTCCCACCACCAGCCGCGCTCCACCGTGACCCCGGCGTTGTTGATCAGCACGTCGATGCGCCCGAACTGCGCGTGGGCGGCCTCAATCAGGGCGCGGCGCGAGGCAGCGTCGGTCACGTCGGTGGGCACGGCGATCACGCGCGAGCCGCTGGGATCGAGTTCGCGGGCCAGGGCAGTGAGTTGATCCTCGCGGCGCGCGGCCAGCACCAGCGCGTGCCCGCGCCCTGCCAGTTCACGCGCCGTCGCCAGCCCAATACCGCTGGACGCGCCGGTCAGCACCACCACACGGCGGCCAGACGATGTTTTTGAAGTCATGACGTGGATGCTAGCGCCCAGGGCGAACCTCGGCTCCTCAGCCGGGCATCAGGCGCAAGCGGCAGACTGACGGGGTGAAACTGTCCGCCTCCACCCTGCCCCTGCTGTGCGCTGCCCTGCTGAGTGTGGGGGGGCAGGCCGCCACGCTGGGCACCATTCCCGCACTGCCGCCGGGGCAGACCGCCCCCGTGCCTCAACCCCCCAGGCCTCAGTCGCCAGCGACACAGCCCCCACCCGAGATCGCGCCGTCCGCGCCCACCCGGCCCCAACCCGCGCCGCCCCTGGTGCCGCTGCCCGTCACGCCTCCCGCTCCGCCCGCCGCGTACCAGCCGGGCGATCCGCTGTACCCCCGCCAGTGGGACATGACCACCATCGGCATGCCGCAGGCCTGGACGCTGTTGCCCGAAACGGTGCGAAAGGTCAGCACCTCCAAGACGCCCTCTATCACCGTGGCCGTGCTGGACACCGGATTTGTCAACTCGCCGGAACTGGCCGGACGGGTGGTGAACGGCTACGACTTCGTGCGTGACCCCGCGCGGGCCGGGGACGGCAATGGGCGGGACGCAGACGCCAGCGGGGTGGGCCAGTTCGCCTACCACGGCGAGGTGGTCGCCAACATCATCGCCGCCGCCCACGACGGCCGGGGCATGGCCGGGATCAATCCCTCGGCGCGCATCGTCCACGTGCGGGTGGCGGGGGTGGACGGCCTGATCGATCCGCAGGATCTGGCTGATGGCCTGCGCTGGGCGGCGGGAATCGCGGTGCCAGGCGTCTCGGCCAATCCCAACCCGGCGAAAGTGCTGAACCTGAGCCTGTTCGCGGACTTCATCCCGCTGACTGGCTGCGACGCCCGCATTCAGAACGCGGTCAATGCCGTGACCGCTGCTGGCGCGCTGGTGGTGGTGGGGGCCGCCAACGACGGCGCGGACGCGGCTGGTTACTCGCCCGCAGGGTGCCGGAACGTGCTGACCGTGACCAGCGCCACGCAGGTGGGCACGCGCCCCGCCTACGCCAACTGGGGGCGCAGCGTGGCCCTGGCCGCGCCGGGGGGCGAGACCGGCCACGGCATTCCGGTCAGCAGCCTGAGCGGGCCGGGGGGCGTGCGGACGCCGGACGGCACCAGCATGGCCGCCCCACACGTCAGCGGCGGCGCCAGCCTGCTCCTGAGCGCCCGCCCCCGCCTGACGCCCGCGCAACTGCGGGGCCTGCTGACCCGCACCGCCACCCCGTTTCCCGGCGGGCACTGCGATCCCGAGCCGGCCCGCAGCTGCGGCAGCGGCACCCTGAATGCCGGGGCCGCCGTGCGCGCGGCGCTGGCCTCCAGCCTGGGAAAATGAAGCTGGGGTGACCCGGCAAGCCGCCCAACTGTTCGTCCGCCAACCCATGTCCCGCGTCCTGGCCGCTAGGATGGGCGCATGAGGTTTCAAGCA
Source organism: Deinococcus radiopugnans ATCC 19172 (assembly GCF_006335125.1). NCBI lineage: Bacteria > Thermotogati > Deinococcota > Deinococci > Deinococcales > Deinococcaceae > Deinococcus > Deinococcus radiopugnans. The sequence goes on from NZ_VDMO01000002.1 coordinate 95,454, forward strand.
TGAACGCTCCTGCATGGCGCATCTGGCTGGTCACGGCGCTGGTGTGCGGTTGGGGCATCCTGACCATCCGGTTCGCGACCACGAACAACTGGCCGCTGGCGATTGTCAGTCTGGTGCTGGCCGTGTTCAACGCCTACACGCTGTACCAGTTGACCCGCAAGGGCAGATAGCTAGCGCAAAGTCAGGCGACTCCGACGCTGGCCCCGCTGACGCACTGCCCGTTTCAACTCGTTCACGCGCAGCACGACGCGAGGTGACGTCCAGACCTGCGACGCTTTCTGAAAGGCCCAGCCCTCCCCCAGCGTGACGGCGGCGTGCTGGGCCAGCCCATCGGCGCTGCGCCACAGCAGCACCGTGCCGGGCTGGGTATCGTCGCCACCGGAACGGGTGCGCTCCTGCAAGAATGCCCCGAACGGCTCGCGCCCCATCCATTCGTTCTCGGCCCCAGGCACGCCCGCCGCGCCCATCACCGCGCCGAAGCAGTTCGCGCCGCTGTGGCGAGCGAAGGTTCCAGCCAGTTCACGGACACGGGGCAGGTGAGCGGAGGCCGCCTCCCACACGCTTTCCGGCACCCCGGACTTCTGACAGGGGGTGTCTCCGGCGCTGAGCGTGACGACGCGTTGCAGCACGGCGTCGGTCAGGCGATCAGGCGTCCAGAGAAAGTGGGCTTCCGGCAGGCCGGGCAGCAGATCGGCAAAGTCGCGGCGGCGGGGGATGTTACCGCGTTTGTACCCCACTTGAAGCGCCAGTAACTCGCGCTGACGCTTTGACCCGAGGCCGTGCCAGTCGGCCAATTCGAGCCACGCCACCCGGTCTGCCGCCGCCGAGATGCCCCAGACGGCATGGGTGTCGCGTTCCTCGGGCGTCAGCGTCAGTTCGGCACGCGGGAGGGTTTGAAGATCAAACGCGGCAGCCTCCTCCCCTGTCAGAAAGAGCGGCTGGCGTGCGGGGGCAAGCCAGCCGCGCCACAGCGCCCGCAACTCGGCGGAGACCGGAACGTTCAGGACGCGCACCGTGTCAGCGCGGCAGCGGCAGGCCGAAGCCGTGCGCGCCCACACGGGCGCAGACACGCTCGAAGGCGTGTGGATCGGCCACGAAATCCAGCTCGTCCCCAGGCACGCGCAGCACCGGGCAGGCGTCGAAGTCCGCGATCCAGGCGTCGTACAGGCGGTTCAGGCCCGCCAGATACGCGTCGGGAATGTCCTGCTCGTAGCTGCGGCCCCGCAGGGCGATGCGGCGGCGCAGGGTGGGCAGCCCCGCGTCGATGTGAATCAGCAGGTCCGGCACGCGCAGGGCCGGCAGAATGCCCTCGTACAGCCCGCCGTAGGTGGCCCAGTCGCGCGCCTCCATCTGGCCGCTTTCGAACAGGTTGCGGGCGAAGATGTTGGCGTCCTCGAAGACGGTGCGATCCTGAATGACGTACCGCGCCCCCGTCACCAGATTCAGGTGCTGCTCCAGCCGGCGCGACAGGAAGTAGACCTGCGAGTGGAAGGAATAGCGCCGCATGTCGCGGTAAAAGTCTTCTAGGTACGGGTTGTCGGCATAGGGCTCGTACACTGGGCGCAACCCGTAGCGCTCCGAGAGCATGCGCGTCAGCGTGCTTTTCCCGCTGCCGATGTTGCCCGAGACCGCGAGGTACATCAGCCCTTCCCTAGGGTGCGGCGCATCAGTCCGCCGCCTGCCCCGCCGTCAGCGCCTCGTGGACACGGGCCAGGATCAGTTCCTCGTGTTCTGGGTTGCCCACAAAGTCGATGTCCCCAGCCTGCACGGTCAGCAGCGGCCCGGCGTAGGTGCGGAAATACTCGTCGTAGCGGGCGGTCAGCTCGGCCAGGTAGGCGGCCTGCATGTCCTGCTCGAAGGGCCGGCCCCGGCGGGCGATGCGGCGCAGCAGCTCGTCGGTGTCGGCGCGCAGGTACACCACCAGATCGGGGGTGGGCAGGCGCGGCGACAGGTGCGAGTACAGATCCTCGTACAGCGCGAATTCAGCGTCCTTGAGGTTCATGGCGGCGAAGATGAAGTCCTTGGCGAACAGGTAGTCGCTGACCACGTTGCCGCTGAACAGCCCCGGCTGGGCCAGCGCCGAGAGCTGCTTGAAGCGCGACAGCAGGAAGAACACCTGCACCTGGAAGGCGTAGGCCTCCGGCTGCTCGTAGAACCGGGCCAGGAAGGGATTTTCCTCCACCACCTCCAGGTTCAGTTCCGCGCCGTAGCGCGCCGAGAGCCGCCGGGCCAGGCTCGTTTTTCCCACCCCGATGGGGCCTTCAATCACCAGATACATAACCAGGGGGGAGCATAGCGCGGTCTGCCGCCGGGGAAGGGGCCGGGCCGGGCTTGACAACAACCGGAAGGAGGCCGGCAGCTACACTGGGCCATGTCCCGCAAACCGGCCCGCCTCTCCTTTGAACTGGCCCTGCAACTGCGGCTGCTGTCGGCGGCGGGGGCGCTGCTGATCTTCACGCTGCTCTTCGCCGGCTTCATCTACCCCAGCGGGATCACCCTGCCCGCCCTGCTGGTCACGCCCGCGCTGTTCGTGCTGCTCGCCGCCGTGATCAGCCCGCAGTTCGTGGAGGTTCGCCCGTGGCTCCGCAACTACCTGCTCTTCAGCGTGGGGCTGGCGGTGGTGTCCTGGGTGTTCATCTTCGTGTGGTTCTCACGGACGTAGAACAGGTGTAGGAGGCGAGTATTCACTGCCTCCCACACCTATTTTTGGATTTCTGGTCAATCGGGCGTCTCCGCCTTCTTCTGCTCTGCTCCTGGCTTCAGCCGTCCCGCCTCGCGCGCTGCCTGGGTGAGTAAATATTCGATCTGGGCATTGACGCTTCTCAGGTCATCGGCGGCCCAGCGTTCCAGGGCGGCGTAGAGTTCGGGGCTGATCCGCAGGGGGTAATTCTTCCGGGCCATGCGTGCCTCCTCTGCCTTCAGGGGCGCGCTAGTACAGGCTCCCGGCGTTCACGATGGGCTGGGTGCCGCGCTCGCTGGTCAACACCACCAGCAGGTTGCTGACCATCTGGGCCTTGCGTTCCTCGTCCAGCTCCACGATGTTCTGATCAGCCAGTTCGCGCAGGGCCATCTGCACCATGCCCACCGCGCCCTGCACGATCTGCTGCCGGGCGGCGATGATCGCGCTGGCCTGCTGGCGCTGCAGCATCGCCCCGGCGATTTCCGGCGAGTAGGCCAGGTGCGACAGCCGGGCTTCCAGCACTTCCACCCCGGCGTGGCCTAAGCGGGCGGCCAGTTCGCGGCCCAGCGCCTCGGCCACCTCGTCGGCGTTGCCGCGCAGGCTCATGCCGCTTTCCTCGTAGTTGTCGTAGGGGTACTGCGAGGCCAGGTGGCGCAGCGCCGTCTCGGACTGGATGGCGACGAACTCGGCGTAGTCCTCGACGTCGAAGGTGGCCCGCGCCGAATCCACCACGCGCCACACGATCACGGCGGCGATCTCGATGGGATTGCCCGACAGGTCGTTGACCTTCAGCCGCTCGGAGTTGAAGTTGCGAATGCGCAGCGACACGTTCTTGCGTACCGTCAGAGGGTTCGTCCAGTACATGCCATTGCGCCGCTCGGTGCCCACGTAACGCCCGAACAGGGTCAGCACCTTGGCCTGATTGGGCTGCACGATGAAAAACCCGATCACGGCGAAGAACAGCAGTGCGCCCAGCACCACGCTCAGCAGGAATCGACCGGCCACCAGTAGCCACACCGCCAAGGCCACCAGCGCCAGCCATAGCAGGAAGATCGGCACACCGGGCAGGCCAAAGGCGGGACGCTCCACGCTCGCCACGCCGCTGCGGGTGGAGATTCCACCTTCGGGGCCGACCACTTCCGGCGCTCTTTCCAGGGACGCTTTTTTCAGTTCACTCATACCGGTTCCCTCCTCTCAGGGTGATATCACTGTGATACGAGGATGGAAAGAAAAAGTTCCCGGCGAAGGAGCAGCCGCAGAGCCTACCGCTCGTCCTGCCCGCAAACAGCAGAAGAGACGGGGCCATACCGCCTCCCGTCTCCCCTTTTCGATCTCCGCCGAGCTTCTAGCGTCCAGTCTGTTGCAACGTCCGCTTGAGCAGCGTGACCTTCACGTCCACGCTCTTCTTGTTGCGCCACACGCGCAGATTCACGGTCTGACCGGGACGTTTGGCGGCCACCAGCCGGGTCACGTCAAAGGAGTTCTGCACGCGCACGCCGTCCACCGCCACGATGATGTCGCCCAGCGGGGCCAGCAACTGATCGCTGCTGTTGCGCAGGCTGCCGCGCAACCCCGCACGGGCGGCGGCGCTGCCCGCCGGCACGTCCATGACCAGCGCGCCCTCGGAACTCGACAGGCCCGCGAGCTGACGCAGGGCCGGCGGCAGGGTGGACAGATCGATCAGGGTGGCGCCCAGCGTGCCGCGCTGCGGAACCCCGATCTTCTCCAGATCGTCCAGGCTCTGCTTGACCAGATCGCCGGGAATGGCGATGCCGATCACGCCGGGGATCAGGTTGTTAGGGGCCGCGTTGGCGTCGGCCACCCCCACCACCAAGCCGCGCGAATCCAGCAGCGGGCCGCCGCTGTTGCCCTGCTGGATGCTGGCGGTGGTCATCAGGTACTCGCCGATTTCCGTTCCCAGCGGGTCGTTGCGCGGCACGTTGTCCGCCGTCGCCATCACGCTGAAGATCCCGGTGCTGACAAAGTTGGGAATCTTGAGGGGCGTGCCCATCGCGGTCAGCTTCTGCCCCGGAATCAGGCGGGCGCTGCTGCCGAAGCTCAGCGTCTTGGGAGCCGTCACGCCGGTCACGCGCAGAATGGCGATATCGATGCCCGGATCGACGCCCTCGATCTTGGCCGAGACCTTGCGCCCGTTGTACAGCGTGACGCTCAGCGAGTCCTGAAACTCGATGACGTGGTAGTTGGTCACGATCAGGTCTTTCTTGTAGAAAAAGCCGGTGCCGGTCTCGACCGGATCGTCGCCGGGCTGGAGCTGATCGCGCTGCAGGCGGTTGTCGATCCGCACCACCGCCTGCAGCGCGTTCTGCGTGACCTCGACGGTGTTGATCTCGTCCGGCGTGACCAGGGCGCGCTGGGCGCTGACCCGGCCCGTGACATACGCGCCCGCCACGGCCGCCGTCAGCAGCAGCGCCGCACCCACAACGCGGGCAGCGTTCACCCCTCGCCGCCGCCCTTGCTGCTGGCCCCGCTCTTGCTCTCGGTTTTGGGTGCGGGCTTGCTCTCGCTGCTGCCGCCGCCCTCGGACTTTTCGCGGGGGCGCGAGTCGTTGGCGTAAAAGCCGCTGCCCTTAAAGGCGATGCTGGGCCGCGCCAGCACGCGCTTGATCGGCACGCCGGTTTCGGGATGGGCGGTGTAGGCGTCGTCGCGCATGCTCTGGCGCAACTCGTAGATTTCTCCGGTGTCGGTGTTCTTGTACAGGTAGGTGGGCATGGCAGGATTCCTTGAAGCGGGGAGGTGGGCGGGGGAAGCAGATCGGGGAGCGGGCCGGACAGGAATTCTCCGTACAGCGGCCCAACCGGCGTATAGCCTAGCAAGCGCAGCCGGGACAAACGGGAGACGGCCCTCACTGTGCGGTTCGCCGGGACAGCCGGGCAGCGATAGTGACCCGCGTCACCTGAGCATTGTGCTCACCGGAGGCCACATAGGGATGTTATGATCTGGCGGCAAACCCCTCTCATGCCGGGGGCTTTGCACCAACAGGGCAGCGCAAGGCCCACCCGCAACGTCTGGGTGGGAAACGAGGTGGAGGTCAGCGATTTTTCTGCGGATGCCTCCAGGTGTGGGCGACACCTACCCGCCGGGTCTGCACAGCAGATGCGGGAAGTCGCGGCGATAAACCCAGCGGTAACGCGGGCATAAGGCCGGACACGACCCGACAAAATGACACAGGCATTCCCGTACTTTTCACCTGAAGAGGCGGGGCGGAGTTCTTATGTGCGGAATCGTGGGTTATATCGGCAGCAGGCAGGCGCAGGACGTGTTGATTTCGGGCCTCTCCAAGCTGGAATACCGGGGCTACGACAGCGCGGGCGTGGCGATTGGCGACGGCGCGTGCATCGCGGTCAAGAAGAAGGCGGGCAAACTCGCCAACCTGGAAGCGGAACTGGGCAGCGCGCCCCTGAGCGGCACGCTGGGCATCGGGCACACGCGCTGGGCCACCCACGGGCTGCCCAACGACACCAACGCGCACCCACACGCCACCGAGGACGGCCAGATCGTCATCATCCACAACGGCATCATCGAGAATTACCTGAAGCTGAAAGAGGCCCTGATGTCGCGCGGCCACGAGTTCAAGAGCGAGACCGACAGCGAGGTCTTGGCCCACCTGATCGAGGAGGCGTACAGCGGTGACCTGTACGAAGCCGTTCGCACGGCGCTGGGGCAGGTGCGTGGGGCCTACGGCATCGTGGTCACGCACGTCGATCACCGCGAGATCGTCGCGGCCCGCACGGTCAGCCCCCTGGTGATGGGCGTCGGCGAGGGCGAGATGTTCCTGGCAAGTGACGTGCCGGCCCTGCTGGCCTACACCCGCAAGATGGTCTTCCTGCACGACGGCGACATGGTGGTGCTGAACGACGACGGCTTCCGCGTGACCGATCTGGACGGCAACGAGCAGACGCGCGCCGTGGAACACATCGACTGGGACGCCGAGGCCGCCGAGAAGGGCGGGTACGACACCTACATGCTCAAGGAAATCTACGAGCAGCCCACCGCCCTGACCAACACCTTGATCGGCCGCCTGCACGACGACACCGGCGAGGTCAATCTGGACATCAACCTCGATCCCTCCTCGTTCAAGCGCATCAGCATCATCGCCTGCGGCACTGCCTTTTACGCCGGGCTGGTGGGCGAATACCTGATCGAGCAACTGGCCCGCATTCCGGTGGAGGTGGACGTGGCGAGCGAGTACCGCTACCGCGATCCGCTGGTGTCCGAACACACGCTGGCGATTGTGGTCAGCCAGTCCGGCGAGACCATCGACACCCTCGAAGCCCTGCGCGAGGCCAAGAAGCACGGCGCGAAAACGCTGGGCGTGATCAACGCCAAGGGCAGCAGCATGACCCGCGAGCTGGACGACACGCTGTACATCCACGCCGGGCCGGAAATCGGCGTCGCCAGCACCAAGGCGTACACCTCGATGGTCAGCGCCTTCGTGATGCTCGCACTTTGGCTGGGCCGGGCGCGCGGCACGTTAAGCGAGGAGCAGGGCGCCGAGCTGCTCAAGGCGGCCCGCGAGCTGCCCCGGCTGGTGGAGGAAGCGCTGGCCCCCGAACGGGTGGAGGCCATTAAGCAGGTGGCCGAGAAGTACCACCAGGCCCGCGACTACCTGTTCCTGGGGCGCGGCGTCAACAGCCCCACCGCCTACGAGGGCGCGCTGAAGCTCAAAGAGATCAGCTACATCCACGCCGAGGCCTACGCGGCGGGCGAGATGAAGCACGGCCCGATTGCCCTGATCGACGCCAATCTGCCGGTGGCCGTGATCGCCACCGAGAGCCGCTTGCTGGAAAAGACCATCAGCAACGTGCAGGAGGTGCGCGCCCGCGCCGGCAAGGTCATCCTGTTCCTGAGCGACGGCGACACCGAGAACGCCCGCCACGGCGACGACGTGATCTACGTGCCCCGCGCCCACGAGATGGTCAGCCCGGTGGTCAACGCGGTGGCGATGCAACTGCTGGCCTACTTCACGGCCACGGCGCTGGGCAAGGACGTGGACAAGCCGAGGAATCTGGCGAAAAGCGTGACGGTGGAGTAAGACGGCAGGAGCTGTAATTTCTCAAAATAGTGAAGACTCTGGGCCTGGCCGCGCAAGTTTTCGCGCGGCCAGGCCCTCTGGCTTTTGCGCTCAGCCCGTGCTGTGGAAGGCCCTTCGCCAGATGCCCTACACTGCCGCGTGAGTTCCCGCTCCCACCCTGTCACACCGCCCCGTCAGGTGAGCTGGCTGATCGCGCTGATTCCCGTCTTTCCACCCCTGTATCTGGCAGCCTTCGGTGCGCTGGGCCGGCTCAGAACGCTGCCGCTGACCGCCCGGTACATTCTCTTTTTCTTCGCCAGCACCCAGCTGGTGGCCGCGCTGTTCACGCCGCGCCCGCTGCTGTCGCTGGGATTGGCCGCCGCCCGAACCCTGCTGATCCTGGCGATGATCGCGGCAGGGGTGTATCTGCGCGAGAGCCGCAACCTGCGGCCGCTGCTGTGGGGCCAGCTGGTGATCTTTGGGACCGCCTGGGGCTACACGCTGTTCACCCAGGGCTGGACCGGGGTTCAGGAGCGGCTGGGCCACCCGTACTATTACGTGGTTTCGCTGGGGCTGGTGGCGGTGGTGGCCCTGTGGATCAGCGTGTTCTGGCGGGGCGGGGGCTGGTGGCGCTGGCCCGCCGGGGCGCTGGCGCTGGTGACCCTGTTGGCGGCGGGCAGCCGGGGGCCGCTGCTGGCGCTGGGGGTGGGCACTGTGGCCGCCTTGGTCTTTGCAAGGCGTGGGCGACAATGGTGGGTACTCCTGCCGGCCGCACTGATTCTGGCATTGGCCACCCTGAACACCACACTGAATATCCCATTCAAACCCGTCGAACGACTGCTCAACGACCAGACCAGCGGGCGCGAATTTGTCTGGCGTGACGCCGTACAGGGCTGGCAAACTTCGCCAGTAGGGGGCGTCGGGCCCTATCAGGGCGGCCCTTACCTGACCTACCTGTTTAAGGATGGCTGTCAACTGACCCCCACCCTGGCCCGGAACGACGTCGCTTGTCCTGATGGTTTGAGTCGCTGGTCGAGCGTGTGGCTGATTGCCCACAACGCTTGGCTGCATTGGATGCTGGAAACCGGTGTGGTCGGTACACTGGGCCTGCTGAGCGTCATGGGGTACGCGCTGTGGCGTGCTGCGCTGATGGGTGACCTCCTGATCGTCGCAGTGCTCTACGGTTTTACAGCCATGAACGTGGTGGATGTGGTGATTGCTGTTCCCAGCCAGCACTTTGCTGAACTGTGGTGGGTGGGCGTGGGTCTCAGTCTGAGAATACGGACTATTCCGGCGCCAACATCATAAGCCAGCTATTACGCACAGCGCTGACGAAGCCAACCCACCCTTTTGGACCGCCGAGGGAGCAGAAGCCGTGAGACCTGCTTCCTGCAGAACAGGAAGAGTAAAGGAGCGCAGCCTGCTGTATCTGTCAGCCCCGCGCCCCATACACATCTTCACTACCAAATGCGCCGCAGATTCAGAAGAAATTTGAGGACCAGAATAAGAAGGGCCGCCACCAGGACCGCCGCCCATGCATGAAACGGCGCATTCACCGGCTCTGGAAGCACCGTCACACTGGGAAAATAGAGGGCAGCGCAACCTATTCCTGATTGCAGACACTGGATTTCGACGTTTAGCGCCTGGGCTTCACCATGAGTCAGCAGCGATACGGCGGGAGACACCGTCTGCCGTCCCTCCTCCCGAGCCTCCGATGAGACCACCGAGACCGTCTGCTCGCCGACGCGACTGATCACCCGCACTGGCTCGGCAGCCTCAATCTGAAAAGTGACGTTGAGGGGACGGGCGTGTTCAGCCCAGCTCAGCCGAAAGCCCTCCCCCTTGACCTGACGAAAATAATTGGCCCCATCAAAAAGCATTGGGCTCGCGCCAATGATGTTCAGTGGCGTGTCCGGCACATTCAGCTGCCAGCGCTCAGCGGCAAGACCGACTTGCTCCCTCGCATGCGTGTTCACAGGAAGGCGAAACTCCAGGCTGGTCCAATACTGTAAGACTGGCGTCCTGCACGTCTGCCCCCCACAGTGGTAGTCGATGGTCAGGACATTCTGGCCTTGCCGAGTGAACCCACCCATTTCAGTTACGCCAGCATAATGGTTTCTGGGAAAACGGGTCTCACCCAAAAGCGTGCCGTTCAAATAAACCTCTGACCTGACATCCGTGGCAGGTGAGAAGAGCTGAAAGCGCAGGAGCAGGTATTTGGCCTGATCAGAAGGAAACGCAATGGAACTTGAGGACCCGGTCATACTGCGAAACAGGTTGTCTCCATCCGAAATGGGAGCGGATAGGCCCATCAATTTCCAGCCAGACGGAAGCGGCCTGTTCAGATCAATATTCTCGAAGGCTCCCGGTGACGTGGTTACGGCGCTCCCCCCGGAACGGGAAGTCACTCTTCTTTCACCAGAGCATCCAGCTTCATAACCGCGCGCTCCGGGTCTTCCTGACGTTGAAATGCGGCGTAGGCGGCGTCCACTATCATGGTGGCCCCGGTGGCAAACTGTGCTGGGCCGAAACACTCGGCCTGCTGCCGGATAATTCGCGCGTCGAATCCGGGATGGGTCTCGAACAGTTCCACGGCCCGGTTCAGACTGGTGACCTGCTGCTGACCAAAAAAGACACCGGTCCGGTTGGGAACCACACTTTCCAGCACACCACCCTTTCCGTAGGCGATGACTGGTGCCCCAGCCGCCTGGGCCTCCACCGGCGTGATCCCGAAATCCTCATCGGCAGCGAACACGAAAGCCCGGCAACGTTCCATCAAATCGGCGACCACAGCGTCGGACTGGCGGCCCAGCAGGGTGACATTGGGAGTGGCAAGCGCCTCAATCTTGGCACGGTCTGGCCCGTCCCCAAGCACCACCAACGGCTTACCGCTCCGCGCGAAAGCCTCCACGATCAGGTCCATTTTCTTGTAAGGCACCATTCGTGAGAGGGTCAGGTAAAAGTCCTCGCGCGGGCGCCCCGGGTCAAAGCGCTCTACCTGAACGGGGGGATACAGCACCCGCGCCGGACGGCGGTAGGTGCGCCAGATCCGGCGTGCCACATACTGCGAATTCGCCATGAACACGTCCACCCGGTTGGCCGTGGTGCTGTCCCACAGCCGCAGGTAGTGCAGAATCACTTTCGCCAGCATGGCCCGCGCGCCACTTGTCAGGTTGGCTTCTTCCAGATACTGCTGATACAGGTCCCAGGCGTAGCGCATCGGCGAATGCACGTAGCTGAGATGAAGCTGTTCGGCACTGACCAGCACTCCCTTGGCGACTGCATGACTGCTGGAGATCACCACATCGTAACCGCGTAGGTCAAACTGCTCCGCTGCAAAGGGCATCAACGGCAGGAAACTGCGGTAGCGCCGCGCCGAACCGGGCAGACGGTTCAGGCTGGAAACACGAATATCGCGGCCTTCAAAAGGTGTGGCGAGCATGGAAGCCGGATCGTGGAACAAGGTATAGATCGGTGCCGTGGGCCACAGCGCCGCCAGTTCCTCGACCACCTTCTCCGAGCCTGCGTAGGCCACCAGCCAATCATGCACAAGGGCCGTCTTCACCGCGCCGCCTCAGCCAGAGCTGCCTGGACCCGCACCGCCGTGGTGGCCCACGAGAAACACCGGGCACGTTCCAGTCCGGCTGCCCTCAGGCTGGCACGCAGACCTTGATCCTCCATGACGTGCTGGAGCCCCTGAGTAATGGACGCCGGATCGTAGGGGTTGACCAGAACCGCCGCGTCTCCCACAACCTCTGGAAGCGAGGTGACATTCGAGGTCACCACTGGCGTACCGCAGGCCAGGGCTTCCAGCGCAGGCAGCCCGAAGCCCTCATAAAGACTTGGAAACGCCAGAGCCTCTGCTCCCCGGTAATAGGAGGGCAATTCGGCTTCGGGAATGCCGCCCGCGAACACCACGCGGTCGGCCACGCCCAGCCGCAGGGCCTGGTGGCGCAGTTCGTCATCCGGGGCGCTGGAAACCAGCAGGCGTACCTGCCCATCGCCCAGACCAGCGAACGCTTGAAGCAACCGGAGCGCGTTCTTATGCGGCTTGCCGTTCCAGAAATACAGCAGGTAGGGAAAGCCAGGCTGGTGACGTGGGCCGTGCGGACTGAAGGCCGCGTCCACGCCGTTGCCCACCACCACCACCTGTTCGGGGTTCAGACTGCCCCATGCCATGATCTGGCGGCGTGAATACTCGGAAACCGTCAGCACCCGGGCAGCCCGCCGCGCTGCAGGCCGCAGAATGTACTGGTAGTAGAGCGCCCTGAGCCGCGCCTTGAGCGGATTGCCTTCCTCAGGCACCTTGAGATGAATCAGATCATGAATGGTGAACACCACAGGGACTGGGCAGAACAGCGGCGGATTGAAGCCGGGCGAAAAATAAACGTCCGGACGGGCCTGCCAGGCTTGCCAACTCAGCCAGATGCCTTCGAGCGGATGCAATAGGGGGAAGCCCGACAACGCAAAGCGGGGCGAGAGGCGACTCTTTAATTCCTGCGCGAAGCGGCCTATACCGTGCGGTCCATCCCATCGGCTGTCCATCATGATCTTCATTCAACGACTTCCTTCAACGGTAACTTGCTGTCGGTCACATGTCGGCCCAAACCATACAGGAATGCCAGCGCTATAAACCAGCCACTCCATTTCCAGTTGGCCTGGAACAAAATGCCCAGCAGGAGCGAGAGCATCACCGGAAAGGCCATGTTGCCCAGCGTGCGGCGAGCACGCTTCCAGACGGCGTAAAGAAATGCGGTCACTGCCACCAGTCCCAGCGCCCCATCTTCCACCAGCCACTCTAATGGCGTCACCTGAATGGTCACTGTGTCTGGAAAAAGACCTGTTCTAGCGGCGTAGGCCCCATAGCGTCCCGGACCCATACCAAATACGGCGGCGCTGGGATGCTCGCCCAGCAGACCGAGGGCGTATTGGGTATGAAAACTCCGTTCACCGCCACTGGTGGCAACGATACTGGCCCCGGTCTTGCCGACTTCGGAGAACTTGGCCAGCACCCGCTGGGCCGAAAAAACTCCCGCTGCACAGAGCAGCGCCAGCGGAATCAGCAGCGGCAGCAATTTGACGCTGCGGCGAGTGAGAAACTGGCGCAGCACTCCGAGAATCACCCAGGTCAGAAAGACCCCCAGGGCAATGACGATCTGATCGGACAGCGATAGGGCCGCGCCCAGAGCTGCCACGACCATGCCTGAACGGGTTAGGCCCCGGAGACCGGGAAGCTTCCGAGCGGCGTAGAAGACGAACAGGCAAGACAGCATGAAAAGCCCGAAAGGGGGGGACTCCGGGAAACTGCCACTCAACCGTGCGATGGCCCCCGACTCCAGCCACAGCGCCTGTCTGTTGCCCAGATCCACCGCGTACTGTCCCAGCGGATCAGGCAGGGTCAAGATTCTGGAACTTCCTAACCAGACCACAGCCGCAAAAGCCATTTGAAGCAAGACGCTGAAATGGAGGTACTGGACCACCAGGATGGGCTGTTTCCGCGCGAAGTGGGCGACGCCCGTGAAAAGCATCAGGCACAGCGCCAATCGGGCGGGCTCCCGCACGAGGTCATAGAGGCCCTGCTTGCCGCCCAGGGTCAGGTCAGCGAGCACAGCGCCGTGACACATGGCAAGGAGCGCTGCCAGCAGGAGCAACAGCGTCAGCAGCGAAATCCGGACGCGTGGGATCATCAGCAGGAGCAGGGGTGCCAGTAGCAGCGAGGGATCAATCCACAACGCGTCATCGGAGAGCCCTAGGAGAGGTTTAACGGCTGAGCTCAGTGGCAACAGCAGCAAGACCACGCCCAGCGTCAACCTCGCTGGAGTGTTCCAGGCCGCGGAGGACGCAGCCATGCCCCTGGTCCCTGAGGCAAAAATCATGGGCGCTGCCGCCAGCCAGCCCAGCGGCCCCTGGCGACATTCAGATGAAATCTGGCCCGGCCCTCCTGTCCCATCAGGAAAAAAAGCAGACTGCCTCCCAAAGGACGAATCAGGCTTTTGAGGACAAAGCCGACGCCATACCCGTGCATGCTGAGCACCCGCCCCATGCCAAGACCGTAACCCATGGCCCTGGCCACTGCCCAATCACCGTATTCAGCGGCAGGCTCAGGGTGGTACACCACGTACCGGGGAGAGTAAAACAGCGCAGTTCCGGCCTTCAAGGCCCGAATCAGATACTCGGTTTCCTCACCGGACCCGAATGGAGTGCCCGCACCAACCCCCAACGTTTCGTCGAACGGCCCCACGCGCGTGACCACCGCCCGGCGCAGAAAGATGGTGATGGAAATGGCGCGGCTCCAGACGTTTTCGAGGGTGAGCAGTCCCGCCTGCCGGTCCCACCGGCCCGCCACGTTTTTGCCTCTGCCATCGGTAGCCCGGCCAGACAGACCACCCACCAGTGCATGATCATCAAAGAATTCGGCCACCTGCGCGAGCAAGTCGTCCGGATACCAGCAGTCATCGTCAGGGAAGGCAATGATCTCGCCCGTGGCATACGACAATCCCAGATTGCGGCTGCGCGACAGGCCTGGAGCAGAGTGCAGATGACGCAACGCAAAACATGAAGCGTAGGCTGCCAGCAGCGAGTCCAGTCTCCCATCAATATTCTGGTCTACCAGGATGACTTCGAAATTTGTGTAGGACTGGCTGGCCAGGGAAGCCAGCAGGTGCTCTAATTCCGCCACCCGCCCCAGGGTACACACGATCAGGGAGAACTTCACAGTAGGCGCTGGTATTCAGCGTAGGTGAGCGCCGCCCAATGGTCCGAAGACCAGGAGCGCCGGATGAAGTCGGCGGCCTGTCTACCCAGTGCCCCACCGAAATCAGACTGCTCTAGGGACAGGACGGCTCTAGCCAGCGCTCGGGCGTCACCGGGCGGCACCAACAACCCTGTCTGGCCCGACTGGATTAGTTCGACCAGACCGCCGATGGCCGACGCGACAACCGGCTTGCCCAGCGCCATTCCTTCCAGTGCCGCAATCGAGGTAGCCTCTACCACGCCATGTGCAGGAACAGAAGGCACCACAATTACATCCGCCTGCCGCATCAACTCCATCACATTGCTGCGAGGTTGCTCGCCCCACAGGCGAACCCGCCCTTCCAGACCCAGGCTGGCTGTCCTGGCCTCAAACTGGGAGCGCAGTGGACCGTTTCCCACAACCCAAAGCCGATAATACGGGGGCAGCAGGGCGAGCGCCTCCAGAGCCACCAGGGGACCATTCTTCTCTACCAGGCGACGAGGAAGCACCAGAATTCTCTGCGCCGTTTCTCGCCGCACCTGAAACTCCGGAGTAGGGCGGCCGACGTTTACCACATCGACCGCATTATGAATCACTGTAATCTTGCCTCGTGGCACACCGAAATCACCGCTCAGGATCTCGGCCTGCCCAGTGTCCACGGCAATGGCACGATCAAGGCGAGCATAGAATTTGCCCTCCAATTGCTCAATGAACTTGGCCAATTCCTCATCGCCCGTATCCATGCGAATCTCTCTGGAAAGCGGACCGTGCGCTGTATATAACACAGGCAGGGAACGCCCGAAGCTGTCACGAAAATTGACAGCGGCCAGACCGGCAATCACGTCGTGAACATGAATCAGTCTCGCGAAAGGCCAGGCCATAGCACGGACCCGAAGTTGCGCTTCCAACTGCGCAACTTTACGGCGAACGTTGTCTCGCCGGGCGGCGTCAACATCTCCACTATGCTTGGCCACGAGCAGCGCTTTGTGCACCTTGCTCACCGGGGGGAGATGCCAGTACGCATGACTGACATGGGCAGACAGCGTATGCCTGAGCAGCTCGAGATGACTGCTGACCCCCCCGGTCGGATGACTTTCTCTGGGAACAAGCACCAGAGCCTCACTGTTTTGGTGATCGAACACCGTAATACCCTCCCCAGATGAACAACAGCATGACTTGCGTCGTGATACTGCTATATACCGCCCCCAACCAACCCAGACGAGGAATCAGCACAAGATTCAGGCCTATATTGCAGATCAGGCTGCCCACCTGCCCAGCCGTCCGGACGCGCTGTAATCCGCTTCCTGTCAGGGCGTCGGCGAAGGGGAAGTAAAGGCTCTGTACCAATAACAGGACAGACAGGGCACGCAGCGCCTGTACCGACTCTCCGAAGCCTGGTCCCAATAAACGCGGCAACAGGGGCGCAGCCAGCCATAAACCGGTACAGGCCAGGAGGCCATAGGCTGCCGTGATGGGCAGCGCCCGCCACGCCACCTGTCGGGCGGCCGAATAACCATACTGTCCAGCCTCGAAAAACCGGGGATAGAGCGCTCCGAGAAATGCGTTGAGTGGCAGAAACGCGACCACCACAAAGCGGAAAGCCCCGGTATAGATCCCCACCGCTTCCAGCCCTGCCAGACGCGGCAACATAATTTTATCAACGTCAGTATAGGCATTCTGGGCTGAAGTTCCGACAGCAAAGTGCAGTCCTTCCTGAAAACGCTCCCGAAGATCGACGCGGCCAACGCTAGGCCGGCCGTAGCTCATGATGGTCCAACTCAGGGCTGCTGCACCGATCAGCACACTCTGCAGCAGGTACAACCAGGCCCACAAAGAGAGTGAGGGTGTGGCCGTCAGGGCCACCACCAGCAGGAGGCGAGTCGCCCCCGACACCACTTCGAGAACCGCATTGCGCCATAGCATGCCCTGCCCCACGTGAACGGCACTCACCAGGGACAACCAGCGCGCACCTATGAGTTCTGCTGCCCCCACACACAGCGCCACCTGCCAAGGCACTGTTGGAAGGGCCAGCCACTTGATGACGGCCAGCAAGCCTAAACCCGGCAGAACGTTGAAGATCATCGCATACAATGCGCGCCCCAGGGCCAGGCGCGCCACCACACCCCGGCTGAGGTCCCGCACAATCATGCTGTAGCCCCCCAACTCCACGACAGGAGAGAGTAGAGTAGACAGGGCCAGAGCACCGGAAAAGGCGCCAAAAGCTGCGGCGCCGAGGGAACGGGCCAAGAGGACGAAGGAAATCAACTGTAGCGTAAAGCGCGCCGCCAGCCCCAGCAACATCCACGCCGTATTGCTGCCCAATCCCGCCTGCCGCACAGCCGGGATAGAGCTATGTCCCATTCAGTACGCTCCTTTGCCGACCACGACCACGCGTACAGTTTGGATCATCAGCAACAGATCCAGCCATGGACTCCAGTTGGTCACATAGAACTGATCCATCCCCACGCGCTCGTCGTAAGTGGTGTCACTGCGCCCATTGACCTGCCAGTAGCCCGTCATGCCGGGGCGGACCTGCTTATAGATCCCATAGACCGCGCCGTATTTCACAATCTCTGCCTGGACGATAGGCCGCGGCCCCACCAGGCTCATCTCGCCACGCAGAACATTGAACAACTGCGGCAACTCGTCCAGACTGGTTCGGCGCAGAAAAGCCCCGACCCGCGTTACGCGTGGGTCGTCCTTCAGTTTATGGGTAGCGTCAAACTCGGCTTTCAGGTCAGTGCAGTTTGCCAGGACATCACGCAACTTGGTCTCTGCGTCGCTGTGCATGCTGCGGAACTTGTAGCAGTTAAAGGGGCGGCCGCCATGGCCCAGCCGACGGGCACGGTATACAGCGGGACCAGGACTATCGAGCTTGATCGCCACCACAATCACCAGCAGACAGGGCAGCAACAGCGCCGTCAAGATGCACGCCGCCAACACATCGATCATGCCCTTGGTCAGGCGCGCACGCCCACTCCTGAGATTGTTGCGGATTTCCAGGCTGGCCACCGTACCAATATTGTGGGGTTGCAGGGCCTGATTGGGCACCCCGAACAGGTCCGGCACCACCCAGGTAATGGGGAACGCGGCATAGATGCTGTTCACCAGCTGACGCTGGATTTCGGCCCGTGCGCCGGGAATAGTGATCAGGGCCTGTTCAGTGAGAGGATCGGTCAGCGCCAGAGCAATCGGACCGACCACCGGCACCCCATGAACACCTGTGCCGTGTAACACAGGATTGTCATCGTAAGTTGCAACAGGCCGCAGGCCGTATGTGGGATGGGCGCGCAGATGCGCAATGGTCAGGGCCGCCGTACGCCCCGCACCAATAACGCTGATATCGCGGCCGTACTGGCCCCAGTGCACCAGCAGGGCACGGACGCCGTAACGGAAAATCAGGGCCAGCACAAGCAGTGAGGCCCACAGCAAAATCAGGCCAGTCACGCTGGGGGCCAGACGATGGGTAGCAAAAGCTGCCGCAAGCTGGGCCAACGCTACCTGCACCGTGCCCACGGTATGCAACCTCAGTTCCGTCTGAGGGGAACGGCCATAGCCCGGATACAGCCCCTGATGGGCGCGCCACGCGATCCACAGGCCCATCCAGATCAGTGGTTCTTCAGGACGCAGAGGGGGACGACCCAGGAGCACCAGCAACCATGAGGCCAGCGCCAGCGCCAGCAGGGCACTGAGAACGTCGCCCAGCAGCAGCGCCGCCGCCTGGGGCAGTCCAGCCAGCCGGGTTGAGGCGGCCCGACCCGCCGTCCGCAGAGGCGCGGCCCCACTGGACATCCGCACGCCCATAGTTAGCGCGTCTCCCCGGTGCGGGCTTCTGCCAAGGCGGTTATCGGGGGCAGGAGTGGCGTGGAAGACATCCGGCGAGGGGAGGCGGACGTCCGATCAAGGACGCAGCCCACCAGCGGCAGCCCCACCCCGGAAACGGAGCGCAGCACACGTCTGAGATCGCTCAGCGAAGTCCGCCCCGTTCTGACCACAAGCAGGACGCCGTCTGTCTGTTCGCTCAGCGTCAACCCCTGGGCCTGATCCAGCAGCGGCGGGGTGTTCAGCAGTACCAGATCATAACTCTGACTCCACGAGCGCAGGCACTGGCCTAGGTCAGGCCGCCCGGTCTGTTCGGTCCCACGCCCCGCGTACGGGGCAGCGGGCAACAGGTGAACACCCTCACGGAGCTCGGCCACCTGAACATGGTCCAGCGGGTGCCACGGCAACGTCTCCGACCCTTCCAGCATGGAAGGGAACAGAGATGGCTCCCCACGCCGTCCCGCCACCTCGACAATCAGCACCCGCTTGCCCGACTGCGCCAGGCTGATTGCCAGTTCGGTGGTCAGACGGCTGACCCCCGCACCGTCCCCGGGGCCTCTCGCCCTGACTCCGGCCACCAGCACCACCGGATGGGCCTTGCCGCGCAGGGCACCCAGCAGCCGCATCTGCAAGAAACCCAGGGCGTCCTGGGCCACGCTGTCCCGCTGGCGGAATGCTCTCCCTGCTCTGCGCCCAGGCAAGAGACCCAGAACCGGCAGTCCCAGTCCCAGCAGATCATCTTCCGTCTGAATATACGGCTGCATCACGGACCATACAGCCACTAGGCCCGTGCCTAGAATTAAACCCAGCACGCCCAGCAGGGCGGCGTTGCGCGCTGCAGACGGCGAGACGGGATCAACCGGAGCGACCGCACTAGACAGCGGTTTCAGGCTGCCCGTCCGTGCGGAGGCCAGAAAGGCCAGCTGGGCCAGATTGTCCTGCATAGTCGCGCGGCGATACACCAGGGTCTGCCGTTCCAGGGTAGACAGGCCAGGCAGGGCCAGCCGCCGGTCCACCTGGGCCAGCTGAAGGGTAAAGTTGGTCCGGGCCAGGGCCACGTCGCGCGAGGTCCGCTGAGCGTCCCAGGCCAGCAGCACAGCACTGGCCTGATCTGCCAGCACCTGTGCCGCCCTGGCTGAGGGTGCGCGGGCATGTAGGGTGTAAACGCTGTTCTCGCCTGTAACCGGATCGGCACTGACCGAAACTGTACGCTGGCGCGAGGCGGCCGGTGCGGCAGACAGTTCCTGCTCCAGGTTCACGACAATCTCCTGTCGCTCAGCAGGTGCGATGGCCGCATTGTCCTGTATGGCCGCAATCAGCGGGCGCAGAACAAGTGGACTCTGGAGAACCTTTTCTACCGTAGCCACTGGCAACGGCGAGACGACAGTGCCGCCCACCACGCCGATCTGGCTCTGTGCGCTGGAAGCGATCACAGTGGCAGACGCTTCGTAGACGACCGGCTGAGCGCGTGTCCATAGGTAGGCCGCCAGCGCCAGACTGGCCGCCACCAGGACCACCAGGGGCAAGACGCGGCGCATACCCAGCCACAGCGAGACCAGATTGATCTCGAGCTCTGTCTCCTGTCCCTGCCCGCGGAGATCCTGCTGGAAAGCGCCGAACTGAGGCGCCGAAGGGAGGGGGGCACTCACGCCGATACCCCCAGAACTGGGCCTACCCTGATATACCGCACCACACGCTTGAAAGTGCTCTTCCCAGCGCGAGGCACCTTAAGGATGAGGTTAATGAAACTCCAGTGCATGACCCGGTTAACTTGCACCTCGAAAGGCGCATTCTGGCAGACCACTGGAGCGCAGACCGGATGCGTCACAAGTAAGCCCCGACACGCGTTGGTGAAGCGCACCCCCGTCCCACTGTCTTGCTGGCGGCAGGAAGAGAGTGCTGTGAAACGGAAAATAGCTCGCGCGGCACTCAATCGGGTCATGGCTGCTGTTTGCATATGAAAACTCCACACGTTTAAGGCGGGCGTCAGCACAGCCTACGACTTCGATTTTAAAGGGGGGGTGAGAAAAATTGATTCTGCTTGTCCGGGAAAGGCTTCTTCCTGATTTTTAACCAAAAAAATGCACCTCAGACCCTCTGGGAATAGATCACAACATTCCCAAGGTTGCCTCAAGTAGATGAGAAGGCAGTGTTCACGCCAATCTAAACCTAACGCCCTCTTTACCGGACATCTTCAGATTGAACTTGTGCTGAACGGGAAATTCCTGGACGTATGATAAATCGCGAACCGGCACGCCAAACGGCGGTGTTTTGGGTGTGTGACGCCCTCAAAACCCGCCGCCCTCCAGCATACCGAACTCACCCGCCACTTCAAAGACTGCGTGTCGTCAATCTCGTCTTCGCCATGGTCACGGCCCGAAGCGTGAACCAGAGCGGTCTCTGCGCCCATCTTTCCGGGGCCAACTCCACCGAGGCCAAGCGACGCCGGGTGGAACGTGGCTGCCGGGATTCACAGCTCACGGAATCCGTCTTTCTCGCGTTCCTGCTGGCTCTGCTGCCTCCCGGAAAACTGCTGCTCAGCATGAACCGCACTACCTGGGAACGTGGGGATTCACCGCTGGACCTTCTGGTGCTCGGCGTCGTGCTGCACGGGTACACGGTGCCTCTCGTCTGGACTGCCCTCGATCACGACGGAAACAGCGGCACGGTCAGGCGAATCCAACTGGTCTCCAGTCGGCGGCTGGTGGTTCCGGTTCCTGAGACGCAAGGGCATCAAACGGGGTCTGTGATTAGCGGTCGGTCGAAAGGCCGAGCACCCGGTCAGCGCATCAGGCCGGTCAGGACCGCGACGGGGTCCTGACGGCGCAATCGCGCGGTCTCCACGGTGGCTTGATCCGCATGTACGTCTGCGCGCCCACTGCATTCTTGCTGCACTGCGAGACCTTCCTCGCCATCACCACCGTCCGCAAGCTACGTTCGGCCGCATTGTTCGTCGGTGGAATGTCCGGGTCCTTCAGGAACCGCCACAACCGATCCAGCACGCGCTGCTTCAGGATGCCCAGTCGAAGTCGCTCGTTCGCTTTCGACTGGAGCGGCGCCCGATTCAGCAGGGCGTCCAGCAGCAGGGTGAGGAACTCACCCTGCTGCCCGTACTCCTCTCGCGTGCATACACCCGTTGTCACGTCCCGATGCAGTCGGATGCCATCCCGGAAGACCTGCGCAACCCGCTGTCCGTACAGCTCTCCCCGCCCAGGTCGCCGCTGTTCTCCAGCGGCGACCTCATCTGCATTGCGGATCAGGTGCGCCAGGCACTTCTGTTGCTGGACGTCCTGCAGGAAACGGCTGTCGTACGAGGAGAAGCGGTCACTGACCAGCACGCCCGTGAAATTCTGCCCCAGACCTTCTCGGACTTCCACGTTCGTATGCCGCAGGTTGGCGCGGAACATCACGGTGTCCGCACTGCGGAAGGTGCCCACCCAGGCGTTCTGGGCGCCGATCCGCCAGCCGGTGTCGTCGTGATGCACGAACGGTGCCTGTTGGAGCTGTGTCTGTAGTCCATCGACGTGGGCAGACAAGGCGCTGCCGTCAGCCGCAAGCCGCTGGGCGGCTTGCGTGATCGCACTCTGCATGACCTGGATGCCGCCGAGGAGATTCATGACCCGCCCGATGTGGCGGACTGGAAGGCCCAGCTCGTGATGCAGGGTCTGAAGGGTGGCGTGCAGAACAGGGCCGAGTCGGTGGCGCGTGGCACCGACCTGATCGGCTTTCAGGTTGGGATGGTCACCACGCACCGCGTGGTGACACTGCGGGCATTCCATGATGGGCACGTGATGCTCGGTGACCTGCATGGCGTTCCGAGGGGCGAGTTCCGTGACCCAGGCCTTGTCCTGACGGGTGAAGATCAGCGGCCCCATGAACCCACAGCGAGGACAGGTATTGGGCGTGTCAATCTGCACGGTCTGAGTGATCTGTTGCGGCGTGGGTGGGGCCTTGTGCACGAAGGTGCCCTCACCAGGACGGCGTCCTGGTGATTTGGGATCGGTGGTGCATTGCTCCCGGCTGAAGGGGGCAACGTACTTGCGTTCCCGCCGTTCGAGTTCTTCGATGCGTTTCTTCAGGCGAGCGATTTCGGCCTTGAGAGCTTTGTTTTCGGCGATCAGTTGGTCGATCTGTTCGGACTGGCGACGGATGATCTCGAAGAGATCCTTCTCGGTCATCCCAGCGCCCATGGACAGCATGGTAGCGGCAGCAGTGCCCGGCTGGAAGCCGGGCACTCGGGGGGGCGCTAATCACAGACCAAACGGGCCATCCGCATCCGAGAAAACGCCGTCATCGATCAGCTGCGCGTGGACGAGTGGTTCGGCGATTTGAAGGTCGGGGAGGTGCGGTACCTTGCCGAGCAGGCCAACATCTTTGGCGAGGTGATGCAGGTCGTGATCACGGATTTTAGCGCGTGGGACACGTGTGTGCTGTACCGAGCTCGCTGGTCCGCGGAGTGCACCTTCGCCAGCATCAAAGTGCGCGGCTTTGACCTAGAGCGCATGGGCAGCACTCGACCGGACCGACTGGAACGCTTGTTCGGGCTGGTCATCCTGGCGTGGGTCAGCTGCCTGCGGGTGGGCGTGTGGCTCCAGGCACAGGTGCCAGTCAAGGTGAAGGCCCATGGCCGAACGGCCATGAGCCTCGTGCGGTACGGCGCGGAACAGCGGTGCCATGCCCTCCGGTGGAACCTACCCAAGTTACCCGGACTGATCAGGCTGCTGAGCACGCCCTTTCGCGTGCCAGGCGCGACTTGAAAGCAAGATGTCCGGTTCAGAGGGATACCGACCGCTCTTGAAGAACAACCCCCCCCCCGCCCGAACTGTCACTCCACAAAAATGTTGTGATCTCAGGGAATTTGAGGCTGGGATCATTCTGTTATCTTACGCCTCGCCTCAATCCTCTCAATATTTTCTAACCACTTCAAAAAGTGTGACGTCAGCTGATGTGCACCAGACGCGCCAAGCCGTCCCTCTCATCCCTTCACGCTTCCGGCCAGCAGACCGCGCACGAAATAGCGCCCCAGCACGATGTACACCAGCAGGGTGGGCAGCGCTGCCAGAATCGCCCCGGCCATCGGCAGGTTCCACGACACCGCCTGACCCCCGGCCAGCTGCGACAGCGCGTAGGTCACGGGCTGGCTGCCGGTGTTGGTCAGCGTGGCCGCGAACAGGAACTCGTTCCAGACCTGCGTGAACTGCCAGATGATCACCACCACGAAGCCGGGAATGCTGATCGGGAAGATGACGCGGGCATAGATCTCCCAGAAGCCCGCGCCGTCGATGGTGGCGGCCTCCACCAGCGCGTCGGGCACGTCGGCGTAGAAGTTGCGGAAGATCAGGGTGGTGATCGGAATGCCGTACACCACATGGGCCAGGATCAGGCCCCAGATGCTGCCGTACAGCCCCAGCCCCTTGATGAACTGGAACAGCGGAATCAGCACCGCCTGATACGGAATGAACATGCCGAACAGCATCAGCGCGAACAGGGTATTGGCCCCCCGGAAACGCCATTTGCTCAGCGCGTAGCCGTTCAGGCTGCCCAGCAGGGCACTCAGGAGGGTGGCGGTCACCGCCAGGAACAGGCTGTTGAGCATGTTGCCGCCCACCTTGTCCCACGCCTCCGAGAAACTGGCCCAGTTGAGCTGCGCGGGCCAGTGCCACGCCGTCGGCAAAGCAATGGCGTCCGGCGTTTTCAGCGCGGTGGCGAACACCAGATAGATGGGAATCAGGAAGAACAGCGCGGCCACGACGAGCAGCAGGTACGTGACGGCGCGGCCCAGGCCACCCGCCCGGCGTGCCTGGGTGGCAGAGACGGTGGGCTGGGGAACAGCGGTCATGAGGGCCTCCGGCGCGGCAGGTGGCGCGTGGCTTGTGGCTTGTGGGAAAAGATGGGCGAAGCCTTATCCGTGTGCCCCGTGTGGTTGATCGGGACAGCCCGGAGCGGACGGGGGAACTGCGACAGCTCGGCACGAGAGGGGGCCACGAAGCAAGCCCTCGCTGGAAGCAAGTCGCCCTGGCTGTTCCCATCAACCATCACCCATCCACCATCGACAACCTCCCCCCTCACGCGTGGCCCTCCTCACCCTTGAACTGATTCGCCAGATACGGCACGATCACGAAGGCCACCAGAATCAGCAGAATGGTGCCGATGGCTGCGCCCAGCGCGAACTGGTTCTGGCGGAAGCTGGTCAGGTACATGTTCAGCGCCGGAACGCTGGCGGCGACGTTGTCGGGGCCGGCCATCGCGTACACCAGATCGAAGATCTTCAGGCTGATGTGTCCCAGGATGATCATGGCGCTGAGGGTGATGGGCGACAGCAGCGGGAAGATCACGAAGCGGTACATCTGGGCGTCCCGTGCCCCGTCCACCTTGGCGGCCTCGCGCAGTTCCTCGGGGATGCCGCGCAGCCCGGCCAGATACAGCGCCATGGTGTAGCCGCTCATCTGCCACACGGCGGCGATGATGATGCCGATCATGGCAAAGTTGAAGCCGTGCAACTCTGGCGCGGCCAGCAGCTTCACGTTCGGCCCGACAAAGATGGCCCAGCCGATCAGCAGCGCGGCGCAGGCGGCGGCCACCAGGGTGCGGGTGCGCTGGCCCTCGCGGGCGGCGCGCACGGCCACCACGATCAGCACCGCGCCCACCACGGCGGCGGTGATGAGCGGCAGGTTGTTCCAGTCGAATTTGAGGGCCGAGTCGTTGCTGCTCAGCCACCCGAAGGTGGAGGGCTGCCCCCCCAGCAGGGTGGGAGCCTGATTCACCCCGCCCTGCGGTTGCAGCATCCAGCGCCAGATGGTGCCAGTCACGATGAACGACAGGCTCATGGGAAACAGGAAGATGGTGCGCCACAGGCCCTCGCCCCGGGGGTTGCGATCCAGGATCAGCGCCAGCCCCAGGCCCACGCCCAGGCAGCCCAGGATGAAAAACAGGGTGAAGAACAGCGTGTTCACCAGTTCCTGCCGGAAGCGGCCCTGCAGGAAGCCCGTAAACAGTTCGGAGTAGTTCTGCAGGCCCACCCAGCGGATGATGGGATTGAGCGCCAGCGCCTGCGCCGGATCGTTGCCCCAGTCGGTCAGGCTGACGTACACGGTACGCCCGATAAAGTAATACACGAAAATGCCGATCAGCAGAATGCTGGGCGTCAGCACGGCGATGGCCCACAGGCGGTCTTTGCTCAGGCGTTTCATAGGGCCTCCTTCGTCGGGACAGCGGGAAGCGGTGCGCGGGACGCGGTCTCTCTCACCGCGTCCCGCGCACCGCCAACTACGTCCTCAGTCGTTACTTGCCGAAGCCCGAGCGGACGGCCAGCGCCTGCGCGGCGGCGGCGGCCCCGGCGCTGTTCTTGGTGGCGACGAACTGATCGATCACGGCCCCGAAGGCGCTGGTGAAGCTCTCGGGCGCGACGGCGCCGTGGGCCATGCTGCCGACGATCTTGCTGTTCTTCCAGTCGGTGGCGGCGCTGCGCGAGTAGGTGTTGTACTTGCTCAGGTCGCTGTCGGTGCGCGCGGCGATGCTGCCCTTGAGGGGGTTGAAGGTGTCCTGGCCTTCACGGCTGCCCAGCAGCTTGAGCCAGTTGATGGCCTCGGCGCGGTCCTTGGCGCCCTTGGGCAGCCCGAAGGAATCGGCCAGCATCACGAAGGTCTTGGACGTGCCGGGGGCGGTGGCCCAGCCGAAGCCCTTGCCGGGTTCCAGCTTCTTGGTGGTGGTGAAGTACCCGGCGGCCCAGTCGCCCATGATGTTGAAGGCACTCTGGCCGCTGACGATGCGGTCACTGGCCTGCTGCCAGCTCAGACCCGAGGCGTCCTTGTTGGCGCAGTCCATGACCTTGCCGAAGGTGGTAAACGCGCCCACAACCTTGGGATCGGTGAATTTGGTCTTGCCGGCCCACAGGTTTTCCCAGCCCTGCGCGCCCAGCGTGCCGATCATCACGTTCTCCCACAGGTGCTGCTGCGTCCAGTTCTCGCCCACCACCAGCGGCGCGGCCACGCCCTTCTTCTTCAGGGTGGCGCAGGTGCTGATGAATTCGGGCCACGTTTTGGGCACGGTGACGCCCCAGGCCTTGAGCTTGGCGGGATTGTACCACATCACGTTGCTGCGGTGGACGTTGACCGGCACGCTCCAGATGCCGCCCTTGGAGCTGATCAGCTTGATGACGTCGGCGGGGAACACCTTGCTCCAGCCCTCGGATTTAAACAGGCTGCTCAGGTCTTCCATGCGCCCGGCCACCACCCAGGTGCCGATCAGTTCCTGCCCGGCGTGAACCTGGAAGGAGTCGGGCGGGGTGCCGCCCAGCATGCGGGTTTTGAGCACCGCCCGCGCGTTGGTGCCCGCGCCGCCCGTGACGGTGGCGTTGTCCACAGCCACATTGGGGTACTTCTGCTTGTACAGCTTGATCAGGGCTTCCAGGGCCGGGCCCTCATCGCCGGCCCACCATGAGAAGATTTCCAGCTTTCCGGCGGCCAGGGCGCTGGTGGTGGTGGCCAGGGCGGCGGCGATCAGCAGGGCTTTTTTAATAGGGGTCTTGATCATGGGTTCCTCCGGAGAAAGTGGGACAGCAAAAAGGCAACAGAAAAAGAGGGAGGCAGCGGCGCACGCCGGGTGCGGGGGCCTCGTGGACGAACCGGGTTCGCTTGTCTGTCAAACAGGTACAGACCTCATGCTGCGCCAATTGCGACATGTTTGTCAATTCAATGTGACCTTTTTTCCTGATACCGGTCCACCGTTGCGGCGGGGGCAGCAAAAAGTGTCCAGATCCCGTGGTCCTGAGGCGGCAGGCCGCAGGGCCGGTCCAGCTCAAACCTGCGCTTCGGCCTCGCCCGCCTGCCCCTCGGGGCGCAGCAGCGGGAACAGCAACACGTCGCGGATACTGTCGCTGTCGGTCAGCAGCATCGCCAATCTGTCCATGCCCATGCCCATGCCGGCGGCGGGCGGCATGCCGTATTCCAGGGCCAGCAGGAAGTCCTCGTCCTGTTCGTGGGCCTCATCGTCACCAGCGTCGCGGCGCGCACTCTGGGCCTCGAAGCGGGCGCGCTGGTCCAGGGCGTCGTTCAGCTCGGAATAGATCGGGGCCAGCTCGAAACCAGCCACGAACAGGTCCGCACGCTCGGCCAGATCGGGGCGGCTGCGGTGCGCCTTGACGAGGGGGCTGATCGCCAGCGGCACGTCGGTCACGAAGGTGGGCTGGATCAGGTTGTCCTCGACGTACTCGCCGAACAGCTTGTCCAGTAGCTTGTAATCCGGCACCTTGCGCAGGTCCGGGTGCTTGGCGTCGGTCCACTCGCGCAGTCTGGCGAGGTCCGTCGGCTCGAAGTCCAGCTCTGCCGCCTCCTTCAGCGCGGTCACGAAATCCAGCCGCTTGAACGGCAGGGCGAAGCTGATTTCCTTGCCTTGATACGTGAGCCGATCAGAACCCGTGACTTCCTGCACCAGCCCGGAGACCATCTCCTCTACCAGCCGCATCATGTCCTGGTAGTCGCCATAGGCGAAATACGCCTCCAGCATGGTGAATTCGGGATTGTGGGTGCGGTCGATGCCCTCGTTGCGGTAGTTGCGCCCAATCTCGTAGACGCGCTCGAAGCCGCCCACCAGCAGCCGCTTGAGGTACAGCTCCAGGCTGATGCGCAGGCTGAAATCGTGCGACAGGGCATTGTGGTGCGTCTTGAAGGGCTTGGCCTCGGTGCCGCCCGCCACCACCTGTAGCGTCGGTCCCTCCACCTCCATGAACTCGCGCTCATCCAGAAAGTTGCGGATGTACCGGATGGCACGCGAGCGGGTGCGGAAGGCGGCGCGGCGCTCGGGGTTGATCATCAGGTCCAGGTAGCGGCGGCGGGCGCGCAGTTCCTCGTCCTGGAGGCCGTGAAACTTGCTGGGCAGCGGGTGCAGGCTCTTGACCAGCGGCTGCCACGAGGTCACGCGCAGGGTCAGTTGCCCGGTGCGGGTCACGAAGGGAACTCCGCGCACGCCGATGATGTCGCCCAGATCGATCTTCTTGGTGGGACCAAAGTTCTCGGTGTCCTGTTTCGAGAAATGCAGTTGCAGGCGGCCGTGTTCGTCGGTCAGATCGGCAAACGCCGCCTTGCCCATGTGCCGCAGCAGCGTGACGCGCCCGGCCAGCGCGTAGGTTTCGTCGGGCCAGTCCTGCCCGGCTTCCAGACCATTTTCATCGCTGGCGGGATGGGCAGCCAGCACGTCGCGGGTGCTGTGGGTGCGCGGGTACGAGTACGGCGACGCCTCGAAGCCGGCGGCCACCTGCGCGTCCAGGTTGTTCAGGCGGCTGACCGTTTGCTCGTGCAGATTGTCGGGGCGGGGCGGGCCATCAGGCGCAGGGGTGGCGGGAACATCAGACATGGGGGCGAGTATAGCCGCCGCCGCGTCAGCCACAGGGTTTGTGGCCCCGCCTTCAGCTCTCCTCTCGGCCACAAACCATACTTGCCGCATGCGACTCAACGATGACCTGCTGGTGCTGGAACTGGGCACCGACTTCGGCACTGGCCCCACCCTGCTGCACCCGGTGCTGATCCTGGACGCGCAGGCCGGGCACACCCTGGTGGATACCGGCGTTCCCGGCATGGAGGGGGCAATCGAGGCGGCGCTGGCCGAGGTGGGCGCCACGCTGAAGGACGTCCGCCAGGTGATCGTGACGCACCACGATCTGGATCACATCGGCAGTCTGGAGGCCATCGTGAAGACCAGTGGCGCGCAGGTGTGGGCTTCCGAGCGCGAGACCCCCTTCATTCAGGGCGAGGAATGGCCCCAGAAGATGCCGCCGCAGGAACGGGTGGCGGCCCTGCTGGCCGATCCACAGACCCCGCCCCACGTCCGCGCCCGCCTGAGCCTGCCGCGCGTGGCCGTCAGAGTAGACCGCACCCTGCACGAGGGTGAACGGCTGCCGCTGGCCGGGGGCGTGCGCGTGATCCTGACACCGGGCCACACCCCCGGCCACCTGAGCCTGTACCTGGAAGGCACGGGCACGTTGATTACTGGCGACGCGCTGGTTTCAGAGGGTGGACAGCTTCAGCCCCCCAGGGCGCAGCTCACGCCGGAGATGGCTGCGGCGGGCCAGTCGGTGAACAAGATGGCCGAACTGGACGTGCAGACTGCCGTGACCTACCACGGCGGCGTGGTGCAGGACGATGCGAACGGGCAACTGAGGCGGGTGGCGGAGGGCATGACCACGGCGGGCTGAAGGCCAAAGGCCACAGGCAGAGGACGCGCGACTCAGCCCTCTGCCTGTGGCTGGCCGCCCGCCTCAGTACTCGATGCTCTTGACCTTGTATTTCATCTGCTTGCCGTTGTCCAGGTTGACCACGAAGGCCTCGCCCTTCTTGCGGCCCATCAGTTCCTTGCCCACCGGGCTGTCCTCGCTGACGCGCGGCAGGCTGCCCCCGGTGACGGCTGCCTCGGGGGCGCTGACCACCATGACCTTCGTTTCCTTCTTGGTGGTCTCGTTGCTCAGAACCACGATGGCCCCGAGTTCCACCCGGCCGTCGTTCTCGTGTTCCTCGATGATGGTGGCCAGGCCCAGGGTGTCTTCCAGCTCGTCGATCCGGGCCTCGATGTTCATCTTCTCGCGCTTGGCGTCCTCCAGGCCCGTGTCCTCGGTGTCGGAACTGGTCTCCATCTGCTCCTGCAGGATGCGGGTGGCCTCCGCCAGCCGGGCCTGCTCCTGACCGAGGGCGCGCTGCAGCCGCTCGTAGCCTTCGCGGGTCAATCTGACTGTCTTGGTTGCTTGCGTCATTGTGGGTCCTCCGTTACGCCGCCGGCCTTGACCGGCGGGACTGGAATAAATCGGCGAATGTGAGAAGTAGCGCGCATTGTGGCACACCCCCCACGAAGTGGCAATCCATTTTCATGCGGTCAGGCGAACGGACGGAGCCTGCCGGGTCACGCGCAGGGTGCCCCAGACCACCGCCACCAGCATGGCGGCCAGCGCCGCAAGCGCCAGGGGAATGGCACCCTGGCCGAATTTCGCCGCCAGCACGCCCAGCACGTACGGGGCCACAATCCCGCCCACGCTGCCGGAGGTCAGCAGAAACGGCACCCAGCGCGCGGGCAGGCTGCGGGTGGTCCACACCAGCGTCGTGCCGAACACCGGCCCCAGCGCCAGCCCGGCCAGGATGTACGCGAAGGGGGCCAACGCCGCCTGCGTGGCCGCCAACCCACACCCCACCGTGAGCGCCGCGCAGGCCAGCACCAGCCGCTCCGGCCGCACCCGCGCCCCGAACAGCCCGGTCAGCACGCGGGCCACCGTCATGCCGCCCCAGTACCCGGCGACGATCACGGCGAACGAAGCGTAGCCCAGGCTTTGCAGGTGGCGGCCCGCCCACGCGCCGAAGCCGACTTCCAGACCCACGTAGCACGCCAGCAGCGCCAGGAAGAACCCCACCTGCACCCCGGCCCGGCCCGGCGAGGGCGGCAGCACCTGTTCGCGCATGGCCGGAAAGCCCCAGACCCGCGCGCTCAGCAGGGTCAGGCCGCACAGGGCCGCCACCGTCAGGAAGGGCAGTGCCAGGTTGCCGCCTGCCCCGGCCACCAGCAGCGGCGACAGGATGCTGCCCAGCCCGAACACCGCGTTGACCAGATTCACCGCCCGCGTGCCGATGCTGGCATAGGCCGCGTTCAGGCCGCCGCTGACCCCGCCCAGCCCGAAGCCGCCCAGCAGCGCCCCGGCAATCGCCAGCGGCCAGCTGGGGGCCAGCGCCACCAGCGTGACGCCCAGCGCCAGGGTCAGCAGCGCCGCCACCACCACCCGGCGCAGGCTGAAGCGGATCAGGAGAATGCCCACCAGCGGCGGGGCCAGCGCCGAGCCCACAAAATGCGCGCTGGCGATCAGGCCCACCCCGGCGGTGGAGACCCCGTAGCGGTCCTGAAACAGCGTGAACGCGGGGCCGTACATCGCCTGGATGACGCCCAGCGTGAAGAACGCCGCCGTGCCGGCTGCCAGCAGGGTCAGCGTCAGCGGCGGAGGCGGGTGGTGGGCAGTCATGGGCGGGTCACGGGGCCATCACGGGGGAGAAGGTAGCACGCCCTCTCCTGCCTTTCGCCGCCTATTTGGGCAGTGCCACCAGACTGACCAACCAGTGGCCGTCCTGGCCCCCCGGCCCCCACTGATAGCCGACGCTGGGGCCGAGCATGCTGGGCAGTGCGGAGCTGCGCAGCAGGACATCGCCGAGCAGGGTGGTCCTGTCGCCGGCCCAGTTGCGGGCCACCCGGCTGCGCAGCGCCCCCACCCGCAGCGCCGTGTCGGGGCCAGCCAGCCGGTATGTTGCCGCGAAGTTGCTCTCCTGCACCCGGCCCAGCCCGAAGCCCCCGATGGGCACCCTCCCCGCCACGCCGCGTTCCAGATGCGACGCTTCCAGCAGCAGCCCTGGCAGGGGCGAATAGTTGGCGCTGAGGCTGAGATCGAAGCTGGCCTGGGCGTCCATCTGCAGGGGGAAGGTGTACAGGCGCCCGGTCAGTCCCACCGCCGTGTTCAGCTTGCCGAAGGAGCGCGGGGCGAAGCCGCTGACTTCCGAGTAACCGTAGGGGGCACCGACGCCCGCTTCGGCGGCCAGCCCCACCGCATTCAGCAGCCGGAATCGCCCATCGTTCCCGCTGTGGGTGTAGCCGAAGGCAAAACGCGACAGCGCCCCCTTGCCCTGCACCAAGCCGTTCCACTGGAAGCCCGACGGCAGGCTCTGGTTCATCTCGGCTTTGGGCACGCCGCCGAAGACGCCCACCAGGACGTTCAGATTGCCCAGCTGGCTGCCCACGCCGTAGTCCAGCCCCGTGGGCGTCTTGACCAGGGTCACGCGCAGGTCAGCCGTGACTGGTACCGGCAGAAAGCGGGCGCCGTAGCCGTCCGTATTGGAGGCCAGCACCTCGACGCGGTCAAAACGGCTGAAGTAGCCGGAGGGGAATTTCAGACCGAACAGCGAACTGTCGCTTGACGTGGCCTGCGCCCCAGCGGTTGACCCGGCCGCCAGGCTCAGCAGGCAGGCAGAGAGCAGCTTGGGGCGAAAGCGCAACCGCCGGGCAGCGGAAGTTCGGGAGATGGAACGGCGAAAGCTCACGCCTCCATCTTGCCGAATCTTTCTGTCCACTGCATGACAGCCCGTGCGTGTCCAGCGCAAAACCTCACAGCCGAAGCTCAGACCCGGATGTTCACCACCGTGACGCCGTGCCCGCCCTGGTTGGGTTCGGCGTCGTGAAAGGACTCCACTTTCTTGTCGTTCTTGAGGTACTCGCGCAGCAGCCGGCGCAGCACGCCCTGGCCCTTGCCGTGGACCACCCGCAGCGGCGTTTCCTTGAGGGCGGACGCCTCCAGGATCGCGGTTCGCAGCTCCTCGACGGCTTCCTCGACGCCCAGGCCGCGCAGTTGCAGCTCGGAGGCGAAATTGCTGGGGGTGGTTCCCGCGAACGCCGTGCGCAGTCCCCGGCTTTTCTGTTTCGGAGCCGTGACCTTGGGTTCAGGGCGCAGACGCACGTCGCGGCGCTTGACGCCCACCTTCATCACGCCCAGCTGGACCACCAGATCGTCGCCGCGCAGCTCCAGCACCTGCCCGCCCGCGTTGTAGGCGGGCACGTCCACCATGTTGCCCACCCGGATCGGATCGCCACGTTCCTCGCGCACGGCGGGGGCAGGGCGGGATTTCTGGGCGGCCACCCGCAATTCGCGCAGTTCCTGCATCACGCGGGGGCGGGCGCTGTCCTCCTGGGCGCGGGCGCGCAGGGTGCGAACCCGCTCGATGGCGTCGGCGTACAGCGATTCGGCCTTCTGCGACGCCTCGGCCAGCATTTCACCCCGGCGGGTGTCCAGGGTCTCGCGCTCCTGGCGCACGCGGCCCAGCTCGGCCTCGGCCTCGCGGCGGGCGCTGGCGGTGGCCTCCAACTGCGCGGCCAGACCCTCGCGCTCGCGCTCCAGGCCCTCCAGCATGCGTTCCATGATGCCGGCGTCCTCGCCCAGCAGCCCGGTGGCCCGCTCCAGCACGCCCTCGGGCAGACCCATGCGCCCCGCAATCGCCAGCGCGTAGCTGCGGCCCGGCTGCCCCACCTGCAGGGCGTAGGTGGGGGCCAGCGTCTCCAGATCGAAGCCCATGCTGGCGTTCTTCAGGCCCGGCGTTTCCAGCGCGAACAGCTTCAGCGGCGACAGGTGCGAGGTCACGATGCCGCGCGCGTCCTGCGCCAGCAGCGCCTCAATGATGCTCTGCGAGAGGGCCGCCCCCTCGTTGGGGTCGGTGCCGCTGCCCAGCTCGTCCACCAGCACCAGCGTGTCCGGCGAGGCGTGTTTCAGCACGTAGCGCAGGTGCATCAGGTGAGAGGCGAAGGTACTGAGGGACGCCTCGATGCTCTGCTCGTCGCCGATGTCCACCAGCACGTCGCTGACGACGGGCAACTTGGCGCTGGCCGCCGCCACGTACAGCCCACATTGATGCATCAAAACGGCCAGCCCCAGCGTTTTGAGGGTGGCCGTCTTGCCGCCCATGTTGGGGCCGGTGATCAGCAGCAGCTTGGTGTCGCCCAGCCGGATGTCGTTGGGCACGGGGTTGTCGATCAGCGGGTGCCGCGCCTCGCGCAGGTCGTAGCTGCCGTCGGTCACCGGCTCGGGGCGGTTCAGGCGCCAGTCGCGCGCCAGCCGGGCGCGGGCGGCGATCAGGTCAAGCTCACCGATGGTGTTCAGGGTCATCGGCACGTCGGCGTCGGCAGCCAGCAGACCCGACAATTCAATGAGGATGCGGCGAACCTCGGCCTCCTCGTCCAAGATCAGGCGGGTCAGCTCGTTGTTCAGTTGCGTGACCGCCGCCGGTTCCACGAAGTAGGTCTGCCCCGTCGCGCTGGCGTCCACGATGATGCCCTGCACCTGTCCCACGCGGCTGGCCTGCACCGGCAGCACGTAGCGGTCGCGGCGGATGGTGACGATGTTTTCCTGCAGGATGTCGGCCCATTTTTCCAGCGTGGCGGCCAGCTTCTCGCGGATGCGCCCGCGCAACGGCTCAATGCGTTTGCGCAGGTCGCGCAGGCGGTGGGAGGCGTCGTCGCGCACGCCGCCGTCGCGGTCGAGGGCCGACAGCACGCGCCGGATCAGCTCGGAGTGTTCGCCCAGGCCCAGGGCCACCTCGCGCAGCGGGCCGCGTGAATTGGCGTGGATGGCGCGCTTGACGGTCATCGCGCCGTCCAGCGAGTAGGCCGCCGTCAGCAGTTCCTGGCCGCTCAGCACCCGTCCGTCCTGCGTGCGGGCGTGCAGCTCGCGGATGTCCTGAATGCCGCCCAGGCTCAGGCTGACACCGAACAGGGCGTCCTCCACCTCGTCCAGCTCGCGGGCAATGCGGCCCGCATCGCCCGAAGGCGACAGCGCCCTGGCCCGCTCTGCGCCCAGCGAGGTGCTGCTGCGCTCGGCGAGGGCTTCACGAATACGGGGAAAATCCAGGGCGGTCAGGGCGCGGGCATCGAACGGCATCTTAGAAGGGAGCATAACAATGCCAGGACTTATAAATCGTGCGCCTTGTGGCTTAGGCGGGCAGATCACGCTTTAAGATGCCGTCATGAAACTGGCCGAAGCCCTGATCGAGCGCGCCGACCTGCAAAAGCGCGCCGCCCAGCTTGAAGAACGCATCGTCAGAAACATGCTGGTTCAGGAGAGGGAAAAACCCAGCGAAGACCCGCAACAACTGCTCAGGGAATTCATGGAAGTCACGGACGCACTGGAGGTGCTGATCCCCCGCATCCACCGCGCCAACCTGAGCGCCACGCTGCCCGACGGCATGAGCCTGACCGCCGCCCTGACCCGCCGCGACATACTGGATCTGCGCCTGCAAGTGCTGCGCCGCGCCGCCGCCACCGCCTCCGAGCGCCAGACCCGCTACAGCAACAGCGAGGTCCGCATCCTGTCCGTGATCCCCGCCCGCGACCTGCAAAAGCAGGTGGACGCGCTGGCAAAAGTGCGGCGGGAACTGGAAACGCAGATTCAGCAACTCAACTGGTTGACCGAACTGCCTGTCTAGGCGCACAGTAGGGGCGGGGCCGCGTCCGTGCGGGCGGAAACCTACCTCGCAGCGGGGATAAGGCTGCACCACTCGCTTCGGCGAGCCAGGGACGCCGGGGCGGCGTCAACCCTCTCACCGGGCACGCCCAGCACCCTGCACCGCTGACACCGCACGTTTCACCCTTCACTTCCACGGCTTCGACGCGCGCCGCGCCCCCACCACACGCCACTTCTTCGGAGGTGGCGCTGTGGTGTTCAGGTTTATTTCAGCCGCTCTGCCAGACTGAATTCCCCCGCTCTAACTTCCCCCGCCCCCGGCGCACGCCCCAACAGCAGCAACTCCTCAAATGCGGCGAGGTCTTTGTCCATGCCCATGCCGCTGGCGGCGACGGCCTGCCCGTCCTTGAAGGCAAACTCGATAAACTTCAGCTCGTCCGGGTTGCCCCAGAGGTGGGTGTCGTCCAGATTCTCGGCGTGCCCCACGTAGCGCAGGCTCTTGCCGTACTGCTGGGTCCAGAAGAACGGCACACGTCTGTTCATCGGCTCCAGATCGGAAGATTTGAGAATGCTCTGCGCGGCGGTCATGCCCTCCTGCAAGGCCACGCGCCAGTGTTCCACGCGCATCTCGCCCAGCACGGTGAGAGACAGGGCGATGTCGCCCACCGCGTAGACCTTCGGCGCGGCCCGCAGTTCGGCGTCCACGGGCACGGCACCCTTCTCGTTGGCGAGGGCTGAGAGCAAATCGGAATTGGGTTTCACGCCGATGCCCAGCAAGACCAGATCCGCCTTGACGCTCTCTCCGCTTTTCAGGCGCACAGCCTCCGCCTTAGCCGAACCCTCGATGGCCGTCACTTCGGCATCCAGATGGAACTTGACGCCGTTGTCCTCGTGCAGTTTGCGGATGGCCCGCCCCACTTTCGGCGTCAGGGCGCGGCTCAGAACTTCAGCGTCCTGGCCGATCACCGTGACCGACGCGGCTCCTTCCACCAAGCTGGACGCCGCTTCCAGGCCGATAAAGCTGGAGCCGATGATGACGATGTGCTTGCCCTGCGCCGCATCCCTCAATGCCTGAGCGTCGCGGAAGGAGCGCAGCGGGTACTGGCCGTCCAGCTCCGCGCCGGGGACCTTCAGGGTGTGGGGCGTGGCCCCGGTGGCGACGATCACCGCGTCAAACCCGAGGGAATCACTGCCGTCCAGATGCACCGCGCGGGTGTCCCGATCCAGTTTCGTGACCTTCACGCCCTCACGCAGATCAATCTTGTTTTCCTGCGCCCAGTCGGCCCCGCCCAGCGGCAGTTTGTCGGCGGGTTTCTTGCCACTCAGGTACGCCTTGCTCAGCGCCGTGCGGTCATACGGGGCGCGGTTCTCGGCGGTCAGCATGGTGATTTTGCCTTCGTAGCCGCCGTCCCGCAGCGTCTGGGCCGCCATAAAACCGGACGCGCCGCCGCCGATGATGACGGTGTGGTGATCCTGATGGCTGGGGGCTGGCCTCTCTGGGGGAACCACATCGTCCAGATCGACACTCAGCCCGTCGCCGTCGCGCTGCACACGGTACTGTTTCAAGCCCTCCAACGCAGGCGGCTCGATCAGGGAGCCGTCGCCCGCATGGAATGTCGCGTGGTGCCACGGGCAGACGATGCGGGAGCCGCAGCGCACGCCGTCGCCCAGGTTGGCCCCGGCGTGAGGGCATATGGCATCGAAGGCATGGAAGTCGTCGCCGTCGCGGGTCACGAGAACTTTGCGCTCGCCCACCTCGAAGGTGTGCATGCCACCGTCGGTCACGTCACTGGCCTTGAAATTCAGGGTCATGGTGTCTCCTTTGCCGCCAGCAGCCTCAGCACCGCCTGCGGGTCTTCCAGCGGAATCAGGTGGCCGCTGCCGTGGATGGGCACCGCCCTGGCCCCCGGCAGCCGCGCCAGCACTTCCGAACGGATGGTGTCGGGCGAGATGGCCGGATCATCTTCTGAATACAGGACGGTGATGGGCAACTTCAGGCCGCCCAGTTCGCCGGAAATGTCCTCGCGGCTGCCCACGTCCGTCCAGGCGTTCCAGGCGTCGTGGCTGGCGCGCAGGCCGTCAGCGATCAGTTGCCCGAAGTCCCGTTCGGGGATGGACTGATGGGTGATGTCGTGGTACTGGGCGGTCAGGGCGTCGCGGTTCCCGTAGGCGGCGCGCAGCTTGGCCCGCCCTTCCGGTTCCATCGGTTCGGGCGTGGGGGGCGAGGGGGCGATCAGCAGCAGCTCGGACACGAGTTCAGGGTGTCGGGCGGCCAGCAGGAGGGCCACCTTCCCGCCCATCGAATGCGCCACCACACGGGACGGCCCCGCACCCGCCCCACGCAGGGTTGCAGCCAATGCCTGCGCCATCTCCTCCACCGTCTGCCCGGCCCGGCCCGCCTCCGCCGCGTCCCCGAAACCAATCAGATCGACGGCCAGCGCATCCACCCCCTCCAGCACCCGCCGCCAGACGTGGCGCGAGGTGCCGAAACCGTGCACGAGAACCGTTGGCCTCATCCTAGGCCCGCTCGGCGAAGTCCTGACTGGGCGGTGAACCCCGGAAGGCATCCTTCTTCTCGATCTTCTCCAGCTTGATAGGCCGCCCTTCACGCGCCGACTGGTAGATGGCGGCCATCAGCCGCTGATCCTGCAAGCCCTCCTCGCCGGGGGTGAACGGCTCGCGGTCTTCCTCGATGCACGCCGAGAAATGGTCAATTTCCAGCGCGAACTGATCGGTTTCGGGCAGGCGGTGTTCGGTGATGGTCTCGGGGGTCTGAACCGTCAGGCGCAGATCGGTGTAATCG
Source organism: Deinococcus radiopugnans ATCC 19172 (assembly GCF_006335125.1). Taxonomy (NCBI): domain Bacteria; kingdom Thermotogati; phylum Deinococcota; class Deinococci; order Deinococcales; family Deinococcaceae; genus Deinococcus; species Deinococcus radiopugnans. The sequence continues at coordinate 133,484 of NZ_VDMO01000002.1, forward strand.
AAGGCCGGGTCAAGCGTCAGGCGGGCGTCCACGCCGAACACGTCCAGCGTGCGGGCGTGCGCCGCGCCGTAGGAGCAAGAGCAGTGCGCGATCACGCCGCTGGGGAAGGTCATCTGCCACGCCACGGTTTCCTCGACTTCCTCGAAGCGCTCGTCGCCGGGCGTGCTGAAGGTCTGGGCGTACACTGAAGACGGCTCCTCGGCCAGCAGGAAGCGGATGGTGTTCAGGCAGTACAGCCCCACGTCCAGCAGCGAACCGCCGCCCGCCAGCCCGTCCCTCAGGCGCCACTGACCGTCATTCGGCTCCACCTGCACGTTGACCGAGTGAATCAGCTTGATCTGGCCCAGTTTGCCGTTCTGGATCAGATCGCGCGCCCGCCAGTGGTGCGGGGTGTACTGGCAGCGGTAGGCGGTCATCAGCTTGACCCTGTGCTCGGCGCAGACCCCCACCATCGCCTCGGCGTCCTCGGGATTGGCGGCCAGCGGTTTCTCGCACAGCACATGCTTGCCGATTCGCGCGGCCCGCTCGGTGTACTGACGATGCAGGCTGTTGGGCAGCACGATGTACACGGCGTGAACGTCGTCCCGCGACTGCAATTCCTCGAAACGGTCATAGTCGTAGGCATCCGCCTCGGTCAGGCCGTAAGCCAGAGCAGTGGCCACGGCTTTCTCGTGGTCATCGCTGACCACCGCCGCCAGCCTGGAGCGCTGGCCCACGGCGAAGGCGGGCAACAGTTCGTCGATGGTCAGCGTGCCGATGCCCAGCACAGCGTAGCCCACCTGTTCCGTTCTGGCCTCGGGCAGGGGCTGAAGGTCTTTGCGTTCGGCGGTGTTTGGTTTGGTCATGAGGCTCCTCGGGGGGTGTTAAGGGGAGGTGTCTTGGAGTCAGGCCTGCTTCAGGCCGTCCAGCAGCGCGTCCGCCGTCCGCAGGCTCAGGGCCATCTGGGTCAGGGCGGGGTTGACGCTCAGCGAGGAGGGGTAGGTGGAGTTGTCGCAGATCCACAGGTTTTCGATGTCGTGGCTGCGGCCCACCGGGTTGACCACGCTGGTCTCGGGATCGCGGCCCATACGGGCTGTGCCCAGCGTGTGCGCGGCGCGGGGCAGCGCCCACACGTCCCGCGCGCCGATGCGGCCCCACAGGTCACGCATCAGGGCCTCGGCGTGGGCGGTCATCCGCTTCTCGTTCTCGCCGAAGGAGAAGTGGACGCGCGGCTTGGGCAGCCCCCGCGCGTCGAGTTCGTCCGAGAGTTCCAGGTAATTGTGCTCGTAGGGCAGGCACTCGCCCAGCACGTTAATTCCCGCGACGTGGTTGTAGCCGCTCAGGTGCCGCACCAGTTCCGGCCCCCACTTCAGCGTGCCGCGTGCGTACTGGGTGGCGTAGGTCACGGGCATCACGCCCAGCGATTGCAGCAGGTAGCCGCCGACCAAACCGGGGACGCGGTGGGTGTCCTCGCTGATCAGGCCGCCGGGAATGCCCTTGTACGGGCGCAGGTCATCCTCCACCTGTCCCCAAACCTGCACGCCCACATGCGCCATGAAGTTGCGCCCCACCTGCCCGCTGCTGTTGGCGAGGCCGTTCATCAGCAGCAGGCGTGGCGTTTCTACCGCTCCGGCGGCAAGAATGACGGTTTTGGCGGAAAGGTGTTCCACCTCGTCGCCGCGCATGAATTCCGCGCCGGTCACGCGCCCGCCCTTCACCGTCAGCGCCGTGACCTGCGCGCCGTCCACGATCCGCGCGCCGTGGAATTCGGCCAGCGCCAGAAACGTCACGTCCATGCTGGCCTTCGCGCCCACCGAACAGCCCGCCTGGCAAAAGCCTCGGTTGGTACAGGTGTGGCGCGTGCCGTAGCCGGGCTGCTCCTGCGGGCGGCTCAGGGCGGCGTTGGCGGCGGGCGAGGTTTTCATGCCGATCTCGGCGCAGGCTTTCTGCATCAGGCGGGCGGCCCCGTTCAGCGGCAGCGGCGGGTGGCGGTAGGCCCGCTGGCGCGGCGGCCCCCACGGGTATTCGGCGGGGCCGGAGACGCCCAGAAAGTATTCCAGCTCGTCGTAGTACGGCTCCAGCTCGGCAAATTCCAGCGGCCAGTCCTCGCCCACGCCGAACTCGGTTTTCAGTTTCAAGTCGTCCGGCTGGGCGCGCGGCGTGTAGGCGGTGTAGTGCAGCGTGCTGCCCCCCACCCCGCGCCCGCTGTTGTTGCGCCCAAAGGAGACGGGATCGTTGCCCGCCGACAGCCGCTCGTCCAGCCAGAAAATGCCCGCCTGTGCGACTTCATCGGTGGCGATCCCCTCGGGCGGATGACGCACGCCCGCTTCCAGGGCCGCCACCTTCAGGCCCGCCCCCGCCAACCGCGCCAGCAGCGGTGCGCCTCCCGCCCCGGTGCCGATGACCAGCACGTCCAGATCGGTGGGCAGGGCGTTAGCGGGGGCCATACGCCACCTCGCGGGGTTCCAGCTCGTTGGGGCCGACGCGCGGCCACTCCGGGGCGTCCGCAAAACCCGCGTAGCCGAAGCGGTACTGCGTCAGCGGGTGGGCCATGAACGCCTCGGTCAGCTCGGCCAGCAGGTCTTCAAAGGCGTACGGGTGGGAGGACTGAATAGATGGGATGGCGGCGTCCTGCGCCTCTCCACCCAAAGCCTCAAAACCTTCCGGCAACGCGGCCAGCAGCGCCCGGTACGCCTCCCCGTCCGGCGGCGCGTCGGCGTAGCGCCAGCCGTCGCCCACGCCGCTGTGCAGGCGGTGATCCACCGTGCCGGCCAGATCCATCTCGGCCGGGTCATGGGGCACGAGGCGCACAGACAGGGCACGCAACCGCCCGAACTCAGCCTCGTCAAAAAACTGACGCGCGTACCGGGCGTCCAGCCGTTCCAGCAACGCCCGCCGCGTCGGAGCCGTGACATGCGGAGAATTCAGCAGGGCGAGGATGGCTTCCCTCTCTCCCACCGTCACGGCAACACCCGCAGACTGCCTGTCAAGTTCAACATCTTCTCCAGTCTAGGCACACCCCTGTGCCCGTCCTGCGTGAACGCCTACGGGGAGGCTTTAGACACTCCCAACAGTCCGGGCCACAAAAAAGCCCCCTCCGCGCGGGAGGGGGCCGAGGGGGTAGGTCGCCTCGTTGACCAATGCCCTAGCGTCCGGCCAGGAAACTCCAGATGGCCGGATTTGCCACCCAGCTGTACCAGACGTTGGGCAGGATCCCCAGCACGGTGATGCTGGCGACGCCCAGCCCCACGGTGAAGGTGGTGGGGAAGCGCTGGCCGTGGGCGTATTCCCGCGCCGGGGTGCGGTCAGGCATGAACATCAGCATGGCGGGGCGCAGGTAGTACACCAGCGCGGCCACACTGGTGACGGCGGCCAGCACGCTGATCCACACGTAGCCGTTCTGGAAGGCGGCCTGGAACGCCAGATACTTGCCGAAGAAGCCCGCGAAAGGCGGCAGGCCCGCCAGAGAGGCCAGACACACCGACAGCGCCACGGCGTAGCCGGGATGGCGGTAATACAGCCCGCGCATGTCGCCCATCTCAAATCCGGCTTCCGTACGCTGCAACGCGGCCACCACGGCCAGGGCCGCGCCGGTCATCAGGGTGTAGACCAGCAGGTAGTAGCCCAGCGCCGCGCCGCCCAGTTCGGGGGTGCCCAGCAGGCACATCGCCAGGAAGCCGGTGTGGGCCACCGCCGAGTACGCCAACATGCGCTTGAAATTGGTCTGGAACAGCGCCGCTGTGTTGCCGATGATCAGGGTGGCCGCCGTCAGAATCTGTAGGACACTCGACCAGCCGGGGGCGTCGGTCAGCGCGCCGCCGAACACGCGCATCATGCCGGCGAAGGCGGCCACCTTGACCACCGTGCTCAGGAACAGGAAGGTGGTGGTGGGCGCGCCGCTGTACACGTCCGGCGTCCACTGGTGAAAGGGCACCAGGGCGATCTTGAAGCCGAAGCCCGCCAGCAGCAGCAGGCTGCCGCCCACCAGAATGCCCACGTTTTCGGGGGTCAGGTTGCTCACGCTGCCCACCTTGGCGGCAATGGCGGCGTAGTTCAGGGTGCCGGTGGCGCCGTACACGAAGGCGATGCCGTAGATCAGGATAGCGCTGCCCACCGCGCCCAGCAGGAAGTACTTCAGGCCCGATTCCTCGGCGCGGCGCGAGCCCTGGAAGGTGGCCAGCACGTAGCCCGCCAGGCTCATGATCTCCAGCCCGATCAGCATCACAATCAGGTCACCGGAAAACACGATCAGCAGGCAGCCGGTCACGGCGTACATCATCATGGCGTCGAATTCGGGGAAGGACACCCGCTCGCGCCACGCGGTGTCCAGCGACACCAGCAGGGACATTAACGTACCCACCAGCACGATCAGGCCCAGCAGAATGGCGGCGTTGTCGGCCTGCAGGCTTCCGGCAAAGGAGGTCAGGCCCCCGTTCCACAGGGACATCATGCTCGCGCCCGACAGGATCACGGTCACGATGTTGATCATGGTCAGGGTGCGGCGGCCCACCCAGAAGCCCAGCAGGGTGCTGATCAGGGCGCCCGCCAGCACCAGCAGGATGGGCAGCAGCGGCAGAAAGGCCACATCGGGCGGGACGAGTTGAGGCATATCAGTTGCCTCCCAGGGCAGCGAGAACGGATTTCACGGCGGGTTGCATCAGGTTCAGGGCCGGGGCGCTGTACACCCCGAAGAAGATGGCGACGACCAGCGGCAGTCCCAGGATCAGCCACTCGGTGTGCACGAGGTCACGCACCGCCACGCTGCCCAGCGGACGCGCCTGCCAGAAGGTGGTCTGAAACGCGGTCAGGGCGTAGGCGGCGGCGGCAATGGTGGTGATGCCGGCCATGAAGGCCAGCCACGGCGACACCTGATACGCGCCCAGCAGCACCGAGAACTCGCCGATGAACCCGGCAAAGCCCGGCACGGCGATGGAAGCGAACCACAGCGCTATGGTCAGGCCGCCCAGCGCCCCGGCCCCGGTCATCAGGCCGCCCACGCGGGTGTCCAGGCTGCCGATGCGCTCCTGCACCATGCCCACACTGAGAAACAGCGCCCCGGTGTACAGGTTCTGGAAGGCCAGCAGGTACATCGCGCCGATGACTGCCGTTTCGTTCAGCGAGAACACGCCCAGCGCCACGAAGCCCATGTGCGAGAGGCCCGCGTAGGCCAGCAGGCGTTTCCAGTCCTTCTGCCCGAAGGCGATCCACGCGGAATACAGCGCGGTGAAGGCGGCCAGACCCATCAGGATCGGGCGCAGTTCCAGCGAGGCGTCGGGAAACAGCGGGATGGCGAAGGTGAACAGCCCGTAGCCGCCCACCTTGTACAGCGTGCCCATCACGTCGGGGATGCCGCTGTCGTGGTTCTGCTCGTGAAAATCGGGCAGCCACGCGTGCAGCGGCCACAGCGGCAGCTTGACGGCCATCGCGGTCAGGAAGCCCAGGTACAGCCACGTCTGCGCCGGGCCGGTGACCAGATTCTGTTTCAGATCCACCAGGGCGAACGTCGGGCTGCCGCCCAGGTAACGCACGCCGATGATCGAGACCAGCATCAGCAGGCTGCCGAACAGCGTGTAGGCCGCGAACTTGACCAGCGCCCGCATCCGGTGCGCCTTGCCGTAGATCGCCAGCATCAGCAGCGAGGGCAGCAGCGCGTCCTCGAAGAAGACGTAGAACAGGATCAGGTCACGCGCCGCGAAGATGCCCAGCAGCCCGGTTTCCATCGCCAGGATCAGCGCCAGCATGGTGCCGGGGTTGGGAATGCGCCGCGCCGCGTACAGGACGGCAATGAACGACATGAACGCCGTCACCATCGCCAGCGCCAGACTGACGCCAGACAACTCCACGCTGTAGGTGATGCCCAGCGCCGGAATCCAGTTCAGGCTCAGCAGCCCGGAGCCGCCCGCGTACCAGATCATCAATCCGATGCCCAGCGTCACGGCGGCCATGAACCCGGCCACCTCGTCGCGCCAGCGGTTGGGGGTCACGAAGACCAGCAGACTGCCCAGCAGCGGCAGAAAGATCATGATGGTGGGAAGCCATTGGGGATCAAACATGGGGGGCCTCCGGGTGGGGTGTGGGCTGTGGGGTGTGGGGTATGGGGAAAGGATGGGAGCGGGACAGGGTGGGCGGGACGCGGGAAAAGCCGTCCGCCCTCTGCCCGCCGTCAGCTGCGTCTGCCATCAACCATCCACCATCAGCCATCAACCCCCTCACGCCCCGCTCCCGATCATCTTCAGCGCCCAGTAGCCGATGATGCCAGCGGTGCCCAGCAGCATGCTGACCGCGTAGGCCCGCACGAAACCGCTCTGCCACAGCGTGAACAGCCCGCCGGGAGCCGCCGCATTGCGGGAAATGCTGCCGATCAGGCCGTCGGTGCCCCGGTCAACCGTGTCCAGTGCCCCGGCAATCGCCCGGCTGGGCGCGGCCACCACACCGTCGTACACGTTGTCCAGATACAGGGCGCTGGCGCTGAACTGTCCCAGCGGGCCATTCGCCAGATTGTTCTTGCGGTGCTGAAGGTAGGCCCAGCCCAGCCCGGCCACGCCCACCAGCACGGCGATCACGGTCAGCAGCCATTCGGTGGAGGCCGCGATTTCGTGCGCCTCCTGCGGAATGGCGCGGCCCAGGTAGGCGTCGAAGGCGTGCCCGCCGCCCAGGAAGGTGGGGATGTTCAGGAAACCGATTAAAGTTGCGCCCGCCGCCAGAATGCCCAGCGGAATCTTGGTGATGGTGTCGGCCTCGTGCGGGTGCGTGACGCCGGTGGCGGCAGCCCCACGGTACTCGCCACGCCACACCAGGAAGTACCAGCGGCCCATGTAGAAGGCGGTGAGCAGCGCCACCAGCAGGCCGATGGCGTACAGCACCGGCTGCGTCTCGAAGGCGGCGGCCAGAATCGCGTCCTTGGAGAAGAAGCCGCTCCAGATGGGAATGCCGCTGATCGCCAGCACGCCCGCGATGGACACCAGATGCGTGAACGGCATGAATTTCCGCAGGCCGCCCATGCGCCGCACGTCCTGTTCGTCGTGCAGGGCGTGAATCACCGCGCCCGCCGCCAGGAACAGCAGCGCCTTAAAAAACGCGTGGCTCAGCAGGTGGAACACGCCCGCCGAGTACGCCCCCACGCCCACCGCCAGGAACATGTACCCCAGCTGCGAGACGGTGGAGAACGCCAGAATCTTCTTGATGTCGTGCTGATTCAGGGCCGCCAGCGCGCCGTACAGCGCAGTCAGGCCGCCCACCCAGGCCACCCACAGCGAGGCGTTGGGGGCCAGTTCGTACAGGAAGTGGCTGCGGGTGATCAGGTACACGCCCGCCGTGACCATCGTGGCGGCGTGGATCAGGGCGGAAACGGGCGTCGGGCCGGCCATCGCGTCGGGCAGCCAGGTGGTCAGCGGCAACTGACCGCTCTTGCCAATCGCGCCCACCAGCAGGAACAGGCAGGCCAGTTCCACCCCGGCGGTGGCGACGCTCACGCCTTCCACCCGCGTGGCGAGTTCGGGAATGCTCAGGGTGCCGTACAGCTTGTACAGCAGGAACATGCCCAGCATGAAGCCCAGATCGCCGATGCGGTTCATGATGAACGCCTTGCGGGCGGCGTTGGAGTTGTTGACGCCCTCGCGCTCGCCCGCCGCGCGCAGGTCTTTATCGGACGACTCGCTGCCGCGCCCGCTGAACCAGAAGCCGATCAGCAGGTAGGACGCCATGCCCACCCCCTCCCAGCCGACGAACATCAGCGGGTAGGAGTCGGCCAGCACCAGAATCAGCATCATGGCGACGAAGAAATTCAGGAAGGCAAAGAAGCGCGTGAATTTGGGGTCATGCCCCATGTAGCTGATGGAATACAGGTGGATCAGGAAGCCGATGCCGGTGATGATCAGGGCCATCAGGGCGCTCAGTTGATCGAGGTAGAAGCCGACGCTTAGGTTGGCGTTCAGCGCCATGTTGGGCAGCCACGTCCACAGCGTTTCCTGCGCGGGCACGTCACCCTGACCCAGGTAGCGCAGCACGGCGACGATGAAGGCCGCGCCGATCAGGCCCGTCGCCAGCCAGCCGCCGGTTTTGCCGGGAAACAGGCGCGGAAAGACCATCAGCAGGGCGAAGCCGATGAGGGGCAGCAGGGGCAGCAGATACAGAAGGGGCAACATCCTCAGCACTCAGCCTTTCATCGCCGCGAGATCGTCCACGTTGGTGGTCTCGCGCTTGCGGAAGATGGCGACGATGATGGCCAGACCAATCGCCACCTCGGCGGCGGCCAGGGTCATCACGATAAACACGGCCGTTTGCCCAGTCAGGTCACCCCACGAACGGGCAAAAGCCACCAGCGCAATGTTGGCGGCGTTCAGCATCAGTTCGACGCTCAGGAAGACCATGATGGCGGTGCGGCGGGTCAGCACGCCGATCATGCCCAGGGCAAAAAGAATGCCCGACAGGGCGATGTAATAACCGGTGGGCACCATTACGCGCGCACCTCCCCTTCGTCGTTTCGGTGCTGAAGACCCTGATGCTGAAGCACGGGTTGACCGCCGCCCCTGGAGGCCGAACCCACCTGCGGGGCCAGCGGTTCGGCCTCGCTGTCCGGCACGTTGTCCGGCTGCGGCGCGGGCCGGTTGACCAGCGACACTGCGCCCACGATGGCGACGAGCAGCAGGATGCTGACCGCCTCGAACGGCAGCAGGAAGCGGGTCAGCAGGGTCTCCCCCACCACCGACGCCGAGCCGCCGCCCAGCGCCGCCGTGGCCTCGGCCACCGGACGCGGATCCTTGTACGAGAAGGCCAGCACCGTGAACGAGCCGGCCAGCACCACGCCGCCCAGCCCGGCCAGTTCACGCACGAAGGGAATCGGATCGCGCCCGGTGATCGGCGCGTTGGCGTTGAGCAGCATGATCACGAACAGAAACAGCACCATGATCGCCCCGGCGTACACGATCACCTGGGTGGCCGCCAGGAACGAGGCGTTCAGGGTGGCGAACAGCCCGGCCACGCTGATCAGCGTGCCCACCAGGCCCAGCGCCGCATGCACCGCGTTCTTGGCCGAGATGGTGATGATGCCGCCGACCAGGGTCAGTGCGCCGAGGAGGATGAAGGCGGTCATCATGGTTGGCCGCCTTTGACGGCGGGTCTAACCGTCCAACCGTCTAAAGGTCTAACGGCAAAAGAGAGTGCAGGAGCGGTGAGACGGTTTGACCGTTTGACCGTTTGACATTTGCACCAGCAAATCACTTGTACTCCACCCCCTCCAGTTCCGCCCTCGGCGGGCCGTCGAGCTGGAAGCCCAGGCGCACCGGCTTGCCGCTCCTGGCGGCCTCGCGGCGCTGGGGCAGTGAGCCGGTCACACCCACCAGCATGTCTTCCTTGGCGTACACGAAATCGCCGTAGCGGTAGTCGGCCATCTCGAACTCGTTGCCCATCACCACCGCCCCCGTGGGGCAGGCTTCCTCGCACATGCCGCAGAAGATGCAGCGCAGCATGTTGATCTCGTAGACCTTGGCGTAGCGCTCGCCGGGGCTGTGGGGGGACGCCGGATCGTTCTCGGCGGCCTCCACGTAGATGGCGTAGGCCGGACAGGCGGCGGCGCACAGCGAGCAGCCGATGCACTTTTCCAGGCCGGTGCCGGGGTGCCGGGTCAGGATGTGCCGCCCCCGGAAGCGCGGCTGCAGGGTGGCCCGCTCTTCCGGGTAACTGACGGTCACGGGCTTCTGGAACAGCTTGCCCAGTGTCAGGCCCATGCCCTTGGCAATGTCAAGAACGCCCATGTGAAACTCCTTGAGGGGGTGAGTTAAGCGTGGTCAGGGATGCGGAAAAAGGCGAGGGGACGCTCACAAGACCATCCATCTCAATCGCCCCCCACGGGCCGCGCGCCCTTCTCGGGCACCTTGGGCGCGGCGGGCGCGCTCCACAGGCCGCGCACGCGGTCACTCATCAGGAACAGGCCCAGCAGCGCGGCCAGGCTCAGCAGCCCCAGGAACCAGTAGCCCAGGCCCGCAGGCTTCAGGAAGGCCAGGTAAAACGCCACCAGCATGGTGTTGCCCAGGGCCAGCGGCAGGATCAGCTTCCAGCCCAGGCGCATCAGCTGGTCATAACGGAACCGCGGCAGGGTGGCGCGCACCCAGATGAACAGGAACAGGAAGAAGGCAATCTTGACCACCAGCCAGATGATCGGCACGCCGCTGATGCCGGGGATCAGCCCATCGAGGAACACCGGCCCCCGGTAGCCGCCGAAGAACAGCGTCGCCATCAGCGCGGAGGCGGTGATCATGTTGACGTACTCGGCCATCTGGAACAGCGCCCACTTGATCGCGGTGTACTCGGTCAGGTACCCCGCCACGATCTCCTGCTCGGCTTCGGGCAGGTCAAAGGGGGTGCGGTTGACTTCGGCAAACGAGCTGACCAGGAACAGCGCGAAGGCGAAGACCTGATACAGCACCGTCCAGCCGGCCAGCGCCTGCCACTCCACGATCACGCGGAAGTTCAGGGAACCGATCAGCATCAGCGTGCCCAGGATGCTCAGGCCCATGCCCAGTTCGTAGCTGATCATCTGCGCGCTGCTGCGCAGACCGCCCAGGATCGGGTACTTGCTGCCCGAGGCCCAGCCGCCCAGGAAGATGCCGTACACGCCCATTGAGGTCAGGGCCAGCAGGGCCAGCAGCCCGGCGTCCAGGTTATACACCCAGGGATTTTCACCAAACAGGCTGCCCGCCGGGCCAGCCGGAATGCCCCCGAAGGCGGTCAGCGCCATGCCGATGGCGATGATCGGCGCGAGGGTATAGACCAGCTTGTCGGCCATGGTGACCTGCAGGTCTTCCTTGAAGATGCTCTTGATGGCGTCGGCCAGGGGTTGCAGCAGCCCCAAAGGCCCGACGCGGTTCGGCCCCCAGCGAATCTGCATGCGGGCCAGGATGCGGCGCTCGATGAGGGTCATGTACGCGAAGGTGGTCAGCAGCGCCAGCGCCACCAGCACGGCCTTGAGCAGGGTGATGAGGGCGGCGATCAGCCAGTCAGGCATGGGGGACCCTCCGGGGTGGTTGATGGGTGATGGGTGATGGGTGATGGAAAGAGCGCAGAAGGCAGAGGACAAATGGCAGACGGCTTTTTCCACCCACCACTGGCCACTTGCCACTCACCCTCTTTTCACCGCGCGCCGCGCACCGCGTACCGCCCCCCATCAGTCATCCCCTCCCACGGGGGCCGCGCCCAGCATCGGCAGCGGCTGGAGGTTGGCGGGAATCAGGGTCTGGATGGAGGGCTGCATGCGCTCCGTCCACAGCTGTGGGGTATAGACCTGCTCGGTGGGGGCGACGTGGGCCGTGCGGAGGGGGTGGATGACGCCGCGCTCCGGCAGGCCGCCCAGCTTGATCCCCAGCCGCTGCGCCGCCAGGTCCCGCGCTCCCTTCAGGCCGCGCACCGGGGCGCGCAGGCCCAGCGCTTCAGAAACGGCGGACAGCGTGCGGATCAGGTCAGCGGCCTCGCCCGCGCTCAGGGCAGCCTGTTCCAGCTCCAGCAGGCGGCCTTCGAGGTTGACGGTGGTGCCGCGCTTCTCGTAGCCCGTCACGGCGGGCAGCACCACGTCGGCCAGCCGCGCCGTGGCGGTCAGGTGCGAGTCGTGGACGATGGTCAGGCCCCGTGCCCGCACGCCCGGATCAAGGCGGCTGATGAAGGCGGCGGGCGCCTCGGCCACGCGGGCATACGGTAGGCCACCTTCACGCGGCACCAGATTCAGCGCGGCCAGGCCCTTGCTGTTGGCCCCCGCGGGAATCGCCATGACCTTCGCCCCCGTGCGCGTCGCCAGATCGCTCAGCTGCGCCGCGAACGAGCCGGAAGCGCCGTTCAGCACGTCCGCCCCCAGCACGATGATCGCTTTCTCGCTGTCGGTCAGCAGTTTCAGCGCCGCCTGCAGTTCGGCGGTGTCCGGCTGGCTCAGCCTCTCCAGGGCGTTATGCCCGTTGGAGGACGCGCGGATGCCCGCGTGCCCCCACAGCCTCGACTCCTTGCCGACAACAGCCAGCTTCTGCGGATCACGCGCCGGGCGCTCCACCAGCCGCAGGTCAGCGATGGCCGTGCCGTGCGTGTACTCGGGCGGGAGGAGGCCGCCGCGCAGCATTTCCAGGATGCGGAGTTCCAGAATCGGGGCTTCCTCGCCCAGATCGGCGCCCACCACCACCACGGCGTCGGCAGTCGCCACGTCGCTTAAAGTCGCCGCGCCGTTTGGCATGGCATCCAGCGCCACCTCGTAGCGCGGCCAGTGATCGACGTGCCGGGTGCCCATCGCGTCGGCCAGGGCTTCCAGGGCCACGCCCTCTTCCAGCGTGCTGTCGGCGTTCAGGTACAGGGCCAGATCGGCGGCGTTGCGCCCGGCCATACCGGCCCGGATGGCGGCAATCGCCCCGTCCCAGCTCGTCTCCTGCAACTCGCCATTCACGCGAACCAGCGGCACGGTCAGCCGCCGCTCGGAGGCGAAGGCGTGACCGAAGCGGCCCGCGTCGCAGATCCACGCCTCATTCACCTCGCGGTTCTCGCGGGCCACGATGCGCTCCAGCCGGCCGTTGCGGGCGTCCACCGTGATCGAGCAGCCCACCGGGCACAGGGTGCAGGTGGTGGGCGTGTGGTCATACTCCCAGTTGCGGCCCCGGAAACGCGCCACGTTGTCCAGCAGCGCCCCCACCGGGCAGATGTCCGTGATGTTGCCCTGAAAGCCGGTGGGCAGGCCGCCCTCCTCGGTGTCGATGAAGGTGTGGCCGCCGCGCTCGATGAAGTCCAGCACTTCCTGACCCGGCACTTCCTCGAAGTAGCGCACGCAGCGCTTGCAGTGAATGCAGCGTTCCTGATCGAGAATCACGAAGTCCGAGAGTGGGTAGTGCTTGTCGGCGTGGCGGCGGTCAAAGCCGAAGCGGCTGGCCCCGTAGCCGTACTCGAAGGCGCGATCCTGCAATTCGCAGGCGCCGCCCTTGTCGCAGGTGGGGCAGTCCAGCGGGTGGTTCAGGAGGGTGAACTCCATCATCCCGGCCTGCGCCTTGGCGACGACCTCGCTGCTGCGGGCGGTCTTGATGTGCATGCCGTCGGTGGCCTGCATGGTGCACGACGCCATCGGCTTGGGGAACCAGAAGATCTTGGGCTGACCGGTGGCGTCGTCCATCACGAACGAGCCGTCCTTTTCCTTGCGCGGCGAGCCGCTTTCCACCAGGCACATGCGGCACGCGCCCACCGGCGAGAGGTACTTGTGGGCACAGAAATACGGCACGTCCCCCCCCGCCTCGAACACCGCGTCGATGGCGGACGTTCCGGCGGGGAGTTCGAGTTCTACGCCGTCTACGTTGACTTTCATACAGCGCCTCCAGTGGCGCGTCTAACGGTCTGAAGGTCTAAAGGTCTAACCGCAAAAGATGAGGCGGTTTGACGGTAAGACGGTTTGACTTTTAGACGATGAGCGCAGCGAATCATGCGTCCTTCCAGCGGTTGCGGGGCGGATACGTCGGCGTCTGAAACTGCGCCAGCGAGTCGTACTCCTCGCGAAACAGCGCGATGCTGCTCAGCACCGGCCCCAGGCAGGCGTCGGCCAGGGCGCAGAAGCTGCGGCCCCCGATGTTCTCGGACATGTCCAGAATCAGCTGCACGTCGCCGGGCTGGCCGTGGCCGCGCACCAGCTTCTCGTACATGCGGGTCATCCAGCTGGAAATGCCCTCGCGGCACGGCGTGCATTTGCCGCAGGACTCGTGCCCGTAGAAACGCACCATGTTCCAGGTGGCGTTGACGATGCAATCGGCCTTCGGAATCACGGTCACGCCCCCGGTGCCCAGCATGGAGCCGGCGGCGGCCACGCTCTCGTAGTCCATCGGGGTGTCCAGCACACGATCGTCCCAGCGCAGCATCGGGCAGCTGGAACCGCCGGGGATGATGGCCTTCATCTCCTCCAGCGGGCCGCCGGCCCAGTCGTAGATCAGCTCGCGAAAGGTGGTGCCCAGCGGCAGCTCGTAGACGCCGGGCCGCGCCACCGGGCCGGACACCTGAAACAGCTTCATGCCCTTGCTCTTCTCGGTGCCCATCTCGGCGTGCCACTCCGCGCCGTACTTCAGGATCTGGGTGGCGGCACAGAAGGTCTCCACATTGTTGATGGTGGTGGGCAGCCCGTACAACCCGGCGGCGGCGGGAAACGGCGGCTTGAGCCTTGGATTGGCCCGCAGCCCTTCCAGGCTGTTCATCAGCGCGGTTTCCTCGCCGCAGATGTACGCGCCCGCGCCCCGGTGCAGGTACAGCTGGAAGTCGAAGCCGCTGTTCAGGACGTTCTTGCCCAGCAGTCCGGCTTCCCTGGCCTCCTCGATGGCCGCCTGAATGCGTTCGGCGGCGTGGACGTATTCGCCCCGGATGTAGATGTAGCCCACGCTGGCGCGCATGGCGTACCCGCCGATGAGCATGCCCTCGATCAGCTGGTGCGGGTCTTCCGAGAGCAGGTACCGGTCTTTGAAGCTGCCCGGCTCGGACTCGTCGGCGTTGCAGATGATGTAGTGCGGCTTGCCGTCGTTCAGCGGCATGAACGACCACTTCAGGCCCGTGGCGAAGCCCGCGCCGCCGCGTCCGCGCAGGCCGGACTTCTTGACCTCGTCGATCACGGCGTCCGCGCCCATGCCAAACGCACGTTTGACCGCCTCATAGCCGCCGTTGCGCCGGTAGTACGCCAGCGTCCAGCTGTCCGGCTGCCCGACGTGGGCGTAGAGGGTGGGGGCGAAACGCGGGTCTTTGCCGCTGGTAATCGGCTTGGGTGGGTTGGGGGCCACGGCGGTCATGCTTCACCTCCAGAGATGGCCGGCAACTGGCTCAGCCCCGTCACGCTGGCCCCCACCGCCTCGCCGCTCGCCAGCACCTGACGGCCCTCGGCGTTGACGGTCACGGGCACCGGGTTGTCGGGCAGCGGCTGAAGATCGGCGCGCAGGGAGGCCAGGATGCGGGCGCACTTGCCCGGCGTCACGTTCTCGTAGTAGCCGTCGTCGTTGATCTGCATCAGCGGGGCGGTGCCGCACGAGCCCAGGCACTCCACCTTCTGCACGCTGAAGCGCCCGTCCGCGCTGACCTCGCCGGACTGCACGTCCAGCTCGGCCACCAGGTGATCCCACAGCTCGTCCGAACCGGCCAGCGAACACATCACCGTGCTGCACACCTGGAGGTGGTACCTGCCGGTGGGCAGCGTGTGGTACGTGGAATAGAAGCTCATGACGCTGCGGACCTCGGTGGCGGTGGTGCCGCACAGGGCGGCGATCTCGTCCATGCGCGAACCGTTCACGAAGCCCTCGGCGTCCTGAACCTCGCGCAGCAGCGGCATCAGCGCCGAGCGGCGGCCCTGCGGGGAATCGGGATAGCGGCTAAAGATATCGGCCACCAGGGGTTGTTTATCGGCGAAGTAACTCAAGCTGTGGCTCCTTACCGGTCCACGTCCCCGAGTACGGGGTCAATGGTGGCGAGAATGGTGATCAAGTCGGCGAACTGTGCGCCCACGCAGGCGTATTCCAGCGCCTGCAGGTTCACGAAGCTGGGCGCGCGAATCTTGACCCGGTACGGCATGCTGCCGCCGTCGCTGACGATGTAGTAGCCCACCTCGCCGCGCGCCGATTCGGTGGGCACGTAGACCTCGCCCACCGGGGGGTGAAAGCCCTCGGTGACCAGCTTGAAGTGGTGGATCACCGCTTCCATGCTGGTTTCCAGCTCGTGGCGCGGCGGCAGGCTGATCTTGCGGTTGGGATCCTTGACCGGGCCGGGCCTGAGCCGCTCCAGCGCCTGCCGGATGATCTTGATGCTCTCGCCGAACTCCCACAGCCGCATGTTGAAACGGGCGAGGCTATCGCCGTCCGTGCTGGTCACGACGTTGAAATCGTAGGTCTCGTAGCCGCAGTACGGGTTGTCCTTGCGGTTGTCCATCGGCACGCCCGAGGCGCGCAGGTTCGGCCCGGTCAGGCCCAGATCGAGGGCCACCTCGGGTGGAATGATGCCCACCCCGCGCGCCCGATCCTGAAAGATGGGGTTCTCGGCGAACAGCGTGGTGTACTCCTGCACGCCCTTTTCCATCTGGTCCAGAAAGCGCGAGACCATCGCGGGCCAGCCCTCGGGAATGTCGCGGCTCAGGCCACCCACCCGGAAATAGCCCTGGTTCATGCGGTAGCCGCATACCGCCTCGAACAGGTCCTGCACGCTCTCCTTCTCGCGGAAGGCGTAGAAGAAGGGCGTCAGCGCCCCCAGATCCAGCAGCCCCGTGCCCACGAACACCAGATGGCTGTGGATGCGCCCCAGCTCGTGCAGGATCACGCGGACGGTGATGGCGCGCTCGGGCACCTCGGCCCCCAGCAGTTTTTCCACGCTGAGGACGTAGGACAGCTCGTGGCCGAAACTGTGCAGGTAGTCGGTGCGCGGCGCGTAGGTCACGCCCTGCTGGTACGTGCGGTTCTCGAAGGTCTTCTCGAAGCCGGTGTGCAGGTAGCCCATGTGCGGCGTGACCTTGACCACGTACTCGCCGTCCATGTCCACCACCAGGCGCAACACGCCGTGCGTGCTGGGGTGCTGCGGCCCCACGTTCAGCGACATGATCTCGGTGTGCAGCAGCGCCCCGGTCTGCCCCTGCAGGCGCTCGCCGGAGGTGGACTCCTGGTGGTCCGGGGTCATCTGGCGGCGTGGCAGGGTGCCGGAATCCGGGTCCTGCCTCAGGTCACGCAGGGTATCGCGCTCCTTGACGGTGGTGCGGTCCTTGCCGGTCATGCGAACCCTCCTTCACGGAAATAGTCGGCGGAGAACAATGGCCCGGCGCTCACTTCGGCCCTCCCTCTGGCATCACGGGCGGCAATCGGTCCTCGCCGCGCCCGCGCCGCAGTTCGCCCCGGTAGCCGGTCAGGCCCGTCTGCTGCCCGGTCACCCCGGCCCGGAAGGCAGCGGGATCGAGGAAACGTCCGTCGCGGAACAGCGTGGGCGTTTCGCCCAGCGGAAAGTCCTTGCGGAGGGGATGGCCCTCCAGGTCGTCCGGGGTCAGGATCTTGCGCAGGTCCGGGTGGCCCACGAACTCCACGCCCAGCAGGTCGTAGACCTCGCGCTCCAGGTAATTGGCGGCCTTCCACACCGGGTACAGGCTGTCAAGCGGCTGACCGTCATCCAGCCACACCCGCAGGAACAGGCGGCGGTGGTCGCGCGGGTGGTAGATGTTGTGCAGCACGGCGAATCTCTTGGGGCGGGGCTGGTTGTAGGCCAGGTAATCCAGCCCCACCGTATCCATCAGCATGAAGCCGCGTTCCTTGAGGGCCTGCGCCACCTCGCGCAGCCGCTCCGGCGGAACGACGGCGGTGGGCTCCCCAGTCTCGTCCCGGATCAGGCCCAGTTCGTCGATCAGCCCGGTCACGTCGCGCGGGTCTGCGGGCAAAGCGGGTGCGGACGTCCGGCCCACCGCTGCGCCGCTGGCCGTGACCGCCACAGGTGCAGCCACGTCCGCCGTGACCGTGATGTCGGGTGGGTCAGTGCGAGCGACGGTCTGCGGGGGCTGCGGTTTGGAGGTCTGACCCTGGGCCTGCGACTGCGAGGACTGCATCCCCCCGCCGCGCCCGGTCAGCCGCTCGGACTCCGGAGCGGTTTTCTTGTCGCCCTGATCGCCCGTCATCTGGTCCACGCATCCACCATCGGCAGCTGGTGGCCCAGCTGATCAAAGGCCTCGCCGCGCACCTTCTTTTGCAGTTGCATCACGGCGTAGATCAGCGCTTCCGGGCGCGGTGGGCAGCCCGGCACGAAGATGTCCACCGGCACCACGCTGTCCACGTTCTGCACGATGGCGTAGTTGTTGAACATGCCCCCGCTGCTGGCGCACGCGCCCATGCTGATCACCCATTTGGGATCGGGCATCTGGTCGTAGACCCGGCGCATGATCGGGGCCATCTTCTTGCTCAGGCGGCCGGCCACGATCATCACGTCCGCCTGCCGGGGCGAAGCGCGGAACACTTCCGAGCCGAAGCGGGCCATGTCGTTGCGCCCGTTGGTGCTGCTCATCATCTCGATCGCGCAGCACGCCAGCCCAAAGGTGGCCGGCCACAGGCTGTTGCTGCGGCCCCAGGCCACCAGTTTCTCCAGGCTGGAAAACAGGATGCCTTCCGATTCCAGTTCCTGCCAGTCGCGGTCGATCAGTTCTTTCAGGGGCATGGGGACACCTCCGGTGTCGGTCTAAGGGTCAAAAGGTCTAAGGGTCTAACCGCTTTGCCTTTGGCCTTTAGACCTTTAGACGGTTTGACAGTTTGACGGCGCGCAGCGCCTATCACGCCCATTCCAAAACCCGCTTTTTCAGCACGTACACGTAGCCCACCAGCAGCAGCAGCACGAAGGTCAGGGCCTCGAAGAAGGCGAAGGGAATCAGCTTCTGGTAGGCCACGGCCAGCGGGTAGAAAAAGGCCGTCTCGATGTCGAACACGATGAACAGCATCGCCACCAGGTAGAAATGCACCGGGAAGCGCTGCCCTGTGCCCACGCCGCCGTGTTCCGGATCGTTGCCCGACTCGTAGGCCATCAGCTTGGCGCGGCTGCCCTTCTTCGGCCCCAGGATGGCGCTGACGATGACGGCCAGCACGCCAATGCCCACGGCCACCAGCAACATGATCACGAAGTTGAGGTATTCGATAACGATGCTCCTTTCTGCCCCGGCTCTTTTCTGATCCCAGATGAGTTCGTGAAAAACGGCACGAGTAACATCAAAAAAAGAGAGGCAAACGAATAAAACGGTGGGTTATGTTACCCCTCCGTTTTATCACGTTTACGCTTATCGGGCGCGTTTCTTCCCCCTCTCGCTGCGCGCTGACCGCCTTCGCTGTGGGCTGAGCGCCGGGGCGCTGTCCCAGCCTGATAGCGAAAGACCACCCCGCCTCCGGCAGGCGACGCAACGGGCCGACCCGGAGCAGCGGTGAGCGGCACCCGACCAGCCGGACGAGGGGTCAGGTCAGTTCAGCAGTTCCACGAAATCGTCGTCGTCGGCATCCTGGGCCAGCGGCAGGGTGAAGGCGAAAGTGGCCCCGTGGCCGCGCTCGGACTGCACTCCAATGGTGCCGCCGTGTTCCTCCACGGCCAGCTTGCAGAAGGCCAGTCCCATGCCGGTGTCGAAGCGTCCATGCAGGGTCAGTCGCGACTGCTCGAAGGCCGCGAACAGGTTGGGGAGATCATCGGCGGGGATGCCCTCGCCGTCGTCCTGCACGCTGATCTGCACGGCCCCGCCCACCGAGCGGACCGTCACGGCGATGTGGCCGCCCCCGCTGGTGTGCTTCATGGCGTTGCTGATCAGGTTGGCCATCACCCGCCGCAGGATTTCCGGATCGGCACTGGCCGGACTGAGGTTGCTCTCGACCTCGGTCCGCATCACGCGGTCGCGCAGGCCGCTGCCCACGTCGCCACTGGCCAGCGCGATGACCTCCTGAAACATCGGCGAGAACATCAGCTCGCGCCGCAGGTTCATCTTGCCCGCCTGAATCTTGCGAATGTCGAGCATGTTGACAGTCAGGTGCAGCAGGTGCTGGGTCTCGTCGCGGGCCACCTTGAGCAGTTCGCGCGAGTCGTCGGGCACGCGGGCGTCGTCCTGCACGATTTCCAGCAGGCCCATCACGGCGGCGATCGGGTTTTTTAGGTCGTGAACCAGCATGTGGATCAGCTGATCGCGCACCTGTTCCTCGTGGTCCCAGTCGTCGCTGCGGCGTTGCAGAGCGGCCACCCGGCCCTGCAACTCACGGTGCTGCTGGGCGCGGACCAGCATGTTGCTCACCTGCAGCGCCAGCGCGTCGGGCGCGGTGGTATCGCTGATCAGGGCGTCGGCCCCGGCAGACAGCAGGGCGCCCAGGCCACGGGTGCCCACTGCCAGCCACTGCGTGCCGGCCAGCTCGGCGCGCTGACGCAGGATGGGCAGCACCTGGGACAGCGGCACGCCGGGCAGGTCGGTGTACAGCAGCGCCACCGCCGGCGGCTGGACATGCGCCTCGCGCAGCAGGGTCTCGGCGTCGGCGACATGCACGACGGCGGCCCGGGCCAGCAGCGGCGCCAGCTGCGAGGCGCGGGCGCGGTCCGCGCAGACCACGAAGACAGTTTGGGCATCAGGGATGGACATTGACTAAGCGGCAGTGTACCCCGGATGCCGGCACGGCAAGTTGAAGGTTGAAGACAGTATCCACACCGCCGGAAACCGGGGCGGGAAGACGGGGTCTCGGCCCCTCATACGGATTCCGTCTGTTTCGTTTACAAATCGGGACAGCGCCGATTTGCAAACTCCACGCCCGGAACCCGCTTTTCTCCTGCTCGCTTCGCTCGGATTTTCATCGTTCTTGCAAACGATTCAATCGGAGTCCGTATCAGACTGCCAGCAGATCCCGCGCGGCCCGCGCCAGATCGCCGCTGCCCGCCAGACTGCTGCCCACCAGCACCGCGTCGGCCAGCCCGCGAACCTGCGCGATCTGATCCGGGCTGCGGTAACCGCTCTCGGCCACCAGCACGCCGGCAAAGCCGCGCCGCCGGGCCAGCCGGATCAGGCGCGGGCTGACCGACAAGTCGATGTTCAGCGTCGTGAGGTCCCGGTTGTTGACCCCGATGATGCGCGCCCCCGCCGCCAGCGCCACGTCCAGCTCGGCCTCGTCGTGGACTTCCACCAGGGCGTCCAGGCCAAGATGATGGGTCATCTCCAGATACGCCCCGGTGGCCGTGCCCAGCACGCTGACCATCAGCAGCGCCGCCGCCGCGTTCCACTCGGCAGCCTCGCGCAGCATGGCGGGGTGCACCACGAAATCCTTTCGCAGCACGGGCAAGTCCACGGCGCCAGTCACGCTGTGCAGCGCCTGCGGGTTGCCGTCGAAGTGCCGGGGTTCGGTCAGCACGCTGATGGCCGATGCGCCGCCCGCCTCGTAGGCCCGCGCCGACAGCGCCGGGTCCAGCGGGGCAATCGCGCCCTGGCTGGGGCTGGCGCGTTTGACCTCGGCGATTAAAGCCAGTTGTGGGCCATTCAGCGACGCCTCGAAGCGGCGGGCGGCGGGGCGGGCGGGGCCGGGTTCGGGGCTGGCCTCCCGGTAGTCCCCGGCCCGCTCCTGCACGATGCGGCCCAGCACACCCGGCACGCGGCTCAAGTCAAGGGGAGGCAGGCCATTCACGCGCCGGAGTATACGGGGCCGCCCCACAGAGAACGCCAGATAGAGCACGCGACATGGGGAGGGCGCATGTTAGCCTGACGGCCATATGAGTCTTGCTTCCGGCTCCCCTTCCACGGCCAGCCTTGTGCCCGGCCCCGGCCCCGTGCAGATCACCAGTGAGCAGATTCAGGCACGCGTGGGTGAACTGGCCGCCCGCATCCGCCAGGAGTACGCGGGCCGTGAGCCGCACCTGATCTGCGTCTTGAACGGCGCGTTCATGTTCCACGCCGATCTGGTGCGCGCGCTGGACATGCCGTGCACCATGGATTTCCTGCAGGCCAGCAGCTACGGCAGCGCCAAACAGAGCAGCGGCGAGGTGCGGCTGGTCAAGGACTTGCAGTTCCCGATCAGCGACCGCCACGTGATTCTGGTGGAGGACATCGTGGACACCGGCATCACCATGAACTACCTGCTGCATTACCTGGAAGGGCGTGGCCCGGCCACCATCAAGATCGCCGCGCTGCTGTCCAAGCCCAGCCGCCGCAAGGTGGAGGTGCCGGTGGAATACCTGGGCTTTACCATCCCCGACGCCTTTGTGTACGGCTACGGGCTGGATCGCTCGCAGTACGACCGCAACCTGCCGTTTATCACCAGTCAGGAGTAATACGGATTCCGTTTGTTTCGTGTAGAAATCGGGACAGCTCCGATGTCCACACTCCACGTCCGGAACCCGTTTTTCTCCTGCTCGCTTCGCTCGGATTTCCGGGTGTTTTCAACACCCTTCAATCGGAGTCCGTATAAGCAGGCCGGGAACCTGTCTGAGTCTCCCGGCTATCCGGCTGGGCGGCGGCGCTACCCTGGGGCATGACCGACACCGCCAACAAGCGCAGGCTCAACTGGAACTCTCACCAGGTCACGCAGGGCGACGAGCGCGCCCCGAACCGGGCCATGCTGCGGGCGGTGGGCTTTGGTGACGGCGATTTCGAGAAGCCGATTATCGGCGTGGCGCACGCGCAGAGCAACATCACGCCGTGCAACAACGGGTTGGGCGAGCTGGCCGGGCACATCACCGACGCCATTCACGAGGGCGGTGGCATGCCGCAGGTCTACGGCACGATCACCGTGTCGGACGGGATTTCGATGGGCACCGAGGGCATGAAGTGTAGTCTGGTCAGCCGCGAGGTCATCGCCGACAGCATCGAAACGGTCAGCCGGGGCCAGTCTCACGACGGCGTGATCGTGGTGGGCGGCTGCGACAAGAACATGCCGGGGGCGATGATCGGCATTGCGCGCCTGAATATTCCGGCCATCTTCGTCTACGGCGGCACCATCAAGCCGGGGCACTACGAGGGCAAAGACCTCACGATTGTCAGCGTGTTCGAGGCGGTGGGGGCCTTTGGGGCGGGCAAGATCAGCCGCGAGGACTTCACCCAGATCGAGAAGAAAGCCTGCCCCGGCAACGGCTCGTGCGGCGGCATGTACACCGCCAACACCATGAGCAGCGCCTTCGAGGCGATGGGCATGAGCCTGCCCTTTTCCAGCACCATGAGCGCGGTGGACGCCGAAAAGGCCACCTCCAGCGCCGACAGCGCCCGCGCGTTGCTGGGGCTGATTGAGCGTGACATCCGCCCGCTGGACATCCTGACGAAGAAAGCCTTCGAAAACGCCATCACCGTGATCATGGCCGTGGGCGGCAGCACCAACGCCGTGCTGCATCTGATGGCGATTGCCCACGCCTGCGACATCGATCTGACGCTGGCCGACTTCGAGCGCATCCGCGAGGCCACCCCGGTCTTCTGTGACCTGAAGCCCAGCGGGCAGTACGTCGCCACCGACCTGCACGAGGTGGGCGGCATTCCGCGCGTGATGAAGATGCTGCTGAAAGAGGGCCTGCTGCACGGCGACTGCCTGACCGTGACCGGCAAGACGATTGCGGAGAACTTGGCCGACGAGAAGGATGTGCCGGACGCCGGACAGGATGTGATCCGCCCCTACTCGGAGCCGCTGTACACGCAGGGCCACCTCGCCATCCTGCGCGGCAACCTGGCCCCGGAGGGCAGCGTCGCCAAGATCAGCGGCCTGAAGAGCATCAAGATCACCGGCCCGGCGCGCGTCTTCGAGTCCGAGGAAGAGAGCATGCACGCCATCATGGACGATCAGATCAACCCCGGCGACGTGCTGGTGATCCGCTACGAGGGGCCGAAGGGCGGGCCGGGCATGCGCGAGATGCTGTCGCCCACCAGCGCGATCATCGGCAAGGGCCTGGGCGACAGCGTGGGCCTGATCACCGACGGACGCTTCTCGGGCGGCACCTTCGGCCTCGTGGTGGGCCACGTCGCCCCCGAAGCCTACGTGGGCGGCCCGATTGCTCTGGTGCATGAGGGCGACACCATTGAGCTGAACGCCGAAACCTGCGAACTGACGCTACATGTGGACGACGCCGAGTTGGAGCGCCGCCGCGCACAGTGGGTGCAGCCGGAGCCGAGGTACAAACGCGGCGTGCTGGCGAAATACGCCAAGCTGGTGAGCAGCGCGGCGGTGGGGGCCTACACGGACTGAGGTAAAATGTCCGCGAAAGGGGGGCTGACCGTGACTGAAAATCCGAAACAATTCGTGCCGACAGACGAGGAATTGTACCGACAGGTTGCGGCCAGCCTGCGCCTGGAAGGGTTTGAAACCACGCCGGAGCGGTTGAGGGAACTGGAGAGGAGAGGGCGAAACGAGTTGGTGCATGGGCAACCTCGGCAGCGACGGCAAACCGTTTAGTGCTGCCGACATGGAGCGCCTTGAATGGGCGCTTCTTTTGTTGCACCGACCAATGCTCAGTACCGCGCCAGAAGCGTTGGATTCCGCCCTGCTCAAGTCCTGGCACATCCAGCTTTCCGCTGGAATAGAGCGGATGCGCCCCGGTCTGCTGCGAGATGCGAACATCACCTTTGGTTCTTTCCTGGGGACAGCTCCTGCCCAGCTACAGGCCGAGCTAAGCGCCCTACGTTCAGTTCATCTCGATAAATTGCCCTCGCTGACCTCTGACCAGATCGTGGAACATGCCACCCGGGTACACGCCGAACTGATTCGTATTCATCCCTTCTGGGATGGCAACGGCAGGCTGGCCCGCGCCGTACAGACCTGGCTGTGCTGGAGCTTTGGGCAGCGCGCACCGCAGTACACAGATCGTGCCGCTTACCTGGGCGGGCTGAACCGTTACCACCACACCCGAGATCTAGGGTTGCTGATGGATGCGACGTTCAAGGCATTGGCCGAACAGGAGAAGTGATGCCGAGGCCGACAACATGTTGACCAACATCAACGCTGCCCCCACCCTCCTCACCCCGCGCCTGCGCCTGCGCCCGCACCGCGCCGACGACTTGGCTTCATGCGTGGAGCTGTGGCAAGACCCGGTGGTCACGCGCCACACGACGGGCAGGCCGCTGACCCGGCAGGACGTGTGGACGCGGCTGCTGCGGCATCCCGGCCACTGGGCGCTGCTGGGCTTCGGGTACTGGGTGGCCGAGGAGCGCGAGTCGGGCCGATTAATGGGCGAGGTGGGCCTGGGCCGCTTCAAACGCGACGTGCTGGCCGGACGTGCGGAACTGGCAAAGGTGCCGGAAGCCGGCTGGGTGCTGCTGCCCTGGGCGCATGGGCGGGGCTACGCCCACGAGGCCGTGACGGCGGTGCTGGACTGGCGGGACGGTCAATTGCCAGGCAACGAGACCTTCTGTCTGATCCAGCCAGAAAATCTGGCGTCCCTGCGGCTGGCCGCGAAAGTCGGTTTTCTGGAACGCGAAAGCGTGGGCGAAGGTAGCGAAGAGGTAAGGCTGCTGGTGCGGGAAAGCCGGTGAGGCTTCAGCTTCAGAACCCGCCGCCCAGCGCCTGACCGTTGAGGGTAGCCTCGCCGCCGCCGAGTGCCAGAGTGCTGACCAGATCGTTGCCCTGTCGCTCCAGATAACCCATTTCGATCAGGGATTGAAGGCCAGCGGCAGCATCGGGGGCCAGCGCACCCAGTAATTCACGCAGCGCAGGCTCGGCCGCCTTCAACTGTGCCTGTACCCGGACCATCCCCAGTGCGAGGGCTGGGCTGGACACCAGCCTCTGGGCCGTTTCGGCGTCCACTTCACTGGCTCCGGGCAGTTCGGCCTTTGCAGTCAGCACGATGTCGCCGCCCGGCTGCGTGAGGCTCAGGCGATCGACGGCAAACACTGGCCCGGCCCGCAGCAGCGCCAGCGCGTCGTCAGTGAGGGCCTGCCGCTGAGCCTCCGTCAGGTCCGCCGATTCGACATCATCCTGGGGCTGCTGGCCCAGGCTTTGCAGGGTGGTGACCATGCGGGCCAGCGGTTCGCGGCTCAGGTGACCCAGGCTCAGGTGGAATTGCACGTTGTTCAGGCGCTGCTCGCCGTCAGGCATGACGAAGCCGAGCTGCCCGATGTCGTACTGAACGCCGCCGCTGTAAAAACCATCCCTCAGCGTGCTGGAACTGCTCACCTTGAGGTCCTTGAGGGTCAGTGCGTCCTGCGTCCCGCCAGACAGCCCGCTGTAGGTCGCGGACCCCAACGTCAGCACCTGCTCGCCCACGCCCAGCGGATCGTCATCGTTCTGCTTGACCGCGTTGCCGTTCAGGGCCATACCGCTGATGGTCAGCGCCCCTTCCTGCGAGGTGAGCTTGAATTCGGGCCAGCTGAGCCGCGTGCTGGACTTCAGGCCACTGTTCTCGATGTCGCCGATCAGAGACTGCCAGCTCAACGTGGAACTTCCCACGTCGCCCTCCTCAAGCAGCATGCCAGCCGGAATGTCGAGGTGGGTGGAGGTGCCGCCGCCCAGCCCCACGACGGTCCGGATGGTGGGCTTCCGGTTGCCAAACGCTTTTTCGGCTCTGGCTTGCAGGGCTGGGTCAGCAAAGCGGACCTCAGTGTCGACGACGGCGTTCCCCACCGCGCGGAAACCCGGTAAGGGGCCGTGCTGAATATGGTTGACGACGATCAGAGCCACGTCCTCTGTGCCTTTGCCCAGCGTCACGTTCATGGTCTGGGTGCTGCTCAGCAGGCCGCGTTGATAGGTGGAGGACTTCACCCTGACATAGCCTGTGGCCTCCAGTTGCGCTTCGAGCGTCTTGGCCAGGGACTGCTGGGTCTGCGCGGTCTGAGAACTGGTGTACGCCGTGGCTCCAGCCAGCGCGCCGACGATCAGCAGGGCACCCACCCCCAGCGCGGGCAGGCGGGAGCGGCGGGCTGGGGCTCGGAGGTTGGCCATGTCTCCGAGCTTAAACGAAGACGTGCCCTCCGGAAGACCACAATCCCCTCCCCCACCCCCTCGTCTCGACGCGGTTCAAAAAATCGGATGGGCTGAACAATGCTGGCCTCCGGGCGCTCAGCGCCCCCGCACCCGCTGCTCCTGCCGCCGCATGGGCATGGTGTCGATCAGCGCGGCGACGGTGTTCAGGGCCGGGAACGTCTGGTAACGCGCCTTGATCCCCGTATCTTTGCCGATCAGCGCGGCGCGGCCGTACTGAGCGCCTACCGTGCCATCGGGATCAGCCAGCAGGGTCAGCATCAGCGTCTGCGGGCCGTTCAGCCGGGCGTCGCCGGGCGGCAGCAGCGCCACCACGCGCAGGTCACGCACCTGTAAGGCCGCGTCCTGTCGCCGCACCTCGGCCAGATAGGCGGCGGGCGGATTGCCCACGATCAGCACCCGCTCCTTGCCCAGCACGCTGGCCAGTGACCACGGCTGACCCTGCGCGGTCTGGAGGATAAAGGGGGCGGCGTCGGCCAGTCCTACGCTCAAGGCGACGGCGGCGGCCAGAGGATTCAAGGCGGACATCTCCAGAGTCTGCGCCACAGGTATGGGACGCGCATTTCGGCGGCATAAAGCAGGCTTCAGTGCCCGGACGCGTCAACCCGCACGATCTCGGCCCAGCGCCAGCCGCCGGAGCGGGCCATCCCGTGCAGTCGGCGGCGCAGAGCCTGATGCTCTTGCAGGTAGGCGGCAAACTCGGCGGCGGAACGGACGGGCAGCCCCGCCTCCCTGAGCGGTTGCAGGTCAGGCGGCGGCGGTATGGGGGCATCCGGGCCGCTGTAGACGCAGCCGTAAGAACGGCTCAGGCTGTCCACGCTGTCCAGGCTGCGGCGCAGGCCACGCGGAGCTTCCATGTCCAGCGCCCCGCCAATGACGAGCAGAGCCTCGCCCAGCATGGGCAGGGCGGCGTCCAGCGCCTGCCGCCGCTCCTGCTCGTGAAAGCGGTGCAGGTT
The DNA here is from genome assembly GCF_006335125.1 of Deinococcus radiopugnans ATCC 19172. Lineage (NCBI taxonomy): Bacteria > Thermotogati > Deinococcota > Deinococci > Deinococcales > Deinococcaceae > Deinococcus > Deinococcus radiopugnans. Next base: position 160,803 of record NZ_VDMO01000002.1, read on the forward strand.
GGGCGTGCTGAGATGCTGCGCGTCCAGGCTGTTGAGCTGGGTGTGCAGGTCTTTGAGCAGTCCTTGCACCCCATCCGGATACCCCTGAACGGCGTCCAGCACGAGCGTCTGGGCATCGGGGCCGGCGCGGTGCAGCAGCAGGGCAAACTGCCGCCGGGCGCTGCGGGCCTGGGCCACCGGGACGATAAAGGTGATGGCGAAGGTCAGCAGGAAGAAACCGGAAATGGCAGCGACGTCCGTCAGCACCCGCCACAGGTTGTCGGTGGCAATGATGTCGCCCAGGCCCAGCGTGCTGATGCTGTAGCCCACGAAATACACCACCTCGCCGAAGTTGGCGGTCTGCTCGGTGCTGGCGACTTCCAGCGCGCCGGGCTGCGCCCAGAACACCAGACTCCAGCCCAGCCACAGCAGCGCCGTCCAGGTGTTCAGCGTGCCCGAGATCAGCGCCAGCGTGCTCCAGGCCAGCACCGAGCGGAGGCGCGTGACGCGGGCCAGCCAGCGAACGGCGGCGTAGACCAGCCGGTGAATCCAGCGGCTCAGCAGCCCCTCGCCCGCCTGCAACCCGGACATCAGGGCGTCGAGCAGCACGGCCAGCACCAGCGCCGCACCAGGCAGCCACAGCAGATGGCGCAGGGCGTCCATCACCGGACCAGCGGGTCAGCCGGGCCGCTCAGCCCTCCAGCTCCGCGAACACGGCTCGGCTGATCACCAGTTGCTGGATTTCAGAGGTGCCCTCGTAGATCTCGGTGACCTTGGCGTCGCGGAACAGGCGTTCCACCGGGTAGTCGCGGCTGTAGCCGTTGCCACCGAAAATCTGGATGGCGTCCCTGGCGCAGTCCACCGCCGCCTCGGAGGCCAGCAGTTTGGCCATGCTGGCCTCCTTGCCGTAGGGCTGCCCCTGATCCTTGAGCCACGCGGCTTTCAGGGCCACCAGCCGCGCACTCTCGATGCGGGCGGCCATGCGGGCGATCTTGAACGACACGCCCTCGAACTCGCGCAGCTTCTTGCCGAACTGCTCGCGCTCGTTCGCGTATTTGCTGGCGTGTTCCAGCGCCGCGCGGGCAATACCGATGGCCTGCATGGCAATCCCGATGCGCCCGGCGTCCAGGCTGGCGAGGGCCACGATCAGGCCCTGGCCCTCCTCGCCCACCATGTTTGCGTGCGGCACGCGCACGCCGTCAAAGGTGACGGTGGTGGTGTGCGCGGCGTGCAGACCCATCTTTTCCTCCGGCTTGCCGAAGCCCAGGCCGTCCATGCCCTTCTCGACGATAAAGCAGCTCACGCCGCGTGCGCCGCTGCCCCCGGTACGGGCCATGACCAGGTAGGTTTCTGCCTGACCGCCGCTGGTGATCCAGGCTTTCGCGCCGTCCAGTACCCAGTCATCGCCGTCGCGCACTGCCCTCAGGCGCAGGCTGGCGGCGTCGCTGCCCGCGCTGGCCTCGGTCAGGCAGAACGCACCGATCCTCTCGCCGCTGGCCAGGGGCTTGAGGTACGTCTCGCGCTGGGCGTCGGTGCCGTACTTCAGGATCATCTGCTCGGGCAGGCCGTTCTGCACGCTGACGATCACGCCCACGCTGGCGTCCGCCGCCGAAATCTCCTCCAGGCACAGCGCGTAGGTCACGCTGTCCAGAGCGGCGCCGCCCCACGCTTCGGGCACGGTGGCCCCCAGCAGGCCCATCTCGGCCAGCCCGCGCAACTGCGGGTGCGGAAACTCGCCGCTGCGGTCATAGTCGGCGGCAAGGGGAGCGATCTCGGCGCGGCAGAAGTCGCGGACGTGTTGCAGGATCATGCGGCTGTCGTCGTTCAGGGCAAAGCCCATACCGCTGGTCATCCCACTCTCGGCAGGAACGGGCGCGTCAGTTACGGTCATGGGGCAGTTTAACAAGCGGAGGCCGGGCCAAACGCCCGTTAGGCTGGCACGCAGGTGAGGCACCATTCACAAAGCATTCCTGCATCCAAAGTTCGTCGCCAGTCTGTCAGTGTTCTGTCTTCGCCCTCCTCCTATTGCCAGACTGTCTATTTCCAGACTGTGCCCCGCCTTGCGCCATGACCTAACAACCGTTTGTTAGACTGTGGCCTACAGATGACCGACACCGACACCAGCACTTCAGCGCCGGCTGCCGCCAGTTCAGCCTGGGCGGACGCACTGGCCCGTCTCGCCGCCGATCAGGACACGGTTCGCGCAGGCGGCGGCGCCAAGGCCCAGGCCCGCCAGCACGACAAGAACCGCCTGACCGCCCGCGAGCGCATCGCCCGCCTGACCGACGACGGCACGCCCTTCGACGAGCTGATGACCTTCGCCGGGTGGGAGATGTACGCCGATGTCGGCGGCTGTCCCAGCGGCGGCGTCGTGACGGGCATCGGCACCGTGGCGGGCCGCCCGTGGATGATCATCGCCAACGACGCCACCGTCAAGGCGGGGGCTTTCTTCCCCATCACCGCCAAGAAGGTGATCCGGGCGCAGACCATCGCCCTGGAAAACCATCTGCCGCTGATCTACCTGGTGGATTCAGCGGGCGTCTACCTGCCCATGCAGGACGAGATCTTCCCCGATCAGGACGACTTCGGCCGCGTCTTTTACCTGAACGCCCGCATGAGCGCGCGGGGCATTCCGCAGATCGCCGCGATCATGGGCAATTGCGTGGCGGGCGGGGCGTACCTGCCGGTGATGTGCGACACCCTGATCATGACCGAGGGTTCGGGCCTGTACCTGGCGGGGCCGGCGCTGGTGAAGGCCGCGATCGGTCAGGTGGTGGACTCCGAGGAACTGGGCGGGGCCGACATGCACGCCGCCATCGCCGGCACCGTGGACTACAAGGAGCCGGACGACGACGCGGCATTGGCACGCGTGCGGGCGCTGGCCGACTTGTACGCGCAGGGCGACGCTGCCCCGTGGGCCAGACGCCGCGCGGAGGTGCGGGAGGCGTCCGGGCGTGACCTCACGGAACTGGTGGGCTTCGAGAGCGGCAAGACCTACGACGTGCGCGACTTGATCACCTCGATTACGGACGGGGGCGAATTCCACGAGTTCAAGCCGGAATACGGCGAGACCATCGTGTGCGGCTTCTCGCGGGTGGGCGGCTATCCGGTGGCCTTTGTCGCCAACCAGCGCACCGTGATCAAGAAGAAGCTCAAGGCGGGCGGTGAGCCGGGACTCAGGACGCGCATCGAGGTGGGCGGCGTGATCTACGGCGACAGCGCCGACAAGGCCGCCCGCTTTATTCTGGACGCCAATCAGGCGGGGGTGCCGCTGGTGTTCCTGAGCGACGTGACCGGCTTCATGGTGGGCCGCGACTCCGAGCAGGAGGGAATTATCCGCCGGGGCGCCAAGCTGGTGAACGCCGTGAGCAACAGCGTCGTGCCCAAAATCACCATTATTACCGGCGGGTCTTTCGGCGCGGGTAACTACGCCATGAATGGCAAGGCCTTCGGCCCGCGCTTCATCTTCGCGTGGCCCAGCGCCAAGTACGCCGTCATGAGCGGCAACGCGGCGGCCAAGACGCTGCTGGACATTCAACTCGCGGCCCTCAAACGCGCCGGACACGAACCGGACGACGAGGAATTGCAGCGCCTGTACGACGAGGTCAAGTCCAAATACGACACCGAACTCGATCCCCGCTACGCCGCCGCCCGCCTGTGGGTGGATGAGATCATCCCGCCGAACGACACCCGTGAGCGCCTGATCCGCGCGCTGGACGCCTGTGCGGTCAATCCGCATCAGGACGAACTGCGGGTGGGCGTGTTTCAGGTGTGAGGGCCGCCTGACGGCGGCGTCCAAGGGTCAACAGTCTAAAGGTCTAAGGAAAAGACCGGACTCAGTGACCTCTACTCCCAGCCAGACGAACTCCGTTCTCCAAACCCTCGCTTTGATCCCGTCTTAGACCTTTTGACCCTTAGACCTTTAGACCTTTCCGGAGGGAACACCCATGACCAGCACCCTTGACCGCTCAGCCGCCGCCATCAGCCCCAACGTCCAGCCCATGAACGACGATCAGCGCACGATTGTCGGCGCCCTCAAGTCCTTCCTGAAGAACAAGGTGGAGCCGGGCGCCGCCGAGCGCGATCAGACGGGCGAATTCCCCATGGGGATCGTGAAGGAACTGGGCGAGATGGGCATCATGGGCGCGCAGACGCCCGAGGAGTACGGCGGCTCGGCGCTGGACACCGCCACCTTCGCCATGATCATCGAGGAGATTGCGGCGGTGGACGGCTCGCTGTGCCTGACCGTCGCCAGCCACAACTCGCTGTGCCAGGGCCACATTCTGATCGGCGGCACCGAAGCGCAGAAGCAGAAGTTCCTGCCTGACCTCGCCAGCGCAAAGAAGCTGGGGGCGTGGGGCCTGACCGAGCCGGGCAGCGGCAGCGACAGCGGCGGCCTTCAGACCAGGGCGGTGGAGCAGGCGGACGGCTCGTGGATTTTGAACGGCTCCAAGAACTTCATCACGCAGGGCAGCGTGGGCGGCACCTACGTCGTGCTGGCCCGCACCGACGCCGCCCGCGAGGGCAAGGGCAAGAACGACGGCATCAGCGCCTTCGTGTTCAACCGGGATGAGGTTGAGGGCTTCTCGATTGGCCGCAAGGAAGACAAGCTGGGCCTGCGCAGCAGCGACACCGCCCAACTGATCTTCGAGGACATCCACCTGCCGGCCGAGGCGCTGCTGGGCGAGCGCGGCAACGCCTTCAAGGACGTGATGAAGGTGCTGGACGGCGGGCGCGTGGGCATCGCCGCGATGGGCCTGGGCCTGGGCCGCGCCGCCTTCGAGTTCGCCGCGAAATACACGCTGGGGCGCGAGCAGTTCGGCAAGCCCATTGCCCACAACCAGGACATTTCCTTCCGACTGGCGAACATGGACACCAAACTGGAAGCAGCCCGCCTGCTGATTCGCAAGGCCGCTGACCTGAAGGACGCGGGCGAGAACTTCACCACGCCCGTGGCCCGCGCCAAGCTGTTCGCCACCACGGTGGGCGTCGAGGCCTGCGACGAGGCCATTCAGATGCTGGGCGGTTACGGCTACGTCAAGGAATACCCCGTCGAACGTTTCTGGCGCGACAACCGCCTGACCCGTATCGGCGAGGGCACCGATGAGGTGCAGCGTCTGGTGATCAGCCGCGACGTACTGAAGCGCTTCGCGGACTGAATATTCGGACGGGAGGGGGCGGAGCGTATGAGGCGCTCCGCCCTCTTCTTTTCAGCCGGGAAACGGGTGTAGGGCCGAGCTTTGAATTGCCCTGGCACCCTCAGAATCACCGCCCCACTGAACCAATCATGCCGCAGGCCGCCTCGCCTCGCCTGAGAGCGTCAAGCCCTTGCCCAAAGCAATAAGCACGCCATCTCGCTCTAAGAATGCGGCTAGTGCTGACCGGCGGTCATCAAGCTGCCAATGCTCTGGAATCGATTAAGATCTTCTGGAGGTATACAACGTGAAGCGAGCTTCCAGAGGGACGCGGGTGGCAATGACATGGACGCTGGGTCTGGGTTTCGCAGCTCTGGCCCTCTCGGCCACGAATGGCCCTGCAGGGCCAGGGGCAGGGCCTTCCTATAGTGATCCGCTGGTGATCACCAGGGGCGGCATCTACCGCGGCAACTGGCAGAGTCTGAATCCCAAAGTGCCCGCCGTGACCATCAAAACGCGTGAACCGGTGATCATCGAGAACTCCAACCTTCGGGGACGGGGCGATCTGATCCGCGGCTTCAACGTTGACCTGACGGTGCGCAATACCCGTGGGTATGGCCTGAATCCCCAGGCAGATCAGGCGTTTCCGGGCCGCTTTCTGGCGGTCGAATTCATCTTCAACCTGCGGGCCGAGAACAATTTTATGCAGGGCACGTCCGGCATGTACGTCAACAGGTTTCAGGGTGACGCCGCCAAGGGGCAGACCATCAAGATCCTGCGCAACAAGGTCCAGGACGTCGACGGGCGCTACGTGGACCATACAGGCCGCCCGACGGGCCGCCGCTACTACGTGCAGGCCGTTCAGCTCAACCACGTCGTCCGGGTGCCCAACATCGAGATTGCCTGGAACGAGATGGTCAACCAGCCCGGCAAGAGCGCGCCCGAGGAAAACATCAACCTGTACGAGAGCAGCGGCACCCCGGACAGCCCCATCCGGATTCACAACAATTACATTCACGGGGCCTACGCGGTGGATCCGCTGAACGACAAGTCATATTCTGGCGGCGGCATCATGCTCGGGGACGGCAAACACAAGGATCTGGCGGTGTCGGGAGGCTACATCGAGGTCTACCGCAACCAGATCATCAACACCTCCAACCAGGGGGTCGCCATCGCGGGCGGCCACGATCAACATGTCTGGCAGAACCGCATCTTGTCCACGGGTCGTCTGCCGGGCGGCGAAATCATTCCCACGGCGAATGTCGGGGCCTACATGTGGGACATCCAGGGCGGCGCCAGCCAGTCGCCACCCACCTTCTTCAACAATTCCATTCAGGACAACCTGATCGGCTGGACGCGCTTTCGCAGCAACGGCAATACCTGGTACAACAACCTGTGGACGCCCAGTTGCACCAGCGCCAACCGTAGTGTCTGCAGCAACAACCGCTCGACAGTCGTCGACGACCAGACCGAACGCGGGGAACTGGCGCTGTGGCAGAACAAACTGACGGCTGCGAACGTGGTGGTCGGCCCGCTACAAACGGCCACCGGACTGGGGAACTGAGCGCGGACAAAAGCCGGGGGCGGCACACGAACTGCGCGCCTTCTTGCCTCCAGAAGCCGAGCCTATCTACCCGCCACACAGCCACCCACCCATAGGGAGGCGGTATAGTCCGCCACCCAGCCTGCCTGTGGGTGATTCACATGCACCCAGGGAAGGGCGGAGCTTCTGGTCCGGCGTGGGCGCATCACACTACTTTACTTTTCACAGCAGGCGGGTAAAGTATCGGACGTGACTTGGCTTAAACCGGTAAACATTGCGCAGGACGCCCAGGACGCGTACACCACCTTCCTGGGAGATCTCGACGCCCGTCTGAGCGATCCCGAATGTGACCGGTATGCCCTGGCCCGCGATGTCCTGGCACAGGCGATGTATGGCCGCAGCTACGCAGACCTGCTGAGCGACGCGCCCATCGCCGCCCTGAATCTGGACGCCCGCAACGTGACCTTTGAGGCCGAATACTACCTGGCGACCGACGCGGCGCAGTTTGACCGGGTCAAGCCGCTGCTGTGGCTGTGGAAGGGGCTGGACCAGACCCCGGTGGGCCAGAATCCGGTGATCGCCATCCCGCTGCGGCGCCTTCTGGCAGGGCGCATCTTCAAGCGGGTGGGCCGGGATTTCAAGTGCTGGCAGAACGTGGAATTCAGCGTGGGCTACAACATGGAGGTCGGCGACGACGTGGTGATCCACCGCCATGTGCTGCTGGACGACATCGGCGGCATCGAGCTGCACGACAACGCCAGCATCAGCGACTACGTCAACATCTACAGCCACACCCACAGCGTGCTGGACGGCCCTGACGTGACCCTGCGGCGCACGGTGATCGGACGCGGGGCGCGCATCACTTACCACAGCACGGTGCTGGCCGGCAGCGTGGTCAGCGACGACGCCCTACTGGCCACCCACGCCCTGTTGCGCGGCGACATCGAGCCGCACGGCATTGCCATGGGCCTGCCCGCCCGCACCACCCGCCTGAAACTCCGCGAACCCGCCATGATCGGCGGCGTCGAGGTGAACGCCCGCACCTACCCCCGGACCCCGGACCGCAAGGCCAACCCCCAGTTTCCCGAGCCCACCCCCAACCAGACGCGCCGGCCCGACGAGGGGCAGCCTGCCCCGCAGCTGGTCACCGGCGAACGCTGATCCGGCCTGAACTTCAGGTCTGGTCGTCGACCAGGGCTTCTGCCGCCGCACGCTTCACGGCGTCCATGCCGTCTTTTGCCGAGGCCTCGCTGGCGTAATTCTGGCTGACACCGATGACCTGACCGTTGGCTGCCTTGAGGTTAAAGCGCAGGCCACTGGCGGTCCGTTCGTACATCCGGTCGTCGGCGGCGTTCTTCTTGACCGAGGCAATGCCGCCGGTGGCCGCCGCTTTCGTGGTGTAGCGCTCGCTGGTCAGGACTGTCTGACCATTACCGGATTGCAGATTGAACATGAACTGATCGCCGGACGTCTTCAAGATGAACTTCGCTGCCATGGTGGTCCCCCAGAGGTGTGAATTGTTGGTCCGTCCACTGTACGCCGGAAGGGGCGGCCAGAGGGATAAGGTGGGGGGGTGAGCAAAGTGAGGCTGGTCCTGGGCGTGGCGGTGGCGTGTGGCCTGATCGGCGAATCCGGGCTGGGGCTGCCGGTTCCACGCACCGGGCCGCCCCCGGCGGGGCTGTACGGCTGGGACTGGCAGATCGGGGCGCAGACGGCGGCACTGGTCAGCCTTCCGGCTGGAATCAGGCTGATTGACCTGGACGGCTTCGAGACCTCTGCGGCCACCGTGGCTGAGCTGAAAGGGCAGGGCCTGTACCTGGTCTGTTACCTCAACGCGGGCAGCTACGAGCCGTACCGCCCAGATGCCACGCGCTACCCGGCCCGGCTGAAACTGGGCGTGGACCCGGACTGGACCGACGAGGCGTTCGTGGACGTGCGCGACGTGTTCCGGCCCGACTCCGTGCTGGCCGATATTCTGCGCAGGCGGCTGGCGATGTGCCGCGACAAGGGATTTGCCGCCGTGGAACCAGACAACCTCCAGAACGACGAGAACGTGCCCGGCGGCGTGATCAGTCCGCAGCAGCAGATCGATTTCAACGGCTGGCTGGCCGACGAGGCGCACGCGCTGGGACTGGCGATCTTTCAGAAGAACGGCCCCGACAAGGTGCTGCTCCGGGACCGCACCGGGCAGCGGCTGGTGGACAAGTTCGACGGCATCCTGAACGAGAGCTGCCAGGAGTTCGACGAGTGTGCGCCGCTGGCCGAGTACGTCCGGCGTGGCAAACCCGCGCTGAACGTGGAATATAAGCAGAAGTTCCTCAACTGTGCCGAGGCCCGTCGCCTGGGCATTAACTCGATGTTCAGGGACCTGTACCTGCGCGGGGGGCGTGAGGCGGACTACCGGCGGGTGGCCTGCTGAGCCGCCGGTGTCCGAGCGACGTGCTGCCCTCGCAGTCCTCCTCCTGGCCTGACGTTAGACTTGGCCTGTGACCGCTTTTTCGCCGCCCGCCGAAGCCTTCCGCGTGACCGGCGGGGTCAACCGCGTGCGTTACCGCGCCGACTCGGGCTTTACCGTCATGACGGCCCGCATCGTCAACGACGAGGGTGAAGACCCTGACGCCACCGTGATCGGCGTGATGCCCCCGCTGGACGCCGGGGACACCTTCAGCGCCGACGTGCTGATGGAAGAACACCGCGAGTACGGCTACCAGTACCGCGTGCTGAACATGGTGCTGGAGGCCGCGCCCGCCGACCTGACCGAGGCCGGGGTGGCCGCGTATCTCGAAGCCCGCGTAGGCGGCGTGGGCAAGGTGCTGGCCAAGAGGATTGCCGGGATGTTCGGCCCGAGCACCTTCGACGTGTTGGAGAACGATCCAGACCGGCTGCTGCAGGTGCCGGGCGTCACGGCCTCTACGCTGCACAAGATGGTCAGCAGCTGGTCCCAGCAGGGGCTGGAGCGGCGCCTGCTGGCGGGGTTGCAGGGCCTGGGTCTGAGCATCAGTCAGGCACAGCGAGCGGTCAAGCACTTCGGGGAGGCGGCGCTGGAACGCCTGAGTGCCGACCTGTTCGCCTTGACCGAGGTGGAGGGCATCGGCTTCCTGACCGCCGACAAGCTGTGGGCCGCGCAGGGCGGGGCGCAGGACGACCCACGCCGCCTGACCGCCGCCGCCGTGTACGCGCTGCAACAGGCCGCGCAGCAGGGCGGCCACTCCTTCCTGCCGCGCGGGCGGGCCGAGCGCGGCGTGGCGCACTACACCCGCGTCAGCGCCGCCCAGGCGAAGCTGGCGGTCGAAACGGCGGTGGAACTGGGCCGCCTGTCAGATGACGAGGCCCCCCTGTTCGCCGAGGAACGGTCTGTTGGAGGGGTGGACGCAGAAGAACGCAGCGAGAGCCGCATCTACCTGCCGCACGTTCTGCGGGCCGAGAAGAAGCTGGCTTCCCTGATCCGCACGCTGATCGCCACGCCACCGGGCGGGGAGGAATGGATTGTTCCGGCAGGCGCGGCCCAGGATCTGTCCGACGAGCAGGCACAGGTGCTGGATCTGTTGGCCGATCACCGACTGGTGGTGCTGACCGGCGGCCCCGGCACCGGCAAGAGCACCGCCACACGGGCGGTGGCCGACCTGGCCGAGCGTCTTGGGCTGGACGTCGGCCTGTGCGCCCCCACCGGCAAGGCGGCGCGGCGGCTGGGCGAGGTCACGGGGCGGGGGGCCAGCACCATTCACCGGCTGCTGGGCTTCGGCCCCGCCGGCTTCCGGCACAACCACCTGGAACCCGCGCCGTACGACCTGCTGATCGTGGACGAGGTCAGCATGTGCGGCGACGCCCTGATGCTCTCGCTGCTCTCGGCGGTGGGGGCGGGCGCGCGGGTGCTGCTGGTGGGCGACACTGATCAGCTGCCCCCGGTGGACGCAGGATTGCCGCTGCACGCGTTGACGCACACCGCCCCCACCGTGCGGCTGAAAACCGTGTACCGCCAGGCGGCCCAGAACCCGATTATCCGCGCCGCCCACGACCTGCTGCACGGCTCGGCGCCCCAATGGGGCGATCCCCGCCTCAACCTGACCGAGGCCGATCCCGACGGCGGCGCGCGGCGGGTGGCGCTGCTGGTGCGTGATCTGGGCGGGCCGACACAGGTGCAGGTGCTGACCCCCATGCGCCGGGGGCCGCTGGGCATGGAACACCTGAATTACCACCTGCAGGGCCTATTCAATCCGGGTGACGGCGGCGTGAAGATCGCGGACGGCGAGGCCCGCGCCGGGGACATCGTGGTGCAGACGAAAAACGACTACACCAACGAAGTCTTCAACGGCACGCTGGGCACGGTCCTGAAGGCCGAGGGCGGACGCCTGACCGTGGATTTCGACAACAACGTGGTGGAACTGGCGGGCGCGGAGCTGTTCAACGTGCAGTTGGGCTACGCCCTGACCGTCCACCGTGCGCAGGGCAGCGAGTGGCATAGCGTCCTGACCGTGCTGCACGAGGCGCACATGCCCATGCTGTCGCGCAATCTGGCCTACACCGCCCTGACCCGCGCCCGCGAGCGTTTCTTCGCGGTGGGTTCGGCCTCGGCGTGGCACAAGGCGGCGGGGCGGCAGCGCGAGACGCGCAACACCGCCCTGCTGGAGCGGGTGCGTGGGCGCTGACCGGGCCTCCTCCTGGCGGCAGCGCCCCCACCCCCAATTCCGCGTGATACCATGGAATCCCGGAGGCCGAGCGCCCCGGTTTTTCTTTTTTGGCCCCGTCACAGCCGCGTTGGGGGTCAGGCGCTTTCGGACAGTGGAGAAGTCATGAAGTACATCTTTGTCACGGGCGGCGTGGTCAGTTCCCTCGGAAAAGGCGTGGCGAGCGCCAGCCTCGGCGCCCTGTTGCGGGCGCGCGGCTACCGGGTCACGGCGGTCAAGATCGACCCCTACATCAACATCGACGCGGGCACCATGCGGCCCTACGAGCACGGCGAGGTCTTCGTGACCGCCTCCGGCGCGGAAACCGACCTGGACATCGGCAACTACGAGCGCTTTCTGGATCTGGACATTCCGCCGGGCAGCAACATCACCACCGGGCAGGTGTACCAGGAGGTCATCCGCAAGGAGCGGGCTGGGGACTACCTGTCACAGACGGTGCAGGTCATCCCGCACGTTACCGACGAGATCAAGCGCCGCATCAAGGTGGCGGGCGAGAACGCGGGCGCGGAGATCGTGCTGATCGAGGTGGGCGGCACGGTGGGCGACATCGAGTCGCTGCCCTTCCTGGAGGCCATCCGGCAGTTCCGCTTCGACGAGGGCGACGAGAACGTGCTGTACCTGCACCTGACCCTCGTTCCCTACCTGGGCACGTCCAACGAGTTCAAGACCAAGCCCACGCAGCACAGCGTCGCCACCCTGCGTTCGGTGGGCATCAGCCCGGACATCGTGATGGTGCGCAGCAAGGAAAAATTGCCCAGCGAGATCACGCGCAAGATCGCCCTGTTCACCTCGGTGCGCGAGAACCGGGTGTTTAGCAGCTTCGACGTCTCGCACGTCTACGAGGTTCCGCTGGCGCTGGAGGAGCAGGGGCTGGGCAAGGCGGTTGAAGACCTGCTGGGGCTGGAGCGCGTTCACCCGAATCTGGGCGTGTGGGTGGGTGCGGTGCGGACCATCAAGCAGCCCACGCACGCGGTCACCATCGCGCTGGCGGGCAAGTACACCGACATGCCCGACGCCTACCTGAGCCTGCTGGAGTCGCTGACCCACGCCGGCATCGCCAACGACGCGCGCGTGAACATCAAGTGGATCAACGCCGAGGAACTGGACAGTTCCAGCGGTGAGGCGGGGGGTCTGGAAGCGCAACTGGGCGATGTGGACGGCATTCTGGTGCCGGGGGGCTTCGGCATCCGGGGCATCGAGGGCAAAGTGCACGCCGCGCAGTACGCCCGCACGCGCGGCGTGCCGTACCTGGGCATCTGCCTGGGGATGCAGATTGCGGTGATCGAGTACGCCCGCCACGTGGCTGGGCTAGAAGGGGCCAACAGCGCCGAGTTCGACGCCTACGCCCCGCACCGCGTCATCGACCTGATGCCCGAGCAGCTGGAAGTCGCCGGGCTGGGCGGCACCATGCGCCTGGGCGACTGGCCGATGGATTTGAGGGCCGGCACCAAAATCGCCGAGCTGTACGGCGTTCCGGAGGGCGGCACCGTGCGTGAACGCCACCGCCACCGCTTCGAGGTCAACCCCGCCTACGTGGCGCAGTTGCAGGAGGCCGGCCTGACCATCAGCGGCGTGACGCCGGGGGTGGCGGGACGCGGGGCGGGGCTGGTCGAGAGCATCGAGATTCCCGGCCACCCGTTCTTCGTGGCCCTGCAGGCCCACCCCGAATTCAAGAGCCGCCCGATGCGCCCCAGCCCGCCCTTCGCGGGGTTCGTGGCAGCGGCGCTGGCCCACCAGGGCGTGCGCACCGAGCCGTCTGCTGAACGGATGGCCTGAGCGACAGGGAAACCGGGCCTTACCCGACGCCCAGGGCCACCAGCGCCGCGTCCACCTGCGCCGACAGCTCGGCCAACGTGCCGCCGTTCTCAATCACGAAATCGGCTTTCTCGCGTTTCTCGGCGGCGGGGGTCTGGCGGGCGTCCCGCGCCAGCACCTCCTCGCGCGTGAAGCCGCTGCGTTCCATCACGCGGCTCAGGCGCACGTCCAGGGGGGCGTCCACCACCAGCACGGCGTCCATGCCCGCCTCCAGCCCGCCCTCGAACAGCAGGGGAATGTCCTGCACCACCCACTGCGCGCCTGCCGCGACGGCCTGAAGTTCCAGGGCGGTCATGCGGGCGCGCACGCGCGGGTGGACGATGGCGTTCAGCTCGGCCAGCCGCGCCGGATCGGCAAAGGCCACGGCGGACAGCGCGGGCCGGTCCAGCACGCCGTCCTGCACGGTGCCGGGAAAGGCCGCCTCGATGCGGGCCAGGGTTTCCGGCTCCTCCGTGACCAGCCGGGCCTGGGCGTCGGCGTCCAGCACGGTCAGGCCCCGCCCACGCAGCAGCGCCGCCACCGTGCTCTTGCCGGCGCCAATGCTGCCGGTCAGGCCCAGGCGGCGGGGAAGGGCGGCAGCGGCAGGACGGGTCATGCCGTGACTATAACGGGGCCGGCAGCCGGTCAGCCCCGCGTCAAACCGGCAGTGGACACTGCGGCCGGGACGCCCTGCCAGCTCCGCATCTCCCTCCAGCCGCTCTCACTGGCACTTCACCCCTGCGCGCCCGGCCCTCCCGTATCATGCCGCACGTGTCCCATGACGCTCAGGACGTGGTTTCGGAGGGGCCAAGGGGGCGGCGCAGTATGATCTGTGCAGCTCATCCCACCATTGCCAACCCACGGAGGTTTTTCAAGTGAATCGACGCATGAGTATTTCCGGCCTGCTGTTCCTGGCCGCCACACTGCTGGCCGCTGGCCCAGGCCGCGCGCTGGCCCAGGACCAGACGGCCCCGGCGCAGCCGCCCGCGCCGGTTCAGACGCCGCCTGCCCAAACTCCGCCGGTCCAGACGGCACCCACCACGCCGACCCCCGCCGTACCCGGCACGCCTGCACCCACCACACCAGCGGCTCCGGCAGCTCCCGCCGCCCCGGCACGCACCATCCCGGCGGCCAACTACGTGGCGCAGGGCGTGTTTAACTACGAGCAGGGCAAGTACGACGAGGCCTACGTGGCCTTCCGCGCCGCCTCCGAGCTGGACCCCAAAAATGTAGACGCGCTGCTGGGCCTGGGGCGCTCGCAGGTCAAGCTGCGGCTGTTCGGCCCGGCGCTGGACACGCTGAAAAAGGCGCTGGAGCTGGACCCCCGCAGCCTCAACGGCTACATCTACCTGTCGCAGGCATACGTGCAGCAATACATCGGTTCGGGCGATCCGGCGTCTTTCGTGGGCAACCTCGCGGCGGCGCTGAAGGTGCTGGACGACGCCGAGACCATTGCCAAGGCGCAGACCGGCAAGCCCGGCGAGGTCAGCCTGAGCCGCATCTTCAATGACCGGGGCTACGTGTACAAGCTCCAGGGCGACCCCGGCAAGGCCATCGAGGCCTTCAAGCAGGCCAACACCCTGAACCCCGACAACAGCGTGCTGCTGTTCAACCTGGGCGACATGTACTACGCCACCGGGGACCTGAAGGCGGCGCTGGATTACCTGCAGCAGGCGGTGATCGCCGACCCGCGCGACCCCTACAACCGCGCGTACTACGCCAAGCTGCTGGCCCTGAACGGCGACGTGGGGGCGGCCAAGTCCGAGGCGGCGCAGGCCGCCCGGCTGGCCCCCACCAACGCCTACGCGGTGGGGCAGTACGGCGTGGTCAGCTACCTGGCCGGGGACCGCGCCACCGCCAAGTCGCAGCTGACCCAGGCCGTGACCCTGGACCCGCTGCGCAACCCGGAGTTCTACTACTACCTGGGCCGCCTGAGCCTGGACGTCGGCGACCTGAAAGGGGCGCGCGACTCGCTGACCCGCGCCGCCACGCTGGGGAGCCGTACCCCCGAATACCTGTACTACCTGGGCCTGAGCTACGAGCGCGGCGCGGGCGCCGTGGCGCCAGACCGCCTGAAGGCCCGCGACAACTACGAACGTGCCCTGCAGCTCAGCCCGTCGTACAAGGCGGCGCAGGACGGTCTGGCCCGCGTGCGCTAGACCGTCGGTCCTTAAGAGGGGGGGGGTCACTGCCGGGTGCAGATGGCCCCCTCTTCCTGCCTTCCGCGAGAAGGCCGCGTCGAAAACCGCACCTTCATCCGGCGGGCCGTCAAGCGCCCGCAAGAGCCGCCGGGCTAGGCTGCGGACGTTTCCCCTCCCCTCCCTCAGCCCTGCAAGGAGCGCCGCATGACCAGAATCCCGACCTCCCCCCGACTGCTGGGCAGCCTGCTGCTGACCTGCACCCTGCTGCTGACCGCGTGTGGCGGCGGCGGCACCCCTGCGCCGAATCAACAGGGCGATCAGGGCGCTGGCCCCGCCCCCACGGCGGCCGAGGCCCGGATGCTTCAGGCCGTGAACGCGGCCCGCGCCACAGCGCGCCAGTGTCAGGGCAAGGATTTTGCCGCGGCTCCCGCGCTGGCCTGGAACGGTCTGCTGGGCAAGGCGGCCCGTGCCCACGCCCAGGACATGGCAGCACACAATTATTTTGACCACGTTTCGCCGGACGGCAAGACGCTCAAAAACCGCGCCGAGGCCGCCGGTTACACGGGCTGGAAGCGTCTGGGGGAGAACATCGCGGCGGGGTACAGCGACACCGAGATCGCGGAGGCGATGGCCGGCTGGCTGGCCAGCAAGACAGGCCACTGCGAGGCGCTGATGGACCCGGCCTACAAGGAAGTGGGCTTCGGGTACGCCCCAGCTACAGGCGGCCAGTACAGTGCCTACTGGGTGCAGGACTTCGGCAGCCGCTAAACCAAACCGAAGAAACTAGCCCCGCGCTGCCCGCTGCCGCGCCACGAAGTTCAGGAACTCGGGCTGATCCAGCGTGTTGATGACCTGCTCGGGGCGCAGTCCCGCCTTGCGCGCCACCGCCACCCCAAAGCGGGTGTCGGCCAGCCCGCCGGGCACGTGGGCGTCGGTGTTGATGGCGAAGGTCAGTCGCTCGCGCCAGCGCAGGGCGTCGCGCCAGTCGAGGTCCAGGCGGGCGGCGTTGGCGTTGATCTCTACCACCGTGCCGTTCTGCTCGCACGCCGCCAGCACCGCTTCCAGATCCAGCGCGTAGCCGGGGCGGCGCAGCAGCAGGCGGCCCGTGGGGTGGCCCAGCACCGTGATCAGCGGGTGCGACGCGGCCCGCACCAGCCGCTCGGTCTGCCGCGCCGGGTCCAGCGTGAACAGGCTGTGGACGCTGGCGACGACGTAATCCAGCGCCAGCAGTTCCTCGTCCGGGTAGTCCAGCGAGCCGTCGTCCAGAATGTCCACCTCGGCGCCGGCCAGCACGGGCAGCCCCTCGGCCTGCAAGGCCCGGATTTCGGCAATGTAGTCGCGCAGACGCTCGATGCTCAGGCCATTGGCGTAGTGGGCGGCGCGCGAGTGGTCCCCGGTGCCCAGATAGTGGCCACCCTGGCCATTCCCCAGCCCCACCGCCGCCTCCACCATCTCGCGCACCGTCGCCGCGCCGTCGGACCAGACCGAGTGGGTGTGCAGCAGGCCGCGCAGGTCGCCCACCGTGATCAGCTGTTCCGGCGGCGGCAACGTCTGCCAGAGCCCGTCGTGCTCCGGCTCGCGGTACTCGGCGGGACGCAGCGGCAGGCCCAGGGCGTCGGTCACATCCTGTTCGGTGGGAGTGGGGATCAGGACGCCATCCTTTTTCAGGCCACGCCCGCTCAGATCGAAGCCGCGCGCCCTGGCCTCGGCCCGCAGTTCCTCGCGGTAAGCCGTACTGCCGCCCATCATCAGGTCCAGCGCGCCGCGTGCGTCCGCGTCTGCGTAGGCGATTTCCACCGGCACGCCGTCCACCCGGCCCGCCAGCACCGGCTTTTTCTCGACGCCCTTCAGATCTTCCACCACGCCCGAGAGCCGCGCCGTCACCTCCTGCGCCGTGCCCGTGACCGTCACGCGGGCCACCCGCACGGTGTCCAGGCCGCGCCGCGCGTCGCCGGAGATGCGCCCGTCCAGATCTTTCAGCCGCGCCGCCAGCGCCTCCGAGATGTCCAGGCCGGTGCTGAGGCTCTGGCGTTCCTGCGAGGCCAGCGCGAAGTCCACCGCCTCCAGAATGGTGGCCGCACTTTTGGCCCCAAACCCCTTGGTCCCAGCCACCCCGCCGTTCTGCGCGCCCTCGCGCAGCCGTTCCAGCGAGTCGAAGCCGGCGTCCCACAGGGCGCGGATCTTCTTCGGCCCCAGCCCACGCACGCGGAACAGCCCCAGCACGCTGGGGGGAATCTGGCTGGCCGCGTCTTCCAGCGGCCCGAAGGTGCCGGTGTGCAGGTACGCAACCAGTTCTGCGGCAATGGTCTTGCCCACCTTCGGGATTCCCGCGAAGCTGCTGGCCGCCAGTTCAGGAACGTCGGCCTCCAGCCCTTCCAGACTGCGGGCGGCGCTGCGGTACGCCTGGGCGCGGAAGGCTTCCTCGCCCAGCAGGTCCAGCAGGTCGGCGGTGGAGTTCAGGGCGTGAACCAGGGATTTGCGGGTCAGATCAGGAGCAGTGGACATGAAAAAACCTCGTGTAGGAGAAGCTTCAAGGATTGGAAGGGGCAGGAAGGTTGGAGCTCAGGGCTGTGGGCCGGGCGCGGCGTCGCCTACCAGCCGCACCCGCCGCGCATATGTCACGACCCTAGCGCCCATGCCCTCAAGCAGGGCCGCCGCGTCCGCGAACCGGAAACCCACCTCCTGCGGCTGATGCGCGTCGCTGCCCAGCACGAACCCAATGCCGCGGTTCACCGCCTCGGCCACCAGGTCCGGCGCGGGGTACGCCTCGGCCACCGGCTTGCGCCAGCCTGCCGTGTTGAAATCGAGGCTCAGGCCCGCCTCCGCCACCGCGTCCAGCGCCCGCAGGGCCGCCGCGCCGCCGGGGTCCCGGTGGCCGAATTTCTTGGGCAGGTCCAGGTGGCCGATGCTGTCGAACAGGCCGGAGCGGGCCGCGCCCCCAATCAACGCGTAATAGTCGGTGTACAGGCCGCCCAGATCGCGCGCCCCGTACTCGTCCACGAACTCGGGATTGTCGAAGCCCCACGCGCCCAGGTAGTGCACGCTGCCGATCACGTAGTCCCAGTCATGGGCGGTCAGCAGCCCTTCGACAAAGCGCTCGGTGCCGGGGTGAAAATCGGCCTCCAGCCCCAGCCTGACGTCCAGACGCCCGGCGAATTCGGCCTGCACGGCACGGACCCCGTCCACGTACTCCTGAAGCTGGTCCAGACGCATCCGCCACGGCGCGTCGTACCACGCGGGCATCGGGGCGTGATCGGTGAAGCACAGCCCCGCCAGACCCGCGTCCAGGGCGGCCTGGGCGTACTCGCGCGGCGCGCCCGTGGCGTGGCCGCACAGCGGGGTGTGCAGGTGGCAGTCATAGAGGCCGGAGGGACGGGGGGGCATGGAACCAGGGTAGCGGAGCCGTTCATACTGAAGGCCGTGCTGATGGCCGGGTCAGAAGGGCAACCGTGTTGAGCCACCGCCCGCTGGGCCTGCTGGCGTCGTTCCTGCTGCTCCACGCCGCCCTGCTGGTGGGGCTGCAGCGGCAGATTCCCCTGCCTGCGCGGTTGGCGGCGTATCCGGCCCAACTGCTGGGCATTCTCAGGCCAGACGTGCTGGTCCAGACGCTGCCGCTGGCCCTGCTGAGCGGCACGTACCTGCTGGGCGGACTGGCACTGGCCTGGGTCCTGGCCGCGCTGCTGGGCCGGGTGGCGCGGCCCGCGCTGTGGGTGCTGGAGGGGCTGCCGTCCTTTCTGCTGCTGGTGGCCGGCGTGGGGGCGGGTCTGGCCGTGACCGTGCCGCGGGGCTGGGACTTTCCGCTGACCGCGTGGTCCCCGCTGATGCTGGCGCTGATCGTGACCGCGCTGGCCCTGCCCACCGCCGCCCGCGCCGCACTGGCCACGCAACACGCCACCGGAGAGGCCCTGAGCGCCGATCACAGCCGCGTGGCCCGCGCGATGGGACTGCCGGAGCGCGCCGTGCAGCGACGGGCCGCCCGTGTGGCCCTGCCCGAACGGGCGGCGGGGCTGGCCGGAGACGCGCTGGGGCTGGCCCTCTCGCTGTCGGTGATCGAGGGGCTGCTGCAGTTTCCCGGCGTGGGCAACGAGGTCTACGTGGCCCTGCAGGGCACGTTCGCGGGCGCGGACGGTCAGCCCTTCGGGGCGCAGTCCCTCTCGGCGTCGCTGGCGGCCCTGCTGGGACTGGCGCTGCTGTTTGCGGGAATCGGACGCGCGTTGGCCGCCCGCCTCGATCCGCGCCCGCGCGCCGGAGCGTCCGGGGCCGAGGCGGACGCATGAGGTGGCTGCTGCTGCCTCTGCTGCTGCTGGCGCTGCTGGCCCCACGCACCGAATGCCCGCTGCGCCCGGTCATTCAGGGGCCGAGCGTCCAGGCAGGCGCCGCGCCGGAACTGCTGATACCGCCGCTGCGGGTGGGCCATCCGCTGGCCCCGCTGGGCACCGACCGGGCAGGCCGCGACGCCGTGTGCCTGCTGCGGCGCGGGCTGGCGCGCTCGCTGCTGGTCTCGCTGAGCGTGCTGGCGCTGGGTGTGCTGCCGGGGCTGGCCCTGGGCCTGTGGCTGGCGTGGCGCCCCCGCCTCACGCTGCCCGGCGAGGTGATGGTGCTGCTGGCCCTGGTGCTGCTGCTGGGCCGGGACGCCTTCCGGCCTGTGCTGGCGCTGGGCGTGTGCCTGCTGACGGCCCGGCTGGTGGCCGTGCGCGGCGCGGCGGTGCTGCGCGAACCGTTCGTGGAGGGGGCGCTGGCGCTGGGCGCCGCGCCGCGTCACCTGCTGATCCGGCACCTGTGGCCGCACCTGCGCCCTGGCCTGCCCGCCGTCCTCGCCACCGTCCTGAGCAGCGTGTTCGTGTGGCTGATGGAACTGGGCGCGCTGGGGTTCCACGATCAACCCGTGCTGAGCGTGGGCTTTACCGACAGCTATGACCGCACGCCAGACCTTCTGGCGCTGCCGCTGAACGCCGACCTGGGGCAACTGATCAGCTTCTTTCGCTGGACCTGGCTGGACACCCCAGAACAGCTGGTGTGGCCGGTCCTGCTGCTCATCGCGCTGACCCTGGCCCTCAAGGATGTGGCCCGGCGGGCCGCGCCGCGCGGCTAGACGTGGGCCAGACGCGCCGTCCGAAGACGTGCAGCAGCAGCCCTACGGCGATCAGCGCCGCGCCCGCCACCTTGCCCGGCGGAAAGACCTCGTGGTACAGAAGGGCGCTGGAGACCAGACCAAAGACCGGCACCAGCAGGGAGAGCGGCGCGACGCGCCCGGCCCCGTGGCGCTGGATCAGCAGGGACCACACGCCGAAGCCCAGCACCGTGTTCCCCAGCCCCATGTACAGCACGGCGGCCCACAGCTCCCAGCCGCCGTGCAGCAGCGTGTGCGCCACCGCGTCCCAGCCGCTCACCACACCCGACAGCAGCGTCAGCGGGACGGGCGCGATCAGGCTGCTCCAGACCACCAGCGAGAAGACATTGGCGCCGCCGGCCGCCCGCACCAGCAGGTTGCTGACCGCCCAACCCAGCGCCGCCACCAGCGTCAGGCCCAGGCCCAGCACGCTGACCTGCCCGCCCGACAGCAGCCCGATGGTCGCCATGCCCGCGAAGGCCAGCGCGATGCCCGCCACCTGCCACGGCTGAATGCGCTCGCGCAGAAAGGCGGCGGCCAGCAGCGCCGTGAAGAACGCCTGAATCTGCATCAACAGCGAGGCCAGGCCAGCGTTCAGGCCCAGCGCAATCGCCAGGTACAGCAGCCCGAACTGCACCACGCCCACCGCCAGCCCGTAGCCCCACAGGATGCGGGCAGGCACGGCCGGCCTCCTGACAAAAAACACCGCCGGAACCGCCGCCACCGCGAAGCGCAGGGCGGCCACCAGCAGCGGCGGGGCGCCCTCCACGGACCACTTGATCACCACGAAGTTCAGGCCCCAGATCAGCGTGATCATCAGGGCCAGCAGCAGTCCGCGCGTGCCCAGAGGCTGGTTTCCATTCGCGGCGTGGGAGGGGGCGGCCACCGTCACTGGGACATCACGCCCCGGAGTGTAATCCTGGAACGGGGGTCGGCGTCCCTGGATGCGGGATGCAGCCGGCGCTGCCCTGGCCCCGGACCCCTCCTGTAGCGAAAGCCCGCAAAACGGTGCCCACCCCGCCAGATGGCGTATTTTCCCCGGCCCCGCAGCGCCGTAAATTGAGATTCGATGACGTCTTCCACCCACCCTGCCCCACCCGCTCCGGACGGCTGGCGCACCTTCGTGTGGCTGTGGAGTTCGCAGGCCCTGAGCGTGCTGGGCTCGGCGGTGGCGGGCTTTGCCTTCAACATCTACCTGACGGTCACGCGTTTTCCGCTGGCCGAGCAAAAGCCGCAACTGGCGCTGGCGCTGTCGGCCACGGCGCTGGCCTGGGGGCTGGCCGCCACCCTCAGCGCGCCGCTGGCCGGCACCTGGACAGACCGCCATGACCGCCGCCGGATCATGCTGGGCGCGGACCTGCTGGGCGCGGCGCTGACCTTCAGCGTGCTGGGCCTGCTGCTGCTGCCCGCCGCGCCGCTGTGGGCGCTGGTGTTGACCGCCGGCCTGATGGGCCTGGTGTCCACCTTCCACGGTTCGGCCTTCGACGCCAGCTACACCACGCTGGTGCCGCGTGAGCGCCTGCCCCGCGCCAACGGCATGATGCAGACCATCTGGAGCCTGGCCGGGCTGGTGGGACCGGCGCTGGCCGCCCTGCTGATCGGCGTACCGGCCCTGCTGCGCAAGTCTGACGCCCTGCCCGTCTGGCTCTCGGGCCTGCAAAATGGCGTGCCGTTCGCCTACGCGGTGGACGGCCTGAGCTTCGTGCTGGCGGCCGCGGTGCTGTCGCGCCTGTCGGTGCCGTCGCCGCAAGAGGTCACGGACCGCAGTCAGCCGCGCTCGTTCAGGGAAGATATGGCCTTCGGCTGGAAATTCATCGGCAGCCGGCGGCCCCTGCTGGCGCTGCTGCTGACCTTCGCCGTCGCCAACCTGTGCGGCAGCGGCCTGGGCGTGCTGGAGCCGCTGATCGCCAAGTTCGGGCTGGCCGCCGACTGGCAGGCGCGGGGCAGTTCACTGACGGCGGCACTGGCCACGCTGACGGTGACCCAGAGCGTCGGCGGCGTGCTGGGCGGCGTGTTCATCAGCGTGTGGGGCGGCCTGAAACACCAGCGGGTGCTGGGCGTGCTGGTGCCGATGATCGTGTCCGGGCTGGCGCTGGCCGCCTTCGGGTTCAGCGCCACGGTGCTGGGGGCCTGCGCCGCGCTGCTGATCCTGGGCCTGACCACGCCGGCCATGAACGCGCACTCTCAGAGCATCTGGCAGTCGCAGGTGCCGCCCGCCATGCAGGGCCGGGTGTTCAGCGTGCGGCGGCTGATCGCGCAGTTCACCTCGCCCCTGAGCACCGCGCTGGCCGGGCTGCTGGCCGCGCGATACGCGGGCGGGAGCGTGGCCGTCGCCGCCGGCCTGCTGCTGGCCGGGGTGGCGGCGGCGCAACTGTTCAATCCGGCGCTGCGGCGGGTGGAGGACGGCCCGAAGGTGACGGCACAGGGCGCCGACTGAGGGCAGCCGGGCCGGGTTGTGTCTGCCGGACCCATCCCCCCCTGCAATCCCGTTCTTTTCCCGTTTCACAGTCCAGCAACCGCTACACTATGGGGCGTGCTGGCTGTTCGTCTGTTCGTCATGTTGGTGGGGTTGCTGCTGGGCTGGCTGGCCGGGGAGGCGCTGGCCTCGGCGCAGCCCACAGACCTGAGCCGGGTCAATACCCTGAGCCTGATGCTGGCCGGCAGTCTGATCGCGCTGCTGCTCGCGCCGCGCGCCGAGCGTCTGCTGACCGGCAGCGTGACCCGCTTCTCGCGCTGGTACGCCGGCCTGTCGCCGCGCACGGTGGCGGCGGCCACCTTCGGCCTGATCGTGGCCCTGCTGCTAAGCGTGCTGCTGAGCAGCCTGCTGCAGAGCCTGCCCTTTTACAACTGGTTCTGGAGCCTGCTGGTGACGGTGATCCTGGCGGTGTTCTTCGTGAATTTCGCGGCGGGCCACGCCGAGGCCTTCGGGATGCTGGCCTTTCCGCAGGTGCGCCGCCGCAACGGCAGCAAGCTGCTGGACAGCAACGTGATCATCGACGGGCGCATCCTGGAACTGGTGCGCGCCGGATTTCTGGAAGGCGAACTGGTGGTGCCGGGCTTCATCCTGCGCGAGCTGCAACTGCTGTCGGACAGCGGCGACGCCCAGAAGCGCGTCCGGGGCAAACGCGGCCTGGGCCTGCTCGAAGAGTTGCGTGAACTGCGGCCCATCCGCATCGAGGACTGGGACGACGCGGCGCTGAAGACGGTGGACGACAAGCTGATCCGGCTGGCCCGCGAGACCGGCGGCCAGATCGTGACCAACGACGGCAACCTGGGCAAGATCGCCAAGCTGCACGACGTCACGGTCCTGAGCATCAACGAGGCGGCGGTGGCCCTCAAGCCGCAGGTGCAGGCCGGCGACCTGCTGGCCGTGACCATCACCAAGGGCGGGCAGCAGTCCGGCCAGGGCGTCGGCTACTTGGAAGACGGCACGATGGTCGTGGTGGAAGACGGCCTGAAACTGCGCGGCAAGCAGGCCCGCGTGCAGGTGGTCAACAACGTGCAGACCAACGTGGGCCGCATGATCTTCGCCCGGCTGGAGCGGGAAGGGGAAGTGGCGTAGGACCGCACAACCAGAAGGCCGTCTGCCTGGAATGCCGGCAAGGTTGAGCGCCCTGGTCACGCCTCCTCTCAGCAGGAGTTCGTGATCAGGGCGCTCAATAGGGTGCCGACTCAGTTCAGAATGGTGTCTCTTCCTCCTGCACCGCCACGGGGGCGGGGCGAGCGGCCACCGGCTGAGGCCGAGCTGCGGCAGGGCGGGCGGCCTGCTGGGAAGGGCGTCCGCCCGGAATGGCATAACGGTCCTGCCGCTTGCCGCCCCGGAAAATGGCCAGCGTCACGTACTCGAACTCGCCGTCGGCCTTCTCGCGGACGTGTTCGGGATCGGTGCCGCGTGCGCCCCGGCTGTACTTGACGGCGGCGGGCAGCTTCATCTTGCGGCTGTCCACGGCCTCCAGCTCGCGGCGACGGTAGGCCAGTCCCTTGTGGATGACCATTTCCTCACCCTCGGGGTTCGTCCACTTTCTGGCCCCGATTAAAGACCAGTCGAAATCTGGTTCATTCTCCAGCGGGAACTGGTAGCCGCCACTCGGCACGGTCCCGCTGGTCCAGCCCAGCCGACCGTATTGACGCTGCACGTCCAGCAGCTTGTCGGCGCTCTCCACGTCCACGGTGACGGTCGCGCCCAGATCGGTGACGAATTCAATGTGTAACATCCAAACCTCCTTACGTAAATAACATAACACAGCCTGAGACGACAGGTGTCAACTGGGGTGGAGGATTGACCTCATGTCCGGGTCAGCACGTAGTACACCCGCTCGCCGTCGGCAGCCAGATCCGTGACGACGTAGCCGCGCCCCAGGTATTCGCCCAGCACCGCGCGCAGCGCCAGCCGCCACAGCAGGCGCAGCGGCTCGTTCATCAGCTCGGCCTTGCGCGGCACTTCGGCCAGCACCTGCGGGCTGTCCAGCTTCAGCCTCGGCGCGTCCGGCTCCTCGCCCTCCGGCACGGCGCTCAGGGCCACCTCGCCGTCGGGGGCAGGGGGCGGGTGGGCCTCGCTGGGACGGGTCAGATCCCACTCGATCATCAGGCGGTCGGCGGGAAAGGCAGTGGCCGGATCGTCGCCCAGCGCGTACCAGTCGGCGTGGTAGGACACGGCCCGCGCGCCCAGCTTGCCCAGGTTCAGGCGGGCGTTGCGGGCGATCAGCGGATCGAAAGTCCAGGTCATGCGCGTGAGACCCTGCGCCAGCACCCGCTCCCGCTGCGCGTGTTTGAGGGCCACCGCCAGCCCGCTGCCGCGCCAGTCCGGGTGAACCGCCAGCAGGTGCGAGTGGTGCCACAGCTGCCCGTTCCGCAGCGCCGGAAAGCCGTAGGCCAGCCCGAAAGGAGGGGGCCGCGCGTCGTCCGGCACGCCAGGCGAGGGGGCCGCGTACGCGCCCAGCACCACGCCGCCGCACACCGAGCTGATGCGGAACATGCTGCTGGGCAGCACCTCGCGGTCGGGGTAGCCCCAGGCATCCACCTGCACCCCTTCCAGCCCACGCATGGCCCACGGATCGGTCACGTCGCGGATCACGTAGGGCCGCAGCGGCAGCGAGGCGGGAACCGCGCTCAAGGGCGGTGTTCCTCCGTCAGCTCGGCCACGCTCTCGATAAAGTCGCGGTTGAGGGTCACGCCGATGCCCGGGCCTTCGGGAACCGGCATCAGGCCGTCCACGGCTTCCAGCGGCTCGTTGATGATGTCCGTTTCCCAGTAGCGGCTGGCGCTTGATGTATCACCGGGCAGCGTGAAGTTCGGCAGGGTGGACAGGTGGATGTTGTGCGCGCGGCCCACGCCCCCTTCCAGCATGCCGCCGCACCACACCGGGGCGCCGAACGCCTGCGCCACGTCGTGCACGCGCCGGGCCTCGGCCAGACCGCCCACGCGGGCCACCTTGAGGTTGATCACGCCGCCCGCGCCAATCGCCAATGCTTTGCGGGCGTCTGCCGCGCTGGCGATGCTCTCGTCCAGGCACAGCGGGGTCTGGAGGCGGGTTTGCAGCGTGGCATGATCCACCAGATCGTCCCAGGCCAGCGGCTGCTCGATGTAGGTCATCTTGTACTCGTCCAGCGCCCGCAGGCGCACCGAGTCGGCCAGCGTGTAGGCGCTGTTGGCGTCCACCGTCAGGCGGATATCGGGAAACGCCTCGCGGGTGGCGCGCACCGGCTGGACGTCCCAGCCCGGCTTGATCTTGAGCTTGATGCGGCGGTAACCCTGCTCGACGTGGCGGCGCACGGCGTCCACCGTGGCGGCCTCATCGGCCTGAATGCCCAGGCTGACGCCCACCTCCACCTGGGTCTTGCGCCCGCCCAGCAGGGTACCCAGCGGCACGTTCAGCATGCGCGCCCACAAGTCCCACGCGGCCATTTCCACCATCGCGCGGGCCATCCTGTTGCCCCGGAACGCGCCCAGCGCGTCGTTCAACTCCTCCGGGTTGGCAAAGGTCTTGCCCAGGATGCGCGGCAGGAACACATTCCGCAGCAGATCCAACGCCCCGGCCAGCGTCTCCTCGCGGTACATCGGGGCGACTTCCATGGTGCCTTCCGACAGGCCCTGCACACCGTCGCCGTGCAGCACCAGCAGCGGCACCGTGCGGGCGGTCTGGACACCAAAGCTGGTCTCGAAGCGGAATTTCAGTGGCAGGCGGACAACCATGATCTCGGCGGCTTCTATTCGCAGCATGCCCCACAGTATGGGGGCTGGGCCTAGAATGGGGTGCAAAACAGGCCACGACAGTCAGGACAGCGGGACGGCTCGCCGCTCCTCCCACGTTCCAGGAGACATCATGCAGAACCCGGACGCAGCGCAGGCAGCAGAACAGTCGGCCTCTGACCTAATCTCCGATAAAATCGCCGCCCTGGGCGACTGGCGCGGCGAAACCCTGGGGCGGATGCGGCGGCTGATCCTGGAAGCAGACCCGGACGTGACCGAGACGTGGAAGTGGGGCGGCACGCCGGTCTGGGAGCACGACGGCATCCTCTGCACGGGCGAAACGTACAAAGGGGCTGTCAAGCTGACCTTTGCGAAGGGCGCATCTCTGGACGATCCGGCCCAGCTCTTCAATGCCAGCTTGGAGGGCAACACCCGCCGTGCCATCGACATTCATGAGGGTCAGGAGGTAGACGAGTCGGCCTTCAGAACCCTGATTGGGCAGGCGGTGGCCCTCAACAGCGCCGGAAAACCGAAGCCTCCGAAGAGAACCACAACCTGAACACCCCACCGTTCCCACATCAGTCACAGCCGCCGGGCGGCAAACAGCACAGACGCGGTATAACTACAGACACTATGGCGGACATTAAAGTTCCAGTTTTTTCCGAATCGGTCAGCGAGGGCACGCTGCTCACCTGGCACAAGCAACCCGGCGAGGCCGTCAAGCGCGGTGACGTGCTGGCCGAGATCGAGACCGACAAGGTGGTGCTGGAGGTCACGGCGCAGGCCGACGGCGTGCTGCAAAGCGTTGCCAAGAACGAGGGCGACACGGTGCTCAGCGAGGAAGTGCTGGGCGTGATGGGCGACGCGGGCAGCGCGCCTGCCGCAGCCCCGGCCGCGAAGGCCACTGAAGAGGAAACCAGCGGCCCCATCCCCGACGAGAAGAGCGCGGGCGGCACCGCCGTCCAGCC
Organism: Deinococcus radiopugnans ATCC 19172; assembly: GCF_006335125.1. Taxonomy (NCBI): domain Bacteria; kingdom Thermotogati; phylum Deinococcota; class Deinococci; order Deinococcales; family Deinococcaceae; genus Deinococcus; species Deinococcus radiopugnans. Next base: position 188,347 of record NZ_VDMO01000002.1, read on the forward strand.
GGACAGCACCGGCAATCAGCCTGCCGCAGAGCGCCGTGAAGACCTCTCCCCCGCCGTCCGCAAGGTGGTGGCCGAGAACAATCTGGATTCCACTCAGATTCCGGCCACCGGCCCGCGCGGCAACATCACCAAGCAGGACGCGGTGGTGGCGGCGCAGGGGGGCGGCACGGACCAGGGACCGCAGAAAGCGGCGGCTCCGGCCAGCACACCCAGCGCCAAGCCTGCCCAGCCCGCACCTTCTGCCACCATTCCCAGCGGCCCGCGCACCGAGCAGCGCGTGCCCATGACCCGCATCCGCGCCCGCATCGCCGAGCGCCTCAAGGACGTGCAGAACACGGCGGCGCTGCTGACCACCTTCAATGAGGTCAACATGCAGCCCAGCATGGATCTGCGCAAGAAGTACCAGGATCAGTTTGTCGCCAAGCACGGCGTCAAGCTGGGCTTCATGAGCCTGTTCGTGCGCGCCGCCACCGAGGCCCTCAAGGCCTTCCCGCTGGTCAACGCCAGCATCGACGGCAAGGACATCGTGTACCACGGCTTCTACGACATCGGGATCGCGGTCGCCAGTGACCGGGGTCTGGTGGTGCCGATCCTGCGCGACACCGACAGCATGGGCCTGGCGACGATTGAAAAGGAGATCGCGGCCTACGCCGGCAAGGCCCGCAGCGGCAAGCTGACCATGGAGGACATGAGCGGCGGCACCTTCTCGATCACCAACGGCGGGACTTTTGGCAGCATGATGAGCACCCCGATCATCAATGCCCCGCAGAGCGCCATTCTGGGCATGCACAACATCATCGAGCGGCCCATCGCGCAGAACGGGCAGGTGGTCATTGCGCCGATGATGTACCTGGCCCTGTCGTATGACCACCGCATCATCGACGGCAAGGAAGCCGTGCTGTTCCTGGTGATGATCAAGAACCTGCTTGAAGACCCGGCCCGCATGCTGCTGGAGCTGTAAACCGTTGCGGCGCGGCGGCCTTTCCTTTTACATGAGGGAGGCCGCCGCTTGCTATTGGGTTCCGTCAGGCCCTTGAAAGGTCCGTGCGCCTAAGCTGGTGCCATGACGGTCATGCCGGAGACAGCCCTACAGACAGCATTACGCGGACGCCTGGGCACCCTGAGCGAGGGCCTGAATCTTCAGGGCACCTGGGACGGCCAGCGCCTGAGCGGGCGCGTCGGCAGCTTCACGGCGGGACAGGACGTCGTGGTGGGGCTGACGGCGGACGGGCTGGCGGGCCGGGTGGGCGGCTTCACGCGCGGTTTTGACCTGCGGGCCGACGTGCTGGCCGGAGAGCTGCACCTGCATCTGGGCGGCGTGGACGGCATAGACGCACGCCTGGACTTCACACCGGACGGCGCGGCAGGCCGCTACGGGCGGTTTACTGACGGTCTGGATGTCCACCTGCGCCACTACGCGGGCGAGGTGCGCGGACGCTTTGGCGGGTACAGCAGCGGCACCGACTTCCGGATGGAACTGGGCGAGGTGCCGCTGCCGCTGGCCGTGATCCTCGCGGTGGCGGCCCTGTGCCTATGGCGCGAGGACGTGGCGCTGACAGCGGCGAGCTGAAGCGGCCTCTCAGCGCGTGTGCGCCCGCAGCCACGCCGCCATGTCGTTCATGGGGCCGCCCGCCATCGGGGCAAACTCGTCCTTTGTTATGTCCGCCGCCGGGCCGAGGCTGTGGCCCAGGCCGGGGTACAGCTTGAGGGTGTGCTCGGTGTTGCCCGCAGCGGCCAGCGCCGCATCCAGCTCTCGGGCATCGGCAGGATCGATGTTGCCGTCGTTCTCGCCCTGCAAGATCAGGACTGGCATCTTGAGCTTCGGGGCCAGTTCGCCCAGCGTGGGCAGTGTGGTGGCGGGGGCGTACAGCGGCGACTGCGCGACGCTCTGGGTGAAGAAGGCCTGCACCATCGGCAACGCTTCGCCGCGCAGGTCAATCTGGCCGTCCCCGTTGGTGTCCAGCACGGTGCTGAGCCTGGGCACCTGCGGCGTGCTGTCGGGGGCCAGCAGGAACTGCCCCTGCGTTCTCGCCAACGCTGAGCCGGGGCCGTAGAGCGAGGCCACCACCCCTTTAAGATCGATCTGGCCGTCTGGGGCGTAGGGCTCCAAGTACTTCAGGCCCACCCGCTCGAACTGGTGCGCGAAGGCGTCGGCGAAGGGCCGGACCACCGGCCCCTGCACGATCAAGCCCTGGGCGCCCGCCGCCTGCGCCAGCGCCGCCGCCACCACGCTGCCCTCGCTCCAGCCGTAGATCAAGACCTGTTCCGCGTCGATGCCTGGCTGCTTTTTCGCCGTCTCCAGGGCCGTCTTCGCGTCGGCCAGCAGGTCTTGCAGGGTCAACTTCGCATAGCTTTCCTGTGCAACCTGCGCGGTCTTCGGGTCAAAGGTGGCCGCCGCGTAACGCTTGTCGAAGCGCATCACCGCGAAGCCCTGACGGGCCAGCGTCTGCGCCAGCGTGCCCAGCGAGCCCTGCACCAGCCCGCCGTAAGACTGAAAACTGCCGTTCAGGTCTTCGGGGCCGGTGCCCTGAACAAGCAGCACCAGCGGCGCGGGCGTGGTTCCGGCGGGCCGCAACAACTCGGCGCGGGTGGGCTGCCCGCCAAAATCGAGGGTCAGGGCCTGGGTGAGCGGGCCGGGCTCAGTACCTCCGGCCAGTCCCAGGGAACCCAGCGTGAGGGCGGCGAGCATCAGAAGGCGTTTCATGCCCCCAGGCTAGAAGGTAGGCTGCTTCCCATGAAAGCCCCCGCGGGAAGCAGCCACGCCCCCTTCACGGTGGTCACGAATCGGCGGCAGGCCGAGGTGATCACCAGCCGCGACGAACTGCGCCGCCTCGCCCCGTTCATGGGCCGCGAGGCCTGCGTGTCGGGGGCGGCCCGCATGCTCGATCTGGGGGTCACGGCCACCTACAAACTCGTGACCCGTTTTCGGGCGCTGGGCCTGATTCAGGAGACCCGCCAGGAGCAGCGGGCCGGGCGGGCCGTCCGGTACTACCGCGCCCCCGCCGCCTTTTTCGTGCCCTTTCATGTCCTCGGGCTGGAGCAGATCGGCGAGCGCAACCGTCTGGCCCATCTCCAGCGCTTCGAGCGCAACCTGGCGGCCTCGGTGCGGCATGACTTTTCCCCGGAGTGGGGCACCCTGACCGGCCTGCTGCCGTCCGGCGAGACGTACTACGAGATCGCCACGCCAGACGGCCACCTCTGGGATCCCCTGGAGGAGGGCGCGCCGCTGCTGCTGTCCGGCTGGAACCTGATCCGCGCCACGCCGGAAGAGGCCCGCACGCTGCAGCGTAGTCTGATGGCCCTGCTCACGCCGTACCTCAGGCGGGAGGACGGTGACCCGTATCTGCTGGGCACGTTCCTGTGCCGCGATCACGCGGACGCTCAGCCCTGAGTCTGGCTCCCGTCCGCCCGCTTCCCGGCCTGCCGCCTGCGCCGGATGACCCACACGGCGGCGGCCACCAGCAGGCCGCCCACGATCACGGTGGAGGCGGGGCCGATGTACTCGCCCACCCGCTCGTAATGGTCGCCCAGCAGGTACCCGGCACCCGCCAGCACGCTGGCCCACAGCGCCGAGCCAATCGCGCTGTACAGCACGAAGGTGGGCAGCGGCATCTCGCTCATGCCCGCCGGCAGGCTGAGCAGGCTGCGGACGCCCGGCACCATGCGCCCGAACAGCACCGCCTTCGGGCCGTGGCGGTCAAACCAGTCGTCGGCCCTGTGGATGTCGTCGCCGCTCAGGGCCAGCCACCGGCCATGCCGGTCGGCCCAGGCCACCAGCCGCTCCTCGCTGAACACCCGCCCGATGAAATACAGCGGCAGGGTGCCCACGACGCTGCCCAGCGTTCCGGCCAGCACCACGCCCACCAGACTCAGCTCGCCGCGCGAGGCCGCGAAGCCCGCCGAGGGCAGGATCAGCTCGCTGGGCAGCGGCGGAAACACGTTTTCCAGCACCATCAGCAGCACGATACCGGGGTAGCCCAGGCTGTCCATCAGGGTTTGAATCCACTCCACCATCTGCCGCCCAGGCTAGGGGCGACGGGTCAGCGGGGCGTCAGCCGAAAGTCGGGCACAGGCAGACGCTCAGATGTGGGCGGGCAGCTTTTCCAGATACTTGAAGGGCAGGCTCAGGGCGCTCTCGCCCTGCCGGAAGGCGGCCAGATACCCGCTGACGGTGCCGCCCGAGCGTTCGACGATCCGGGCCAGGGTCTGGGCGGTGCCGCCGCTGGAAATCACGTCCTGCACGATGGCCACCTGCTTGCCCTTCAGGCGGGCGGCGTGCGGACTGTCCAGCCAGAAGGTCTCGGCCACGCCCAGGGTCATGCTGGGGGCGTCCTGAATGATCGGGTCTTGCATGTACGGGCGGCGCTTCTTGCGCACGCACTCGTAGGGCAGGCCGCTCACGTGGCTCAACTCGTGGGCCAGCGGCAGGGCGTTGGTCACCACCGTCAGCAACACCTCGGTGCCTTCGGGGATCATCACCAGCATCTCGCGGGCCACCGCGCGGGTGAATTCGCTGTCGCCGATGAACTCCACCAGCGGCACGCGGCCCATGCTGCCAGCACGCGCGCTGGGCAGGGTGCGGGTCACGCCGCCGATCTTCACGGTCACTTCCGGGTTGGCCTGGGTCATGCCCCCAGCTTAGCCCGCCGGGGCGTCCGCGCAGGCCCCAGCGCCGGGCCAGCGGTCAGGACGAGGGAAACAGAGGCAGATGGTCCAGCGCCGTGACCTCGTCGCGCTCCTCGCCCTCGGTGAACACCGCCAGCACGGCGGCCACCTCGCCGCCCACCTCGTCGATGATCTGGCGCAGCGAGTGCAGGGTGCCGCCGCTGGACACCACGTCGTCCACGATGGCCACCTTGCGGCCCCTGACTTTGGGCACGTCGAAGCCGTCCAGCACCAGCAGTTGCGGAATGCCAGTGGTGATGCTGACCACCTCGCGCGCCACCGGGTCCACCATGTAGGGTTTTTGCGTCTTGCGAATCACGATGTACGGCTTGCCGGTCTCGCGGCTGATGACGTGCGCCAGCGAGAGCGCCTTGACCTCCGGCGTGACCAGCACGTCGATGTCCTCCGGCATCAGCCGGGCCAGGGCCTTGCCCGCCGCCTCGGTGACCTCGGTGTCGCCCAGCATGTTGAACAGCGCCACGTTGACGCCCGGGGCGACCTCCACGATGGGCAGTTCACGGGTCACGTCCCCGACCTGTACGGTGTGCGTCTTCACGGGACCGAGTGTAATGCCCGCAGGCCCCCGCAGGTCCAGACGCCACAGGTCCAGACGAGCGGCACCGTCACCATCAAAAGAACACCCGCGCCGCAGGGAGAGGCAGACGGCTTGACTGAAAGCGGCAATCCTGGACAACCGCTCCACCACGCCAACCGACTGCACGAATTGCCGACGAACCGCACGCTCGGCGGCGAGAGCCTGGAACGGACAGTGGACCGACCGGATACAGCGCAACCAGACGCGCTGATGGCCCTGATCTGAAAGGGCCTGCCACAGGGTGGCCTGCTGAGCCTGAAAGCGCCCGCCTTCGTGGTCAGGCCCGCGACCCGACGGGCGCCTGCCTTCGCCCCGTCTAGTTCACCCGGCAATAGTTGACTTGTTTTATCATCAATAAAAGATTACCTTTCTGGTCGATGATTGCCACCGCATCCGTTCCCTCGGCATCTACAGACCTGAGCGCCCTGAAATTCAACCAGTACGCCGTGATCGGCGTGACCGTGCTGGCGCTGATGTCCGGCCTGAGCGCGCTGACGCTGATCCTGGGCGCCGCCATGCTGCTGGGGGCCATTCGGCCTGAGCTCTCGCCGCTGCGGGCCGCGTACCGAATGTCTGGGCGGCGGCTGGGGCTGAGGCCCGAAGTCGTCGCTGAAGACCCCCGCGCCCACCACTTCGCGCAGGGTGTGGGCGGCGTGTTCCTGCTGGCCTCTGGTCTGAGCGGACTGGCGGGGCTGCCGCTGCTGGGCCTGGGGCTGGGACTGGCCGTGATCGCCCTGGCAGGTCTGAACCTGAGCCAGAAGATCTGTGTGGGCTGCCTGCTGTACTTCCAGTACCGCCGCCTGCGCTACGCCGTCCTGAGCCGCTAGAACCCTTCAATTCCCCAGTTGGTCTCAGCCCGGATTTCACACCTGAAGTCCGCATCTCTCGTCGTTGCGCTTCATCCTCTTCCCCACCGCCGAGGTTTTCCCCATGTCCAACATCGAAACCCTGAAAAAAGAGCTGCCGCCGTTCCAGATCTTCGACCTGATTCCGCAGTACGCCGCCGCCGGAGCGATTGACCCGGAGAAGGTCGATCTGCTGAAGTGGGCCGGGGTCTACCCGCAGCGCCCACAGGAGGACGGCTTCCTGATGATGCGCGTCAAGGTGCCCACCGCCGAGCTGAGCAGCGCTGCCCTGCGCGTGGTGGCAGGCATCGCCGAGGACTACGGACGCGGGCTGCTGGACGTGACCGACCGGCAGGCGTTCCAGTTCCACTGGCTGCGGATCGGGGATATTCCGGCGATTCTGGAGCGGCTGGACACCGTGGGCCTGCACACGCGCGGGGCCTGCGGCGACACCGTGCGCGCCGTGATCGCCTCGCCGCTGGCCGGGCTGGACGCCCGTGAGGTGATCGACGTGCGCCCGCTGGCCCGCGCCATGGAAGGCACCCTGAGCGGCAACAACGATTTTCAGGATCTGCCGCGCAAATTCAAGATCAGCCTGACCGGCACGCCCGAGCTGGAGGGCATCCATCTGGTCAACGACATCGGCTTCCTGGCGCACCGGGTGGGCGGCGAGGTGGGCTTCGACGTGTGGGTGGGCGGCGGCCTGGGCGCGGTGGCACACCTGGCACGGCGGCTGGGCGTCTTCATCCGCCCGGACGAGGTGGTGGAGGTGGGCCGCGCGATTGCCGGGGCTTACCGCGATCATGGGTACCGCGTCAACCGCAAGAAAGCCCGCCTGAAGTACCTGATTAAAGACCTGGGCGTGGAACAGTTCCGCGCCATTGTGGAGACCGAGTATCTGGGCCGCCCACTGCGCGACGGCCCCCCGGCCCCGGTGGCCCGCTTTGGCGGCAGCGACGTGCTGGGTGTCAACCCGCAGCACGACGGTCTGAACTACGTGGTGCTGACCACCACCGTCGGACGCATCGATCCGGCCAAAGCGCGGGCGCTGGCCGATCTGAGCGAGCGCTACGGCAAGAGCGTGGTGCGCACCACCGCCTTCCAGAACATGATGATCCCGCATGTGCGAACCGAGGATGTGGACGCGCTGGTGGCCGAGCTGCAGACGCTGGACCTCGCCCCCAGGGCCACCCTGCGCGGCACCACCATCGCCTGCACCGGCACGCAGTTCTGCCGCCTGGCCCAGACCGAGACCAAGGCGCGCGTGGCGGACATGATCGACACCCTCGAACCCTTGCACAGCGATCTGGACGTGCCGTTCGTGATCAACCTGACCGGCTGCAGCAACGCCTGCACCCGCTATCAGGTGGCCGATCTGGGCTTTATGGGGGCGCTGCGCCAACTGAAAGAGGGCGGCGAAGAAGAGGTCTACAACGTGCATCTGGCCGGCAGCATCGGGCAGGCGCAGCGGACGGGCAGCAAGCTCAAGGGCATCGTCCCGGCCACCCGCCTGACCGAATACACCGATAGGGTGCTGAGCGATTTCAAGGCGCACAAGACCGAGGGCGAAAGCTTCGTGGAATACGCGGATCGCATGGGCAACGAGCGCTTCCTGCCCGACACCGTGCTGGCCGCACAAGACGCCGGATTGGAAGAGCGCGAGCTGGTGGGCGCATGACCGCCACGCTGGAGCGCCAGCCCTCCGCCGAAGGGGTGAAGACGGGACGCGTGGTGTGGTTCACCGGCCTCAGCGGGGCGGGCAAGAGCACGCTGGCCGCCGCGCTGCACACCGAATTGATGGCGCGCGGCGTGGCGGTGGAGCTGCTGGACGGCGACGCCGTGCGCGAGAATCTCTGCAGGGGCCTGGGCTTCTCGCGCCAGGATCGCGACACAAATGTTCGGCGCATCGCCTTCGTGGCGGGCCTGCTCGCCAAACACGGCGTGACCGTGCTGGTCAGCGCCATCAGCCCCTATGCCGAGACCCGCCGCGAGGTGCTGGCCGCCCTGCCGAACACGCTGGAAGTCTTCGTGGACGCGCCGTTGGCGGTGGTCACGGCGCGCGACGTGAAAGGGCTGTATCTCAAGGCCATCGCTGGAGAGATCCAGCACTTCACCGGGGTCAGCGATCCCTACGAGGCCCCCCAGACGCCAGACCTGCACCTGCGAACCGATCAGATCAGCGTGGAGGACGGGGTGCGGGAGTTGCTGCGGGCACTGGGGGAAAGATGACGGCGGGCGCGGAGAGGTTCGCCACCGAACCGCCTCTTCTCTCCATCCCTTGCACACCGCAGGCGCGGGAGGTCAAAACCCTTGACCTGATCCGATGGGCCATCGCCGCCCATCCCAACGTGCTGATGCCCAGCGCCTTCAACCTGAACGGCGTCGTGCTGATCGATCTGGCGGTGCGGGCGGGCTACCGGGGGCAGGTGGTGTTCGTGGACACCGGCTACCACTTCGCCGAAACCCTGCAGACGCGGGATCGGCTGGCGGCGCGGTATGCCGAACTGGAATTCGTGACGCTGAACGCGGGGGCGTCGCCGGAAGACGGACGCACCCCGCCGGAACTGTACGCGGCAGACCCCGATGCCTGCTGCGCGGCCCGCAAGGTGGCGCCGCTTCAGGAATACCTGCGCCATAAAAATCCCTCCGCGCTGCTGAATGCCCGCAGCCGCGATCAGGCCGCCACCCGCGCCGAGATTCCGTTTGTGGAAGAGGGTGGAGCCAGAATCAAGATCAACCCGCTGGCCGAGTGGACGCGCCAGGAGCTGGAAGCCTACGCCGCCGCGCACGACTTGCCGGTCAATCCGCTGTACGCCGACGGCTTTCTGTCGGTGGGCTGCTGGCCCTGCACCCGCGCCGTGCGCCCCGGCGAGGACGCCCGCGCCGGACGCTGGGCCGGGCAGGGCAAGACTGAATGCGGCCTATGGGCCGGTGAAGGCCAGCTCTGACGGGCCGCCCAACCGCGAAACATCAGCACGATGCACATCTTTTGCGGTGAGACCCCTTAACTTTTAGACCTCCGAAGGAGACCCCCATGCCCACCCTTCCCCATCCCGTCACTGGCCTTCCCACGCCGCTGGGCGGCACGCTGATCCATCAGGTGAGCCGCGTCCCCGAGGCTGAACTGCGCGGGCTGCCCCGGCTGGAACTGTCCGAACGCAGCGCCGCCGATCTGGAACTGCTGGCGACGGGCGCGTACTCGCCGCTGACCGGTTTTCTGGTCGAGGCCGACTATCTGAACGTGATCGAGCACCTGCGCCTGGCCGACGGTACGCCCTGGAGCCTGCCCATCACCCTGCCGGTGGGCCGCGCCGAGGCCCGTGAGCTGCGGGGCCGCGTCGTGCTGACCCGTGACGGCGCGGCGGTGGGATTGATCGACGTTCAGGAGCAGTTCGAGGCCCGCAAACTGTGGGAAGCCCGCGAGGTCTACCGCACCGAGGAAGCGGCCCATCCCGGCGTGGCGGCGCTGTACGCGGGGGGCGAGATCAATCTGGCCGGGCCGGTCACGCTGTTTGAGGTGCCGCGTGGAACCTTCCCCCAGCACCACCGCACCCCCGCCGAGGTTCGCGCCGCCATCGAGGCGCGCGGCTGGCGCACCACGGTGGCGTTCCAGACCCGCAACCCGATCCACCGCGCGCACGAGTACCTGCATAAAGTCGCGCTGGAACTGGTGGACGGCCTGCTGCTGCACCCGCTGGTGGGCACCACCAAGGGCGACGACGTGCCGGCCGACGTGCGGGTGGAGGCCTACGAGGTGCTGCTCTCGCGCTACTACCCCGCCCCCCGCACCCTGCTGAGCGTGTACCCCGCCGCCATGCGCTACGCCGGGCCGCGCGAGGCGATCACGCACGCGCTGTCGCGGCGCAACTACGGGGCCACCCATTTCATCGTGGGGCGCGATCACGCGGGCGTGGGCAGCTACTACGGCACCTACGCCGCGCAGGAAATCTTCAACGAATTCACCGCCGAGGAACTGGGCATCCGCATCCTGAAGTTCGAGCATACCTTCTACTGCCAGTCCTGCGCCCAGCTGGTCAGCCCCCGCACCTGCCCGCACGACGCGTCGCATCACCTCGTGCTGAGTGGCACGAAGGTGCGCGAGAAGCTGAGAAACGGCGAGAACCTGCCCGCTGAATTCTCGCGCCCGGAGGTGGCCGAGGTGCTGCGGCGGGCGTATCAGGACAGCTAAAAACAGTCGAATCGTCTAAAGGTCTGACGGCCAGAGCTTTTTGCAGTTTCACCTTTAGACCGTTTGACGGTTAGACCCTTCAATACAGCTTGTCCAGCACCTCGTCTTTCATCACGAAGCTGTTGTCCTTCGCCGGAAATTCGCGGGCACGCACCTCGGCGGCGTACTTTTCAATCGCCTCGCGAGAAATCTGGCCCACCTCGGCGTAGCGTCGGGCGATCTTCTTTTCCTCGCCCTCGTAGACGCCCAGCAGATCGTGGGTGACCAGCACCTGTCCGTCGCAGCCCACGCCTGCGCCGATGCCGATGGTGGGAATACTCAGCTTCTCGCTGATCAACCGGGCGAGACGGGCGGGAATGACCTCCAGCACCAGGGCAAAGGCCCCCGCCGCCTCCAGGGCCTGCGCGCCTTCCAGGGTGGCGCGGGCGCTGGCGTCGTCCTTGCCCTGCACCTTCAGGCCGCCCTGCGCGGTGGCGGTCTGGGGCATCAGGCCCACGTGGCCCATCACGGGGATGCCGTTGCGGGTCAGCGTCTGCACCACGCCCAGGATCTCGGGCGAGGCCCCCTCCATCTTGATCGCGTCGGCCCCCGTCTCCTGAATCACACGCACGGCGTTGCGCATGGCGTCCTGCACCCCGGTGTGGTACGTGCCGAAGGGCAGATCCACCACCATGAATGTCTCTGGCGCTCCCCGGCGCACGGCGCGGGCGTGGTGGATCATGTCGGCCAGCGTGACCGGGGCGGTGGAGTCGTAGCCCAGCACCACGTTGCCCAGGGAGTCGCCCACCAGGATCAGGTCTACCCCGGCGGCCTCGGCGTGGCGTCCGCCGGGGTAGTCGTAGGCGGTGACCATCACCAGCGGCTGGGGCGAGTGCTGGAGTTCGGGAAGGCTGCGCTTCATACGGGGCAGGGTAGCAGGGCGGCGCGGCGGGCGTGGGGTCCGCGCCTGCCGGCCCGGGGCCCCTGCATAGAGACCGCGCTGTTCGCCCCGGCCGCTTTTGAGGACCCTCCTCCGTTCACGCGCCTACAATGGCCTTCATGAGTGACATTCTGAGCGGCTGGACCCCGGCCCCCCCCGGCCACAAGCATGTGGTCAGCGTCAGCCTGGGCAGCAGCCGGGGCAACGCCCGCGAGGCGGTCACGCTGCTGGGCCAGCCGTTTGTCCTGGAGCGCATCGGCACCGACGGCGACGCGAAGAAAGCCGCCGGGCTGTTCGGAGCGCTGGACGGACGCATCGACGCCTTCGGGTTGGGCGGCGCGGACCTGTACGTGATCGCGGACGGCAAACGCTACCAGTTCGGCAACGTCAGGAAACTGGTGGCGAACGCCAGGAAAACCCCCGTGCTGGACGGCAGCGGCCTGAAAAACACGCTGGAGCGCGACGCGATTGCCCAACTCGACCCGTTGCTGAACTGGCGCACCCAGAAGGTGCTGATGGTCTCGGCCGTGGACCGGTTCGGCATGGCCGAGGCCCTGGCCCAGCACGGCGCAGACATCGTGTTCGGGGACGTGGTGTTCGGGCTGGGCACCGACCGTCCACTGCGCTCGCTGGGAGCCTTGCGGAACGTGGCCCGAGTCGTGTTGCCCGTGATCACCAAGCTGCCGCAGGACTGGTTTTACCCCACGGGCGCAAAGCAGGAAAGCAGCGTTGAGGGCAAGGGAACCAAATACTACGCCTGGGCCGACGTGATTGCCGGGGACACCCACTACGCCAAGCGCTACGCGCCCAAAAGTCTGGAGGGCAAGACCATCCTCACGCAGACCATCACGGGCGCAGACCGCGACTGGATGAAGGAGCACGGGGTGGCGCGGCTGATCACCACGACGCCGCGCATGGGCAGCCGCAACTTCGCCACCAACGTGCTGGAGGCGTGTTTCGTCGCCATGAGCGGCAAGAAGGAGGCGCTTGGCGAGGACGAGTACCTGCGCTACATCCGCGAGGTGGGCTTTAAACCGGAAGTCAACGAGCTTTAGGCCGGAGGCTCCAGCTTGTGGCCCCACCCCCATCCCAAAAGGGATCGGAGGAGGTGTAAAGCGGCAAAGCAGAGCTGGCGTTGTGGGTGGGGGCGGCCCTCGGTTGCCTTTTGCGGTGAACTGGCCGGAGGAGTGGATTCGGTTTGGGATGCCTGTTTGGGATGCCTGGGCTTTGCGGCTAGGATGGCAGACATGACCAAAGGTGAGGGGTTGAGGTGGAGAGCGGCGCTGCTGGCCGCCGTTCTGGCGCTGCCTGCCAGCTCTGCCGCGGCGCAGACGACGCCTGCCGAGCCGCCCAAACCGCTGCTGAGCGGCACCACCTCCGGGCTGGGCTGGGGCATCTACGCGGGCGGCCTCTCCAGCGCCAGTCTGCAGGACGATGGCCCGGGCCTGCGCGTGGGCGTTCCGGCGGGGGCCAGCGTGCTGGGCACCCGTTACGACGCGGCGAAGAGAGCCGCGCTGCTGACCTACCGGCTGCCGAAAGGCCTGGACGCCCGCAGCGCCCTGGCCTTCGCCACCAACCAGTTGCAGTTGCAGGGCTTCGACATCGGGACGCGCAGCTTCCCGAGTGCCAGCAGCGCCCGCGCCACACTCATGCGTGACGGCCAGGGCCTGGACGTTCAGACCACGCGGCAGGCCAACGGGGACATTCAGGTGCTGTACGTCTTCAGCACCGCCGCGCCCTAGCCCCTGTACACTCGCCCCCATGCAATCACTGGTGGACGCGATTCGGCAGCAGGGCGTCATTCTGCCCGGCGGCTTTCTCAAGGTGGACGGGCTGGTCAACCATCAACTGTTGCCCGGCCTGACGCGCGAGATGGGCGTGCGCTTCGCAGAACTGTTCGCGCCGCTGCGGCCCAACAAGATTCTGACCATTGAGGTCAGCGGCATCGCCCCGGCGATTGCCACGGCAATGGAGCTGAACGTGCCGATGGTCTACGCCCGCAAGAAAAAGCCGCTGACCATGAAGGAACCGGCCTTCACGGCGTCCTCGGTCAGTCGCACCAAGGGCGGGAACGTCGACCTGTTCGTCAGCAGCGAATTCCTGGGACCGGAGGACCGCGTGGTGATCATCGACGACTTTCTGGCCTCCGGCGGCACGCTGCGCGCCCTGACCGGCATGATCGAACTGAGCGGGGCCACGCTGCTGGGCCTGGGCTGCGTGGTGGAAAAGCAGTTCGAGTCGGGCCGCGAGCATCTGGCCGATCTGGGCGTGCCCATCCACACCCTCGCCAACATCGTCCGCATGAGCGAGGAGGGGGGCATCCTGGTGGAAGTGGGCCGCTAGCAGCCCCACGCGAGCAGCAGGCAAGCATGAGGCCGCCTCAACCCTGCACTCAGTCGCGCGGAGCCGCCGTTCTCTAGGCTGGGACAAAGGACGTGACCCCCATGACCCAGCCTGATCCCCGCGCCGCCCTGATTCCAGACCAGAGTGCCCGTATCAACGTGGCCACCTACACCAACTACCTCGACGCCCAGCGCGCCGTGGACTACCTGAGCGATCAGAAGTTTCCCGTCGAGCGCACCGCCATCATCGGCGAGGGCCTCAAGACCGTCGAGCAGGTCACGGGCCGCCTGGACTGGGGCCGCGCGGCGGGTCTGGGCTTCGGGCAGGGGCTGTTTATCGGGTTGTTCGTGGGCCTGATCTTCAGCGTCCTGGGCCTGGGCAGCGGCAACCTGCTGTTCTCCATCGCCTACGGCATGGTGGTGGGGGCCATCTTCGGGCTGGTCTGGGGGCTGGTGGGCTACGCCCTGAGCGGTGGGCGGCGCGACTTCACCTCCATCGGCGGGATGAAGGCGGACCGCTACGCCGTCGTGGCCGACGCCGAGGTGGCCGAGCAGGCGCGGACGCTGCTGGCAAACCTGCCTTCCCGCTGAACAGAGAACTTCCTAACGCCCGTTTGGATAGGATGCACCGCATGACACAGCCCGGCATGGAGTTGCAGGAATTGATCGCCGAGATGGAGCAGCGGCGCGGCAAGGTGGAGGCCGGCGGCGGCAAGGAACGCCAGCAAAAGCAGCGCGACGGGGGCAAACTGACCGCCCGCGAGCGCATCGACGCGCTGCTGGACCCCGGCAGCTTTCTGGAGATGGGCACCTTCGTCGAACACCGCGGCGGACGCCTGATGCAGGGCGTGGAGGCCCCCGGCGAGGGCGTCGTGACCGGGCGCGGCACCATCGACGGGCGGCAGGTCTTCGTATTTTCACAGGACTTCACCGTGCTGGGCGGTTCCCTGGGCAAGATGAACGCCGCCAAGATCACCAAGATCATGGATCTGGCGGCCAAGACCGGCTGCCCGGTGATCGGCCTGAACGACTCGGCCGGGGCGCGCATCCAGGAAGGCGTGGACTCGCTGAGCGGCTACGGCGAGATCTTCTACCGCAATGCCATCTACTCGGGGGCGGTGCCGCAGATCAGCGCCATCCTTGGCCCCTGCGCGGGCGGCGCGGTGTACAGCCCGGCGCTGACCGACTTCATTTTAATGAGCGAGGGCAGCAGCTACATGTTCATTACCGGCCCCGAGGTCATCAAGAGCGTGACCCGCGAGGACGTGACCTTTGAGGCGCTGGGGGGCGCGGACGTGCACACCCGCAAGAGCGGCGTGGCCCACCTGGAATACGACGGCGACGCGGCCGTGCTGGCCGGGGTGCGTGACCTGCTGGGCTACCTGCCCCAGAACGCCCACGAGCAGCCCCCGGTACACCAGACGGATGATCCCGTCGACCGCCGCAACGACAACCTGCTGGACATCGTGGTGCCGGATCAGCGCAAGCCCTACGCCATGCACGCGGTCATTCACGAGCTGGTGGACGACGGCACGTTCCTGGAAATCCAGCCGAACTGGGCCAAAAACATCGTGGTGGGCTTCGCGCGGCTGGGCGGCCAGAGTGTGGGCATCGTTGCCAACAACCCGCGCGTGATGGCCGGGGCGCTGAACATCGACGCGGCGGACAAGGCCGCCCGCTTTATCCGCACCTGCGACTGCTACAACGTCCCCGTGCTGACGCTGGTGGACGTGACCGGCTTTCTGCCCGGCGTGGCGCAGGAACACGCCGGCATTATCCGCCACGGCGCAAAGATGCTGTACGCCTACGCCGAGGCCACCGTGCCCAAGATCACGCTGATTACCCGCAAGAGCTATGGCGGCGCGTACCTCGCCATGAACAGCCGGGATATGGGCGCGGACGTGGTGTACGCGTGGCCCACCGCCGCCGTCGCCGTGATGGGCGCGGAGGGGGCCGCCAACATCGTCTACCGCCGCGAGATCAACGCCAGTGACAACCCGGAAGCCACCCGCGCCGAGAAGATTGCCGACTACAAGGACGCCTTCGACAACCCCTACGTGGCCGCCAGCAAGGGCTACATCGACGACGTGATCCCGATGGAAGAGACCCGTCAGCGCCTGATTCAGACGTTTGCCATGCTGCGCGACAAGGCCGAGACCCGGCCCTACAAGAAGCACGGGAACATGCCGCTGTAGACAGAGAGAAGACTTCATTCGCATTCACCAAGGAGCGTCACTTCCTCGGCCCGGTAACCAAGGCCCCCGTCAGCGCTGACTGCTTCTGGAGGCCCGCCGCCCCTGGACAGGCTTCCGGTGGGGCAGTGGGCACGTCCGGTGAGGCGTGCCGAAGTCGGCCCTCTCAGTCACGCTGGGGGCCACCAGCGGATTTCCAACAGCATCCGAACAAGGAGCGTGGGGCTATCTCACGCTCCTCCCTCTCCGTGTTTGCGCTGCTACACCGGCTGTGTCAGGCGCCGGGCCGCCGCGATGTACATCCGCGTGCCGTGGTCCAGGGCGCGCTCGTCGATGTCGAACTTGGGGTGGTGGTGCGGCGCGTGGTCCGGGCCACCCGCGCCGATCAGCACGAAAGTTCCGGGGGCCACCGTCATGTAGGCGCTGAAATCCTCGCTGCCCATCAGCGGTTTGCCGTCCGTAACCGTGACCGTATCGCCGAAGGTCTCGGCGGCCACCTCACGCAGGATGGCGGTGGTGGCCGCGTCGTTGACGGTGGCGCGGTAACCGTTCTGGTAGCTGAAGGTGTAGGTTGCCCCGAAGGCCTCGGTGATGCCCTGCACGATCTTTTCCATGCGCTGCGGCATCAGCTTCCGCAGTTCCGGGTCAAAGGTGCGCACCGTGCCGTTCAGGGTGGCCGTGTCGGGAATGATGTTGTGCGCCGTGCCGGAATGAATCTGCGTGACGCTCAGGACGGCGGGGACAATCGGATCGAGTTGGCGCGAGATCACGCTCTGGAAGGCCAGCACGATCTGCGCGGCGATCACCACCGGATCGACGGTCTCGTGCGGACTTGCGCCGTGGCCGCCCTTGCCCTGAATGGTGATGTCGAATCCGTCCGGCGAGGCCATCAGTGGCCCCTCGCGCAGCATGATCACGCCCACCGGAATCGGGCTCATCACGTGTTCGCCCATCACCACGTCCACCCCGGCCAGCGCGCCGCTGTCCACGATCTGCTGCGCGCCGCCCGGAAAATGCTCCTCGGCGTGCTGAAAGATGAAACGGACCTCGCCGTGTAATTTCTCCGGCTGGCCCGACAGCACCTTGGCTGCGCCCAGCAGCATGGCGGTGTGCGCGTCGTGGCCGCAGGCGTGCATCACCCCCGCACGCTTGCTGGCAAAGGGCAGCCCGGTTTCCTCGGTGATGGGCAGCGCGTCCATATCCGCGCGCAGCAGCACGGTGCGCCCCGGCCCGGCCCCGCCCTTCAGGGTCGCCAGCACGCTGGTCGGCGTGGGCCGCGTGACGGTCAGGTTGGGCAATTTGCTCAGCTGACCCTCCACGAAATCGGCGGTCTCGGTCTCGTGGAACGACAGTTCCGGGTGCTCGTGCAGGTAGCGGCGCCACTGGATCACCTGCTGCTGCAGGGCATAGTCCTCGATGCTGGCGGGCGTGGGCTGACGGATGCTCTGGGTCATGGGAACTCCTCGTGGGAGAGCTTGAAAGGTAGGAAGGTGACCCGAACGACCTCGCCGAGTCACCCTGCTCACGTTCAGAAGAGGTGGACTTACTTCTTGCCGTCGATCGTGATGTCCTCGAAGGGCAGCAGGCTGGACGGCCCCGGCTGCCAGCCCTTGACGTAGGTGCGGATGGCCGCCAGCGGGCGCGAATGCACGATGGGCAGGCGGACGTTGGCGTCGTACGTGAGCTGATGGATCTGGGCATACGCTTTGGCCTGCGCCGCGCGGGTGCTGGCGGCGGCGGCCACCCGCAGCTGATCGAAGATTTTCTGGTTGCCGAAATTGCTGTCGGCGCTGGCTTCTTCGCCGTAATAGGTGTTGTAGAAGTTGTACGGGCTGGCATACGGCCCGGTCCAGCCGATCATGTACATATCGAAGCCGGGGGCCTTGTTGCGGTCATCCAGGTACTTGGCCCAGTCCTCGGTTTTCAGGGTGGCCTTGATGCCGATGGCGGCCAGATCGGCGGCCATCGCCTCGGCAATCGGCTTGGGCGTGGGGAAGTACGGGCGCGACACCGGCATGTACCACAGGTCCAGCGAGAAGCCATTCGGGTAGCCCGCGTCTGCGAGCAGCTTCTTGGCCGCTGCGGGGTCGAATTTGTAGTCGGCGGGTACATTCGGGCTGTTGGCCCATTTCAGCGCCGGCGGCAGGAAGCTGGCGTCGGTCACGCCCAGATCACCCCAGAAGGCGTCCACGATGGCCTTCTTGTTGATCGCCATGCTGATGGCCTGCCGCACCTTGTCGTTCTTCAGGTACTTGTTGCCCAGATTCAGGCTGAGCATGCCCACGTTGAAGGACGGCACCAGCACCGGCAGGAGGTTCTTGTCGGCCTTGACCGCGCTCAGCTGTTCGGGGTTCAGGTCGGTGGTGAAGTCGATGGTGCCGGCCTTCAGCTCATTCAGGCGGGCGCTGGGGTCTTTCAGGAAGCGCAGCACCAGCGCGTCGTACTTGGCCTTGGTGCCCCAGTACGCCTTGTTGGGAATCAGATTGATGCGGTCCCCGGTCTTCCAGTCCTGCATGATGAACGGCCCGGTGCCCACCGGCAGCGCGGCGGGCGTGCCGTATTTGGCCCCCGCCTTCTTGATGGCCGCCGGGCTGGCAATGCCGAAGAAGCTGGTGGCCAGCGTTTCGGGCAGCTGCGCGTAGCCGCGCGTCATGGTAAAAATCACTTTGTTGGGGCCGTCGGTCCGCACGCTTTTCAGGATGGTTCCGGCGTCGCCCTTGAAGCCGCCGAAGATGAATTGCCAGGAGGTAAAGGTCTTGCCCAGTTCCTTCGCGCCGCCGGGGGCCGCCGGGTCCCACCAGCGGTTGACGTTGTACACCACCGCGTCGGCGTTGAACGGCGTGCCGTCGGTGAACTTGACGCCCTGCCGCAGGGTGAAGGTCCATTCGGTGGCGTTGGCATTCGAGGTCCACCTCAGCGCCAGACTGGGCGAGATGTCGCTGGTGCCGTTCTTGAAGCGCACCAGCCCGTCGTAGACCATCATCTGCGGCGTGGCGGAATTGCCGTCGGTGATGGTGCCGGAATCCAGCGACACGGGCTCGCCGCCTGCGCCGTAGACCAGGGTGGCCGCGCCCGCCACGGTGCCGTAAGACGCTGCGCCCAGCAGGGCCAGAGAAAGGGAGAGGGAACGCCGCATAGAAGCCTCCTGAAACACAAGGAAAGGTGAGGACCGCCGGAGCACTGAATTGAAATGCCTTAAGGAGCAGTTCCGAGGCTAGGGACTGCGCCGGGCAAAGTCAAACGGGTTATCCAGACGGCGGGGGTTCTGGCCTCTCCTTGCGGCTACAGGTTGTCGTTGAAAAACGCCACGCTGCGGTTCAGCGCCGTGCGCAGGTTGCCGCTCAGGTTGTGGTTGTCGCCGGGATACCGGTAGGCGGTGAAGCGCTGCCTGGCGGCACGCAGATCGTCGGCGAAAGCCTGCTGAAAGCTGTAGGGCACGTCCTCATCGGCGGTGCCCTGCTGCAACTCGATGGGCCGCCCGTCCAGGTCCTGCAGGTAGGCGTTGGGGCTCAAGGCACGCAGGTAGCGGCGATTGAGGCGGTCCAGCGTCGGTTTTTCCTCTCCCTTGGGCGGGTTCCAGTCGGTGGCCAGCACGTCGTAACTGGCGACCACGCCCGCCCACAGCGAGGCAGCTTTCAGGTCCGGATCCACCAGCATGGCCCGCAGGGACAGTTGCCCGCCCATGCTGTGCCCCCACACGCCCATGCGGTCACGGTTCACCCGTGGGTCCTTTTTCAGGCTGGCGGCGGCATTCAGCACGTCCACGGTGTAGCCGGGATCGTTGTACCCGCCGCCAGCCTCGCCCTCCGAGTCGCCGTGCCCCCGGTAGTCGCTCTTGAGGGTCACGTACCCGGCCCGCGCGAAAGCGTCCTGATACGCCACGTAACGCTCGGTGGTGCGGTACTGCTGAGGCGGAATGTAGCCGTGGTTGAACACGATGGCGGGCCAGCCCCCTTTGGGCGGTGTCCCGTTCGGAACGGTCAGCAGCGCGAAAATCTTGAGGCCGTCCGACTGGTACGACACCACCTGACGGCTGTAGTTGCTGCCCGCGTTCAGGGTCCGCACCACCGTCAGTCGGCTGCCCGGATACTCGCGCGCCCGCAGCGCCGGAATGCTGATGGGCTGACGGGCCACCAGCGCCTCAAGGGCGGCGTCGGTCACTTCACCGAACGGACCAGTCCGGACGGTGGTATCGGGCGGCGGTTCGGTGGAGGCGTCCCCTTCAGCTTCAGCCTGCGGAGCTGGGGCGGCTGGCGTCTGCCCCTGCCACGGCACCCTGAACGGCAGATTTTCCGGCTGGGTCACAGCGACGTAACCTGCCCCCATCACCAGCAGCAGCACCACGAAATGGACCAGTCGCCTCATGGGATCAGAGATTGTCCTTGAAGAACGCCACGCTGCGGTTCAGGGCCGTCTGCAGGTTGCGGCTGAGGTTGTGGTTGTCGCCGGGATAGACGTAACTCGCCACCGGCTTGTTGATGGCCTTGAGGTCTTTGCTCAGCGTGGTGTGAAACGCCACCGGTACGTCCTCGTCCGCCGTGCCGATGTGCAGCTGAAGCGGGCCGCCCAGATCCTTCAGGTAGCTGTTGGCACTCAGCGAGGCCCAGAATTCCGGGTTTTTGGCGGGCGTGCCGTATTTCGCCACCGCCGTTTTGCGCAGGTTCAGCACACCCTGCGGAATGCTGGCGGGCACCGGACTGTTCCACCTGGTCATCATGGCGTCGTAATCGCCCACCACCCCGGCCCAGATCACCCCGGCCTTGATGCCTGGATCAATCACCATGGCCCGCAGGGTCAGAAACCCGCCCATGCTGTGCCCCCACATGCCGATGCGCGCCGCGTTCACCCGCCCGTCCCGCTTCAGGCTGCCCAGCGCGTTCATCACGTCGTCGGTGTAGCCGGGCGAGTAGTAGCCGCCCAGCGCCTCGCCCTGAGAACTGCCGTGGCCCCGGTAGTCACTCTTGAGGGTCACGAACCCCGCACGCGCAAAGGCGTCCTGATACGCCACGTAGCGCTCGGTGGTGCGGTACTGCTGAGGCGGGATATAGCCGTGGTTGAACACGATGGCGGGCCAGCCTCCTTTAGGCGGCGTGCCGTTGGGAACGGTCAGCAGGGCGTGAATCTTGAGGCCATCGGACTGATACGACACCACCTGACGGCTGTAGTTGCTGCCGGCGCGCAGATTTGTCAGCACGTTCAGGGCGCTGCCCGGATACTTTTTTTCGCGGGCGGCAGCGATGCTCATGTCCGCCACGTCGATGTTCGCCAGTGCGGCGGCCGACTGTGCCCCGGCCTGGGTGCTGGAGAGCGGGGCAGTCAGCAACAGGGACAGCCACAGGAAGGGGGAAAACCTCATCTGCCCAGCCTAGAGGGCCACCGCGCCGCAAAAAGCGTCGGCCCAAACGTTACGGCCTTGAGACAGGGTTACGAATTCAAAGACTGAGGGACGGCAGGCCGTTCAGCGGCTGATGTCGTAGTTCGTGATCTTGCCGACCGATCGCGGGTTTCCGTCACCCAGCGCCACCGAACGGTCATACACGTTCCAGCCGCGCGACACGGTCATCTGGGGCAGCAGTTCGCCGCCGCCGGGCCAGCTTTCAGGCAGATCCAGCGGACCGAAGGTGCCGGCCGCCGGGCTGAAGATCAGCCACAACCGGTTGCGTGCCACCGTCTCGCCCAGCGTCAGGCGGGCGTCGTTGTTGGCGTCGTCGAAGGCCACCACCTGATACACGCCTGCCACACCGGGAATCCCCGGCAGATCAAAGCCGTACTGCCACATGTTCACGCCGGTGCTGACGACGTTCTGGGCTATGCCGCTGTCGTTCGTGACGGCCACCGGCACCCCCGTGCCCACCAGCGCCAGCCGCAGCCTGGGGGACGCTCCCCAGTCGCCGCCGATGGTGCCGCTCAGGGCGTAATCGGCGGGGGCTTTGACCTCCTGCTGCCCGCAGGCGGCCAGGATCAGCGGAAGCAGCAGGGCGGCAGGCAGAAGTGAGCGCATGCCATCACCATAGGCCAAAGGGCATGAGAACCAGAAAGAAGAGAGATGAGCGTCTGAGTGCTCAAAAGCGCAAAGTAGCCTCACACTTGGCTAAGCACAAGATATTTGACCTTTCAAACGCCAATCTGAGGACCAGACGCTCGTGATGAGCTCATGTGAAGAACTTGATTACAGGTGGTCCAGACGCTATCTTGCGCCCGTCCCACATCGGCCTGGTTCTGAATCAGGCGTCTCAGACACGAGAATGTCACATACCGTTTGACGGCTGTGTCCCTCTCGGTCACCGCAACGTGCTGTACTCATCTTTTCCATTCAGAGAATTCCGAGTACGAAGCTAGAAGGAGATCACATGAAGCGATCCTCACCCCTCGCGTTCCTGGCCCTCACCGGGTTGCTGCTCACGGCCTGTGGAGGCACCACTCCAGGCGACGTGACCGCCCCTACCATCAAGCTCACGGCTGCCCCCAAGACCGTCACGGTCGCTGGCACCGTGACCCTGACCGCCGACGCCAGCGACAACGTGGGCGTGACCAAAGTCACCTTCTACCGCGGTGACAAGGAAATCGGTACGGATACCACCGCCCCCTTCGAGATCAAGGACAACGTGACCGCCGACCAGAACGGCAGCGTGGTCTACCGTGCTGTGGCCACCGATGCTGCCGGGAACACCGCAGACGCCGCCGACACGGTGACGATCAACATCAGCACGGCCCCGCCTGCGGATACCACCAAGCCCACGGTCACACTGACAGCGGCTCCCAAGACCGTCACGGCCGCTGGCGCAGTGACCCTGACGGCCGACGCCACCGATGATGTGGGTGTCGTCAAGGTGACCTTCTACCGTGATGACACCGAGATCGGCAGCGACACCACAGCCCCTTACGAATTCAAGGACAACGTGACGGCGGCCAATAACGGCACCCTGAACTACCACGTCGTCGCGACGGATGCCGCCGGAAACATCGGGGAATCCACCACCACCGTGACGGTGAACATCAGCACCGCACCGCCTGCGGATACCACCAAGCCCACGGTCACACTGACAGCGGCTCCCAAGACCGTCACGGCCGCTGGTCCGGTCAGCCTGACGGCGGACGCCAAGGACAATGTGGGCGTCGTCAAGGTGACCTTCTACCGCGGCGATAAGGAAATCGGCACCGACACCACTGCTCCTTACGAGTTCAAGGACAACGTGACCGCCGATCAGAACGGCAGCGTGGTGTACCGCGCCGTAGCTGTCGACGCCGCTGGGAATAAGGGAGAGTCCACCACCACCGTGACGGTCAATATTGACGTCACCAAACCCACCGTCAGCCTGAAGGCGGTTCCGACCATCGTGATGGCAGCTGGGGAAATCAGCCTCACGGCCGACGCCAGTGACAATGTGGGCGTGACCAAGGTCACCTTCTACCGCGGTGACAAGGAAATTGGCATCGATACCACGGCCCCTTACGAGTTCAAGGACAGCGTGACCGCCGCCGACAACGGCACCTTGAACTACCGCGCCGTAGCCGCCGACGCTGCGGGCAACAGTGCCGAGGCGACCGCCATGGTAAAGGTGGACATCGACCCCAACGAACCCAACGACAGCACGGCCACCGCCACCCCGCTGATGGTCGGCAAGCCTATCAACGGCAGCATCGCCGGTCAGGACCGCGACATGGACTACTTCAAGTTTGACGCCGCGGAGGGTGACAAGCTGATGCTGACGGTCAAGAGCACCAGCATCGACTCCAACAGCACCCTTGACCCCTACGTCCAGATCCTGATGCCAGACGGCAAGACAGTTGTGGAAAAGGATGATGACGGCGGCGCAGATCTGGAATCCGCCATCCGCTTCAACGTCCCGCAAACAGGCACGTATTACGTGGCCCTGACCAGCTTCGACATTCATGACGATGCCGAAGCCACCGACAACAAGATCACCAATACCTACCAGATCGCGCTGACGAACCGCTGAGCCCCGGCGGATGCCAAGGAGTACACACTGTGAGTAAACCCAACAAGACCGTCAGAACCCTTGCCTTCCTCAGCCTGTCGCTGGTTCTCGGCGCCTGCGGACAGAATGCCGTCACCACGCCCAGCGCGAGCACCGGCAGCGGCCAGCAGGGCGTCAAAATGCCGTCCAGCCTGCGCAATGCCAGCCAGACCCCCGGCAAATGGTTCGTCGAACTCGCCGGCGACCCGACCGGCATCTCCGCACAGAGCATCAGCGGTCAGCAGGCCGGCTTCCGGGCGCAGGCCGTGGCACAGGGCATCCAGTACACCGAGGTCCAGAGCTACAGCACCCTGTTCAACGGCTTCAGCGTCGTGGCCAGTGGGGCAGAGATCAACCGCATCTCTCGCCTGCCCGGCGTGATCGGGGTCTACCCCGTCCGCCGCGTCGACGCGCCAAAGGTCACGGTCAGCCCGAACACGCTGGCCGCCCCCGAGATGTACTACGCCAAGGGCATGACCGGCGCAGACATCGCGCAGAACGAACTGGGCCTGACCGGCAAGGGCGTCAAGGTCGGCGTGATCGACACCGGGATCGACGTGGATCACCCGGCGTTCAAGGGCCGGATCGTGGCCGGTTACGATTTCGTGGGCGATGACTACGGCAAGGATGGCAAGTACGTTCCTGTTCCAGACGACAACCCCGACGACTGCAACGGTCACGGCACGCACGTGGCGGGCATCGTCGGCGGAAATGTCGCCGCCAATAACTTCAAGGGGGTGGCGCCCGAGGTCAGCTTCGGCGCGTACCGCATCTTCGGGTGTGAGGGCAGCTCCTACGACGACGTGATCCTGGAAGCCATGGAGCGCTCGGTCAAGGACGGGATGCAGGTCGTCAACATGAGCCTGGGTTCGGCCTTCGACGACTGGGCCGAGACACCCCTGGCCAAGGCAGGCAACCGCATGGTCAAGAAGGGCGTGGTGCTGGTGGCCTCTGCCGGGAACAGCGGCGCGAACGGCCAGTACAGCATGGGCGGCCCCACCATGGGCGACAGCGTGATCTCGGTGGCGTCAGTGGACAACATCAAGATCGATCTGAGCAGCTTCACGCTGTCCGATAGCGCCAAGACCAAGATCGGCTTCTACACGGCCACCGGCTCACCCCTGCCGGGGAAGGGCACGACGTTGCCCATTGCTAAAGGACCCAAAGGCAGCCCCACAGTCACCGACGACGGCTGCGATGCCTATGAGCCCAACAGCCTGACGGGCAAGGCCGTGCTGATCCGCCGTGGGACCTGCAGCTTCTACATCAAGGCCAGCAATGCCCAGAAGGCCGGGGCCAGCGCCGTCATCCTGTACAACAACGCCGCCGGATACATCAACCCTACGGTGGCTCCCCCCAACCCGACCGATCCGGCCATCACCATTCCTGTGGTGTCTGTCAGCGATGTCGATGGCGTCAAGATCGACAGCCTGATCGCTGGTGGAGTCAGCATGACTTTCGACGGCGGCAAGGTGGCCGTTAACAACCCCACCGCCAACGCCAGCAGCAGCTTCAGCTCGTTCGGGATGTCCGCCGAACTGGAGCTCAAGCCCGACATCGGCGCGCCCGGCGGCAACATCTACAGCACCTATCCGCTGAGCACGGGCGATGGCAGCGGCTATGCGGTGCTCAGCGGCACCAGCATGGCCTCCCCCCACGTCGCCGGCGCAGTGGCCCTGATCCTGCAGGCTTACCCCAAGACCCAGGCCAAGGACATGCGCGGCCTGATGATGAACACGGCCTCGCTGCGCTGGTACCTGAACGGCAGCACGCTCCTTGAGGGCCTGCCCGACTACGTGCAGCGTCAGGGTGCGGGCATGGTGGACATCGTGGCGGCGTACGGCAACACGGTCAGCGCCACCCCCAGCAAGCTCAGCCTGGGCGAGAGCGACACCTTCGCCACCCGCAACAAGGTGATCGTGCTGAAGAACACCGGCCCGCGCCGCGAGGCCTACAGAGCCTACAACTACCCGGCCCTGACCCTGGCCGGTACCACCCTGGCTCCTGTCCCGAACCAGAAATACGCCACCATGACGGTCAACGGCCAGAGCGCCGACGCCGACGCTGGCGTGGAAGTGGTTGTGCCGCCCTTCAGCGAGCTGGAGCTGAACGTGGTGGTGACCCCACCTGCCGCCGCTCCCGACAAGGCCCAGTACGGCGGCTATGTGTTCCTGCAAAGCGCCACCAGCCCGAACCTCGTGGTGCCCTACTCCGGATTCAAGGGGGACTACCAGAGCCTGCAGTCGCTGGGTGATCTGATCATCAGCGGCAAGGCCTACAACGCACCGCTACTGGCCGACGACGCCGACGACGCGCTGTACCCCGAGGGGGCCGCTCTGCCTGACATGCCGGACTACACCTTCAAGGATGTGGAAGTGACCTACAGCGACGGCAGCAAAGACACCGTCATGGACGCTCCCTACTTGGTGGTCAACTACGCCCACCAGATCCGCACGCTGACCTTCGATCTGCTTGATGAAAACGGCGCGGTTGTTCAGACGCTGCTGCAGAACGACTACCTGGCCCGCAACTGCACCAACGATCTGTCCAAGGCGAGCACCAGCTGCGACGCTTACAGCCTGCTGAACTGGGACGGCAAGCTGAAGGGCGGCAAGGACGCTCCGGCTGGGATCTACAGCCTGCGCGTGAGTGCCCTCAAGCCGCTGGGCGACGCCAGCAACCCGGCCCACACCGAGGTCTACACCAGCCAGAAATTCAAGGTCGTGCGCTGAGCTTCCGCTGACCTGTCAAGAGGGAGAAGCCGCGTGGCTTCTCCCTTTCTCTTGCCTTAATGCACGAGGGCTACCCGGTTAAAAAGGCAACCATAGTTGCCCAATTTGTAGGACACAGCCAGTCCCGATGGCCTGCATACGGTCAGAACTGCCCTGGGTGACTTGCCGGGAGCAAAGATGAGGCAGTTATGATGAGAGCTTGAAAAGTGCTTGCTCACTTGGAAATCGGGCGCTATCTTGCCTCCGTCCCACAAGTAGCTTGATTCCATCATCAAGCGTCGCAGCCTCAGTCAACGGGGAAATTCACTCTGCGGCCTGCGTCGTGTTCCGTGTATGCACCGAGCCCACGTCTGCCCATCCGAACCGTTCTGAGCTGGGTCCATCTGGGTCCACAAGGAGACCACATGAAATCACGGCGCATTCTTCCGTTCGTCTTGCTGTCAAGCGCGTTGCTGCTGGGGGCCTGCGGAACCACCAACGGCACTCCACCAGACGAAAAGCCCACGGATTCGGTGTTGGGCACTGGCCCTTCCACCCTGTCGGTTGACCTCGTGCGTTCCAACCGTGGGGTCGCCGTTGAAGGCAGCACCGCCTACCTGTACAAGGCGGGAGACCGCAAGACGGTGGTCGGCAAAGCCACCACCAATGCCCAGGGCTACGCAGAGTTTGCCAAGATTCCCGAGGGCAGCTATGACCTGGTGTTCGTCAAGACGGGCTGGGCCGGTTCGGCCTTCAACGGAGCCGTGGCCAAGGGGACCATCAACACGCACCTGAAGATCGCGCAGTTCGAGTCGGCAGATCCCAAGGCCACCACCGACGTGCCTCAGCTCAAGCTGGAGACCCCCACGGGCCTCACGGCCGAGGGCGAGGTCGAGGACTGGAAGGCGCTGGCCGCGGGCGCAGCTTTCGACAACGTGGTGAACGTCCGGGCCTACACCGTCAAGAACAGCGACACGCCGCGCGTGATGCGCTATTACCTGTTCTCGCTGGTCACCATCGATGAGAACGGCACCTGGGCCGATGCGCGGGCCGGATTGACCGAACTGGACCCTGGCTACGTTAAACCCGGCAAGGGCACGGACGGTCAGGACAGCGATCTGGTGACCCTGAATGCCACCGGCCTGAAGGGCGACGTGTACCTGCAGGTTGTGGGGCTGGACTTCAACTACAACCGCGTCGCGTATCTGGTGCCGATCAGCATCAACCGGACCGCTGCCACCGGGCCGGTGACCGCTCCCGGCAAGGTCAGTGCGGTGTCGTACACCCTCAGCGAGCGAATCGACTACATCTACAGCGTTCCCAAGCCCGACGCGCCCACCAGCGGCACCAACCTGTGGGTCACGACGTCCTGGGACGCGCCCGCAGATCTGACGGGCTACACCGGCTTCCGGGTGCTGCGCGCCGACAGCGAGGCCGGCCCCTACAAGCAGGTGGCCTTTGCCGGCAGCGCCCAGTGCGCGGCGCCTGCCAAGGAAGCCACCACGCGCCGCTGCACAGTCAGCGACAACACGGCCACCCTGCAAACCAGCCATGACTACTTCTACAAGGTCGCCGCCGTGGGCAGCAACGACATGACCAGCGACGTGGCCCGGACCTATACCCTGCCCGAGTTCCGGCCCAAGCTGGTGTTCCCGGCCAAGGACAGTCACGACGTGGCCCTGACGCCCACCTACACCATGAAGCTCAATGCCTTCTCGACCGGAGCCACGGGCGCACACCTGGAATTGCGGGTGGCTGACACCTTCACCGGAGAAAACTACGCCTATGTGGGCAAACGGCTGATAGTGCGCCAGGGCTTCGATGCGGCGCAGAAACCCGAGTATCAGATTCTGAGCAATCTGGCCGGCAACAACCTCTACTACGTGTTCCGCGACAGCTGGGCCACTGACAGTGATCCCGAGACTGTGAACGACACCGTTACGTACGACGCCAGCAGCGACGTGCTGGGCGTGCCGCACCAGTTTGAAGCGGAGCTGCTCGGTGGCGCGGTCACGCCGCTCCAGACCAACCGCCGCTACAGCTGGTACATCAACAAGGGCTTTGCCTACCGTCTGGCCGATCCCAGCCAGCCGGCCTCCACCACCAACCCCACCGTGGCCTACTCGGTTTACAGCGATCCCGATGTCGGAAACTACATCGTGCCCGGCGGCATCCGGCAGCAGTACACCGAGATCAGCGACTTCACCACCCAGAAATAAGCATCCGCACATCCCAGCATGAGGATAGGAGCATCCATGAAAAAGATTTCTCTGGCCGCCGTGACCCTCACGGCCCTGCTCGCCGCCTGCGGTCAGCAGCCCACCAGCACGGGGGCGCCGACAGCCCAGACCCCAGCCGCTGCCCGTCCGGCCTACGCCACCATCACGCCGGCCCAGGTGGTGACCACCAAGAGCGGGGAGATGTACGTCCGTAACCAGCTGGTGGTTCACCTGCGCGGTCAGGACGCCCAGGCCATCGCCTCGAAGGTGGGCGGCAGCGTACTAGACCGTATTCCCGAGCTGAATGTCGCGCTGATCGGACTGCCTGACGGTCAGGATGCCCGCGCGGTGGGCGTGAGGCTGATGCAGGCCGGCAGCGTCGTGTCCGCCGCCGCCCAGCAGGTGATGCGCCGGCCCAAGCCGGTCTACCGTGACCTTCCCCTGAACAGCCAGGACACCAAGCAGGTGTTCGATACCCTTCCCCAGTACGCGCTGGACGCCAACCACATGGACGCCCAGGCCGCCTGGGACGCGGGCTTTACCGGTAAGGGCGTCAAGGTGGGCGTCATCGACGATCCCAGCGACGTGTCCCACCCCGATCTGAACCCCACCTGGGCAGGCAAGGCCTTTGATCCGGTCACCAATCAGACCTACACCGACGCCCAAGCATGGATAGATGCCATCGACGGCATGGACGGCAAGATCGATCAGAAAGTAGACCCGGATATCGAACACGGCACGGCGGTGGCCTCGACCATCGCGTCGGCCAAAAACGGTAAGGGCATCGTGGGCGTCGCGCCGGACTCCACCTTCTTCACCGCCGCCATCTTCCAGCCGGGCTTTATCGGCGACTACTTCGTGGCCCGCGCCATCGTCTGGTCCGTCAACCAGGGCAGCCAGGTGCTGAACAACTCCTGGGGCGGCGAGGGGTATTCGCCGCTGCTCAAGCAGGCCTTTGACTACGCCCTGGAGCGCAACGTGGTGGTGGTGGCGTCGGCAGGCAACTCGGCCCGTGAGAACTGGCAGAGCCCCGCACAGCTGCCCGGCCTGCTCGCCTCTGCGGCGCTGGACATCAACAACACCAAGGCGTCGTTCTCCAGTTTCGGGCGGCATGTCAGCGTCGCCGCACCGGGCGTGGACGTGCTGCTGGCCTCGCCCCTGTTCCTGAACAAGGACGGCACGCGCAAGAGCGGTTACACGTCTGCCGGGGGCAGCGGCTACCAGCTGATCAGCGGCACGTCCTTCTCCGGTCCCTACACAGCGGGCACAGCGGCGCTGATTCTGGGGGCCAAGTCGGACCTTGATCCGTATCAGGTCCGCCGCCTGATGGAAGAGACCGCCGACAGCTCGGTGGGCGACAATGCCAGCGGCTTTGACCGTCAGACCGGGTATGGCCTGATTCGCCTGGACCGTCTGGCGACCCGGCTCAAGGCGGGCACCATGCCGCAAAAGGGCGGCGCAGCGCGGGTCAAGGTGGAAATTCAGACCCCTGGCGGCATGGTGCCCGGCATTCTGTCCGACGTCATTCTGGAAGGAGAGGGCCAGGACGGCGCCGTCTACGGCGTGCAGACGGACGCGGACGGCTACGCCAACTTCGTCGCGATTGCGCCCGGCACCTATACCCTGCGGGTGGGCACCCCCGACCTGACCCTGACCGGCGGCCAGCCCAGTGACCGGGCCACCTTCGTCGGCCAGCTCACGGTGACCTCGGGAGACGTGATCGGCAGCGTGGCCCCGAACCTGGTCATGCTGACCAAGGGGGCGGTGGACCTCAATCCAGTGGACCCCTACGAACCCAACGACACGCCGGCCACAGCCACACCCATCGCCTACGGTCAGACCACCAAAACGGCCTACATCTTCGGAAAGGCCAAGGATCTGGATTACTTCAAGTTCACGGGAGCGGCCGGCGACAAGATCCTGGCCGAGGCACGGGCGAGGGCGCAGATCGGCGGTTCGCTCGACACCTACCTGACCCTGATCGGCCCGGACGGCAAAACCGTGCTGGCCGAGAACGACGACCGGGGCACTCCGCGCATCGACTCGGATTCCGAGATCGCCTTCACCCTGCCCGCGGCCGGCCAGTACTACCTGGTCGTGACCAGCTACACGATCAGCCAGGACGATCAGCCGGACGACAGCCCCTTCAACAAGTACCAACTGAAGCTCAGCAAGACCAACTAGCGTCCGTTCTCTTTCATCAGGCGCACCCGGATCAGTCTGTGATCCGGGTGCGTTCTGTTGCCAGCCCAGGCACCGGCCCCCTCAGCCCCCCGTTCATCCCGCACCCCTACAATCGGAGGCGTGCCTCCCAAGTCCACCCCTGCCCTGCTGCCGCTGGCCCTGAGCGTCGTGCTGGCAGCCTGTACCGACCTGCCGGTGCCAGCTGTGCCGGGCACCGAGAGCGAGCCGAACGACAGCGCCGCTACCGCCAATCTGCTGACCCCCGGCACGCCGCTGGACGGCCGGATTGCAGGCCAGCCGCGCGACGTGGACTACTTCAAATTCAGTGCGGAGGCCGGTGCGCGGCTCAAGCTGACGGTCAGCAGCGTGAGCGTGGACCCCGGCAGCACGCTCGATCCCTACGCGCAGGTGCTGCTGCCCGACGGCTTTACAGTGCTGGAACACGACGACGACAGCGGTGGGGGCCTGGAATCCGAGCTGCGCTTCAACGTGACGCGGCCTGGCACCTACTACGTGACCGTCACCAGTTTCGACATTCATGACGACGAGCAGGCCAGCGATGACCGGGAGCGCAACACCTACCGGGTGGCCCTGACGCGCCGATGAAGGAGAGAGATGTGAAAGACCCGCGCACCCGCCCACTCAGGCTCTCGCTGCTGGGCCTGACCGCGCTGCTGACGGCCTGTGGCCCTGGTCACGGGGCCACGCCGCCTGCCGGGGCAGCCTCCAGACTGCCTGCCGGGGCCGCCCAGGCCCAGGACCGCTGGTTCGTGGAGCTGGCGGGCGATCCCACGGCCCTGAATGCCCAGAGCCTCGGCGCACAGCAGGCTGGCTTCCGCGCGCAGGCCGCCGCCAACGGGGCGCAGTACCAGGAACTTGCCCGTTACCGCACGCTGTTCAACGGCTTCGCGGTGCAGGCCAGTCCAGCCGACCTGGGGCGGCTGACACGCTTGCCGGGGGTGATTGGTGTCTATCCGGTGCGGCAGATCAGCCCACCGAAAGCCCTGAACACGGCGCTGGGTGCCCAGGCCCTGCAGCCCGACGTGCAGAGCGCCCTGGCCATGACCGGCGCGGACCTCGCGCAGTCGCAGCTGGGGCTCAGCGGCAGCGGCGTTCGGGTGGGCATCATCGACACCGGTCTGGACCTGGGCCACCCGGCTTTCCAGGGGCGTGTGGCCGCCGGCTACGACTTCGTCGGCGATCAGTACGACGCCTCTGTTCCCGGTTCCGTGCCCGTACCGGACCCCAGCCCCGACGACTGCCAGGGCAACGGCACGAACGTGGCCGGGATTCTGGGCGGCAATGATCCCGCCGGAGGGTTCGTGGGGGTGGCCCCCGGCGTCAGCCTCGGCATCTACAAGGTGTTCGGCTGTCAGGGCACCACCGACAGCGCCACGCTGCTCACGGCGATGGAACGCGCCCAGGCCGACGGCATGCAGGTGCTGAACATCAGCCTGGGTGTGCCGTTCCAGTGGCCGCAGTACCCCACCGCGCGGGCCGCCAGCCGGCTGGTCAAGGCGGGCGTGGTGGTCAGCGCCGCCGCCGGGGACAGCGGCGGGGCGGGGCCGTACAGCGTGGCCGCACCGGCCCTGGGAGAGAACGTGCTGGCGGTAGCGGCCGTGGACAACACGCGGGTGCAGCTGGGGAACTTCAGCCTGAGTTCGGGAGGCACTCCGGTCGGATACCAGCCCGTCGTCGGCGCCCCCCCCGCGCCCGTGGGCCTGAGCCTGCCCATCGGAAAATTACCCGGCAGCACCCCAGACACCGACAACGACGGCTGCGCCATCGACGGCCTGAATCCCTACGCGGCGGGCAGCCTGAGCGGGCAGGCCGCGCTGATCCGACTGGGCAACTGTCCCGCCCGCGAGAAGATCCTCAACGCCCAGAATGCCGGAGCGCAGGCGGTGGTGCTGTACGACAATCAGCCCGGCCTTGCCAGCGTGAACGCCCGGCCAGTCAGCCCGTTCGACACCGCGGCCATTGAGATCCCGGTCATCTCGGTCCGGGCCGAGGATGGGGTCAGGATCGACGCACGGATCGCAGCGGGGGTCCGGCTGACGGTCAACGCGCAGCCGCAGCCCTTCGACAACCCCAGCGGCAACACCGTCAGCCCCTTCTCGGCCTCCGGCGCGTCGCCGGATCTGGCGCTCAAACCCGATCTGGCCGCGCCGGGCGGCTGGGTCAGCACCACCACGCCGCTGAAGTCCAATCCCGGCGGCTACGCGGTCCTGAGCGGCACGGGGCTGGCCGCGCCGCAGGTGGCCGGCATTGCCGCGCTGTTGCTTCAAGCGCGGCCCGGCCTGACGGCGGGACAGCTGTCGGCGCTCTTGATGAACACGGCCGCCCCTCTTGCCGCCCTGGACGGTGGCCTGCCTGCCCCTGTCCAGATCGCCCCGGTGCAGCGGCAGGGCGCAGGCCTGGTGAATGTGCTGGCCGCGTACAGCAGTCCGGTTGCGGCCACGCCCACCAGGCTGGATCTGAGCGCCAGCCTGACCTTTGGCCCCCGCAGCAAGGTGATCGTGCTGCGCAACGGTGGCGCGCAGGCCGAAACCTTCCGGGCCACCCACGTCCCGGCGCAGAGCGTCGGCACCACCGGCGCGGGGCGCCCCGCCAGCGAACAGACGGCCCGCATGACCATCAACGGGCAGAATGCAGACGGCGCCGAGGTGACGGTGACCGTCCCCGCCGCCGGGGAGACCGAGCTGAACGTGCTCCTCACGCCGCCCAGCCGTCCCGCGCAGGGGCAGTACGGCGGCTACGTCTCGCTGACCGGTGCCTCTGGCCGCCGTCTGGTGGTTCCCTACGGCGGCTTCGTGGGCAACTATCAGGCCCTGACCGTGCTGGGCGACGTGAGCTTTGACGGAGGCCGGACCTTCAAAAATTTCCCGGCGCTGTACAACCCCAGGACCTTCGAGTACTACCCCGAAGGTTTGAACTTGGCCGAACCGCCCGTCTACACCCTGAAAAAAGTCCAGGTCTTCGATGACAGCGGGCAGGAGATCACCGTGCTGGACGCGCCGCAACTGCTGGTCCACTTCGGCCATCAGGCCCGCCGGCTGACGCTGGAGGTGCTGGACGCGAGCGGCGTCAGCCTGGGCACCGTCTTCACGCAGCAGTACGTCGGGCGCAGCGCCACCGCCCTCTACACGGACGCCAGCAGCGACGCCTTCAGCTTCGTGGGCTGGGACGGCACGCTGGCAGGCGGGCAACCGGCCCCCGCCGGCACGTACCAGTTGCGGTTAAAGGTGCTGAAGGCGCTGGGCAATCCCGCCGTGGCGGCCGACACCGAGACGTACCTCAGCCAGAACTTCACGGTGGTCCGGGAGTAGGCCAGGGTGGCCACTGACCTGTGCTACAGCACGCTCACCGCGTTTTCCCAGCGCAGGGTCAGGCCGCGCAGGGTGTCGCCGTGCGGGTGCAGCGGCGGCCCGAAGCGCACGTGCCAGCGCCCGCCGGGCAGCCCGCGCGGCAGCCACGCCGGGCGCTCGTGCCACACCCGCACCGGAACGATGGGCACCCCGGCTTTCAGGGCCAGCAACGCCGCGCCGCCGTACAGGCCCTGACCGCGCCGCGTGCCCTGCGGGAAGATGCCCACCATGCCGCCGCGCCCCAGCACCCGCAGCGCCTGCCGCAGCGCACGGGGATCGCGCCCACTGCGGTCCACCGGAAATGCCCCGGTGGCACGCAGAACCGGCCCGATGGCGTGAGGGCCGACCACCTTCCACTCGAAGGCATCGCGCTTGGCCATGAATTGCAGGCGGTGCAGCGCGGGCGGAATGGCGTAGCCGATGGTGAAGGGGTCCAGGGCCAGCGCGTGGGTGCCGGCGACGATGACCCCCCCCTCCGGGCCGCCGCGCGGCAGATGGTCCAGGCCGCTGACCTGGACGCCGCCGCCGTAAGCCACGACGCGCCCCACGCACCAGTGGATGACGGGGTAGAGCCGGGGATGCGGGGTAGGAATGGCTTCAGGCTGGGCAGGCATGACTCAGGCAGAGGTGAGCTGCGCGGGCAGTTGGGCGAGAATGGTCTGAATCACGCCGTCCAGGGTCAGCGGGCCGGTGTCGATTACCACGGCGTCGGGGGCCGGGGCGCTCTGCACGCGGTCCAGCTCGTCGCGGCGCACCAGCGCGGCCTCGATGGCGGGCACGTCCTCCGGGCGCTCCTGGGCGCGGCGCTGGGCACGAATGCGCGGGCTGGCCGTCAGGTAGAACTTGGCCCCGGCGTGCGGAAACACGGCGGTCCCCATGTCCCGGCCCTCGGCCACGAAGGGGGCGGGCAGGGCGCGAAGCTGGGCGTCCACCCAGGCGCGCACCTCGGGCAGGGCGGCCACCACGCTCACGCCTGCGTCGACGCGGGTGGAGTGCAGCTCGCCGGTCAACTCTCGGTCGCCCTGCCAGATCCGGTTGCCCCCGGCCAGCGGTTCCAGCCGCAGGGGGTGGCCTTGCAGGTGGGCCAGCACTGCGGGAGCGTCGTGCAGGTCCAGCCGCGCCTCCAGGCCCAGCAGGGTGGCGGCGCGGTACAGCAGGCCGCTACTGACATACGGCACGCCCAGCGCCCGCGCCACGCCGCCTGACACGCTGGATTTGCCGCTGGCCGCCACGCCGTCAATGGTCACGATCATCAATTGGTCAGTCTACAGGGTTCCGGCTCGGCGGTGAAAGGCCACGGCGACGCTGCACCGCCGCCCGCCAGCCGATGCCCTAGAATGTCCACCAAACGCTCGTTAGGAGGCCCGGATGGACCACAACAAGAATGAAACGACAGACCGCCGGATACGGGTGCTGATCGCCAAGCCGGGCATGGACGGCCATGACCGGGGCGCCAAGGTGGTGGCCCGCGCCCTGCGCGACGCCGGAATGGAAGTGATCTACACCGGCCTGCGCCAGACCGCCGAGATGATCGTGAACGCCGCCGTGCAGGAGGACGTGGACGCCATTGGCCTGAGCGTGCTGTCCGGCGCGCACATGCACTACTTCCGCGACGTGATGGCCCTGCTGAAAGAGAAGGACGCCACCGACATCATCGTCTTCGGCGGTGGCATCATCCCCGATCAGGACCTGCCCAAGTTGAAGGAGCTGGGCGTGGGCCAGGTGTTCACGCCCGGCGCGAATACCGAGGACGCCGCCACCTACCTGAAGGGGGCCGTGAGTGAGCGCTGGCGGGCGCAGGGGGAAGGATGAACGCGCTGCGCGTGGCCGCCCTGCTTCCCGGTTACCCCCGGCCATGAGCCAGGCTGCCCCGGCACCAGCCGCCCCCGCCCGCGTTCAGCTGGGACGGCTGGCGCCGCTGTACGCCGCGCAGGCGCTGGCGACGGGCGCCACGACGGTCAGCACCATCCTGGCGAGCATCATCATGGGCACGCTGGGCTTCGGCACCCTGTCGGGCCTGCCCAGCACCCTGATCAGCGTGTCGGCGGCGCTGTCGGCCGGCTTTTTCGGGGCGCTGATGCTGCGTTCGGGGCGCCGGCTGGGGCTGGGGCTGGCCTTCGCGCTGGGCACGCTGGGGGCGGTGCTGGGCTTTTTTGGCGGCAAGCTGGGCCTCACGCCGCTGTTCCTGGTGGGCGCGTCCATGATGGGCGCGGCGCAGGGCGGCTACCAGCAGGCCCGCTACGCCGCCGCCGAGAGTGTGCCGGACAACCGGCGCGGCACGGCCCTGGGCGCGTTGATGCTGATGAGCGTGCTGGGCTCGTTTTTGATGACCGGCTTCTCGCGTCCCATCGAGCGGCTGGCCGTCACCTTCGGCACCACCCCGGAAATCGTGGGCTGGCTGGTGGGCGGCGCGCTGCTGGGCGTGGCCGCGCTGCTGATGCTGCTGTGGACCCCGGTGCGTGAGCCGGTGGCGGCCACCGTGGCCGGATCCACCCGCAAGGCTCCCTCCTTCGCAGAGGCGTTCCGCGTTCCCGGCGTTCGCAGCACCGCCCTGGCGCTGGCGACGGCGCAGGGCCTGATGGTCACGCTGATGAGCCTGACCCCGCTGCGGGCGCACAACATGGGCATGGACCACAACAGCATTGCCGCGCTGATCAGCGGCCACATTCTGGGGATGTTCGGCTTCGGCTGGCTGACCGGGCCACTGATCGACCGGCTGGGCGTGCGCGTCGGCTACGTGGGCGGCGCCGTGCTGCTGTGCACGGCGGCCCTGACCGCATCGCTGCCAGGCGCAGGAGCGCTGGGCCTGAGCATGTTCCTGCTGGGGCTGGGCTGGAACCTGGCCTTCGTGTCGGGCAGCAAGTCGCTGACCCGCTTTCCCGCCGTGCAGGGCGTCACTGACGGTCTGGGTTACATCACGGCGGGCGCGGGCACGCTGCTGGGCGGCTTCGTGATCGCCCGCGCCGGCTTCCCGATGCTGGCCTACATCTGCGCGGTGCTGGCGCTGCTGCCGCTGTTCAGTGCGTGGCGGGCCGGAAAGGCGCCCGCCCCCGCCGGGAAGGCCGCATGAACGCCGCCGAGACCCGCGCCCTGCTGGACGCGCTGAACGCCGCCACCGAGCGGGGCCAGCGCGCCGCCATCGCCACCGTCGTGGGCGTGCAGGGCAGCGCCTACCGCCGCGAGGGCACCCGCATGCTGGTGCTGGACGACGGCGCGCAGGTGTGCATGCTCTCCGGCGGCTGTCTGGAGGCGGAAGTGGTGGAAGTCGCGCTGGAAGTGATCCGCAGCGGCGTTCCCACCATCACCCACTACGACCTGTCCGAGGACGCCACCTGGGGCCTGGGCATCGGCTGTGGCGGCAGCGTGGACGTGCGCGTGGAGCGGGTGGACGCGGATGACCCGGTGATGGGCGCGTGGCTTGCGGCGCTGGGGCAAGGGGAGCTGGCCGCGCTGGCCGTGCCCCTGAAAGGCGAGGGCCGCCTCCTGATTACGGCGGACGGGGAAACCCAGGGCCACCTCTCCCCCGCCCTGCTGCGCGACTTTGCCGTCCAGGCCGCGCGGGAACGCCTGGGACAGCTGGAACCTCGCGCCGTCACGCTGGCCGCGCCGGACGGGACGCCCGTATTCATCGACATCAGCACGCCGCCGCCGGTGCTGGTGCTGTACGGCGCGGGCCACGACGCCATGCCGCTCTCGCGCGGGGCGCACGATCTGGGCTACGAGGTGCATGTGATTGACCCGCGCGGCGCGTACCTGACGCCGGGGCGTTTTCCAGGGGCCATTCTGCATGACCTCGCGCCGGAGGACCTGGGGGGATTCACGCCGCCCGCCCGCGCCAGCCTGCTGATCATGAACCACCATCTGGACCGGGACCGGGTCTGCCTGCATCACGCGCTGAACTCCGGCGCACCTTACGTGGGTGTGCTGGGGCCGCTGAGCCGCGCCCAGGGCCTACTGGATGAGTTGGAGGCCGAGGGCGTGACCTTCAGCGACGCCGAACTGGCCCGCCTGCGCGCCCCCGTCGGCCTGCGCCTGGGCGCCGAAGCCCCCGAGGAGGTGGCCCTGAGCATCCTGGCCGAACTGATGGCGTGGCGGCGCGGCTATGACGGCGGCTTCCTGAGCGGCCATGCCGGGCGCATTCACGACGCCCACACCCACGCGGCCAGCCCGGCGCTGGGAGCGTCCCCGGAACAGTGACCCCCTGTCAGCCTCGCCGAGAGGTTGAATGGGCCATGTCCCCCTTCATTCCCACCTCTGACCTGTGCGACGCCCACCCGGAAGCACAGGTCTTCGCGCCGCTTTTTCGGGATTTTGGAGGACAGCCGAGATTCAGCGGTCCCGCCTTCACCCTGCGCGTCTACGAGAACAACACCCTGGTGCGCGCCACGCTGGGCACGCCCGGCGAGGGCCGCGTGCTGGTGGTGGACGGCGGCGGCAGCCTGAACGGTGCGCTGGTGGGCGATCAACTGGCCGGGCTGGGCGTGGACAGCGGCTGGGCAGGCATCATCGTCCACGGCTGCGTGCGCGACACGGCGCAGCTCGCTGGCATGCCCATCGGCATCCGGGCGCTGGCCGCCCATCCCCGCCGCAGCGGCAAGGCGGACGTGGGCGAGCGGGAGGTGGCGCTGACTTTTGCGGGCGTGACCGTGCGGCCCGGCGATATGGTTCACGCCGACGAGGACGGGGTCTGCGTGCTGCCCCAGAGCTGAATCAGCAAACAAGTTAAACTGGCTCCATGAGCGAGCCTGCGTACCAGCACATGACCGAGGAGGAGTACCTGGCGAGCGAAGAAATCAGCCCGGTCAAGCGCGAGTATGTTGGCGGCTATGTGTACGCGCTGCACGGCGACACGCTGGCACAGGCGGGGGCCAGCAGTCGACATGGCGAGGTGGCCCTGAATATCGCGAGTACCCTGCAACCCCAGGCCCGCAAGCAACGTTGCAAGGTGTACGCCTCAGATATGCGCGTGAACTGCACCACGCCCACCGGTAAACGGGTGTACTACTACCCGGATGTCGTCGCCACCTGCGAGCCTGTCGACGGCAGAGCAACCAGCGTGAGCGCCCCCGGCTTGATCGTGGAAGTCCTTAGCCCACGCACGCGCCACACGGACCTGACGGATAAAATCTGGGCCTACACCAGTCTGGCGAGCTTGCAGACTTATCTGATCGTGGAAGCCGAGACGCGTTTTGTGCGTGCCATCGAGCGGCAGCCGGATGGAAGCTGGCAGGAGCGGGAGTTGAAGGACACGGGCGAGATCAAGCTGCCGGATCTGGGCGCGACGTTGACACTCGATGACGTGTACGACGGGGTTTTTTAGACAAAAGTAAAACCCCTCTCCAGCCGAAGAGGGGCGGGTCAACAACCTCAGGCTCTAGCTCAGCTCTCTCAACGCCTCGCGAATAATCTCCAGTCCCGTCTCTGCGTCCTCGCGGGTCAGGATCAGCGGCGGGCTGACGCGGATCACGGCCTCGCCGCAGTCCAGGTTCAGCAGGCCGCGCTCGAAGATGGCGGTGCTGGCGCGGTCACGCAGGGCACCGTCCGGGCTGCCGTCGGGCTTCACGAATTCCAGGCCGATGAACAGGCCCTGACCGCGCACGTCGCCCAGGAAGGGGAACTCGGCCTGCATCTTCTTCAGCTCGGTCAGCAGGTGCGCGCCCACGTCGGCGGCGTTCTGCATCAGGCTCTCGCCGCAGCCGGGGTGCTTGACGACGCCTTCGATCAAGTCCAGCGTTGCGTGGGCTGCCGCCGCCGCCACCGGGTTGCCGCCGTAGGTAGAGCCGTGCGAGCCGACCGGCCAGGTCATGACCGATTCCTTCGCCAGCAGCGCGGAGATGGGCATGCCCGAGGCAATCCCCTTCGCCACCGTGATGATGTCGGGCTGAACCTCGCCGTACTGCTCGAACTGCTGGTACGAGAACATCTTGCCGGTGCGCCCCATGCCGGCCTGAACCTCATCGTAAATGAGCATAATGCCGTGCTCGTCGCACAGCGCACGCAGACCCGGCAGGAAATCGGCGGGCGGCACGATGTACCCGCCCTCGCCCTGCATGGGTTCCACGATGATGGCGGCGACTTCATCGGAGGGAATGACGCCCACGAACAGCTCGCGAATGTGGTTCAGCACGGCCTGACCGCAGGCTTCGGGCGTCGAACCCAGCGGCGGGCGGAAGGGGTTGGGGTACGGCACGTGCGACACGGCGGGCAGCAGCGGGCCGAAGCCACGCTTGTACTTGGTCTTGCTGCCGGTCAGCGTGATCGCGCCGTAGGTGCGCCCGTGGAAGCTGCCCATCGTGGAGATGATGTGACTGCGTCCGGTGTGGTTGCGGGCCAGCTTGACGGCGGCCTCCACGGCTTCCGCGCCGGAGTTGCCGAAGAAGACGCGCCATTTTTCGTCTGTACCATCAGCAAGTGGACGCTCCACATGCTTGACCAGCCGTTCCGCGAGGCTGGTGGTGATTTCCTGCGGGTAGTCAGACAGGCAGACGTGCGTGAATTTGGTGATCTGCTCCTGCACGGCCCCCACCACATGCGGGTGGGCGTGGCCGGTGGTGGACACGGCGATGCCCGCGAAGAAATCCAGCATGGTGTTGCCGTCCGGGTCACTGAGCCACACGCCCTCGCCGTGATCCGGCACGAAGGGGTAGGGGCGCACGTAGGACGTGGAGAGGTGCTGGGCGTCGCGCTCCATGATGACCTTGGTCTTGGGGCCGGGGAGGGATGTTTTGAGGATGGGTTGGCGGGGTTTGGTGGCGGTGGTCATATTGGTTACTCCTATTCGGACTCTTTCCATACAGCTTCAACGACGTGGGGAGGCATGCCATCGTCCCAACCATCAGGAATGTCGGAACGGCTCAGATTGCGGCCTGGCGTCTGTGCCTTCATAAATTCTGGGATTGGAACACCGATGGGACTTTCTGGATACTCGTCAACCCAGTTGATTTCACCCATTGAGTCGGCAGCAGGCGCGAAGCCAATGTCAGAATCTTTATAGAATTTCGCACCAAAGCTCTTCTCAATGTCTCTGAGAAGTTTAAAAGTTGGCTTTTCCCATTCGCTCGCGTCGTCAACACTCTTGAGTTTCGTGTAGTGTCCCGGACCCATCATCCAGTAAATGGCGTGGGCCGCTGCCTGCGGGCAGTCAGGCTGTTTAACCATCCAGTGAAGCAAGTCCTTATCATCATAATTCGTTGTCGTAGCGACGAAAAACCACTCGTCATCCGAGGCAGAACTCAGGAAATCTTTCATCATCTGTAATGTGTCAGCCATCATCCTATTCTGCCCTCAGTCCCCGCTGTGTACCGGAATCGGCTCCTGCACCTTTCCGTCGGGGGCGGTGTCGCTCACGCCCGCCGGGTTGGGGGCGCCGACGCCATACGCCGCCCACTTGTCCTCGCGGCTGTTCAGGCGGTGGCTGGTCGCGCCGGGACGCACGCGGCTCTCGGAGAACTCGCGCGGCTCGATGCTGATGCGCTCGCCTTCCATCAGGCCGAAGATGCCGCTCTGGCCGGGTTCCTTGCGCTGCCAGTCGTCGGGCACCACCATGTCCGGGCCGGTGTAGTCGGTGGGTTCGGAATACGCGGCGATGTAGCCCTCGAAGTTGCGCAGGATCAGCTTGTCGGGGCTGTGGCTCAGCACGTAGTTGGGCGCCACCGGAATCTTGCCGCCACCGCCGGGCGCGTCCACCACGTAGGTGGGAATGCTGTAGCCAGAGGTGTGCCCGCGCAGGCTTTCCATGATCTCCAGCCCCTTGCTGACGGTGGTGCGCAGGTGGCCCGCCCCATGAACGAGATCGCACTGGTAGATGTAGTACGGGCGCACGCGGATCTTGACCAGCTCGCGCAGCAGCTTCTGCATGATCACCGGGTGGTCATTGACGCCGCGCAGCAGCACACTTTGATTGCCCAGAGGCACGCCCGCGCGGGTCAGGCGGTCACAGGCGTCGGCCACTTCCGGGGTGATTTCCTTGGGGTGGTTGACGTGAATGTTCATCCACAGCGGGTGGTTTTCCGCCAGCACGTCGCACAGTTCCTCGGTCACGCGCATGGGCATGAACACCGGCACGCGGGTGCCGATGCGGATGATCTCGATATGCTCGATCTTGCGCAGTTCAGCCAGCAGGCGGCCCAGCACCTTCGGCGCAAGCGTGAGCGGATCGCCGCCCGACAGCAGCACGTCGCGCACCTGGGGCGTGTTCCGCAGGTAGTTCAGTTGCGCCTCGTACTCGGCAGGATTGAAGGTCTCGGTGGGGTCGCCCACGATGCGGCTGCGGGTGCAGTACCGGCAGTAGCTGGCGCACTGCGTCGTGACCAGCATCAGCACGCGGTCTGGATAGCGGTGGACGAGGCCGGGCACGGGACTGTGCTTGTCCTCGGCCAGCGAGTCCTCCATCATCGAGGTGAACGGTTCCAGCTCGTGGTGCGTGGGAATTACCTGACGCCTGACCGGGCAGGTGGGATCGTCGGCGTCCATCAGCGAGGCGAAGTACGGCGTGATGTCCAGGCGGAAGATGCCCTCGGCGCTGGCCCCGGCGTGTTCACTCTCGGTCAGGCGGATGACTTCTTCCAGCTCAGCGACCGAGTTGATGCGGTTCTTGAGCTGCCATTTCCAGTCGTACCACTTTTCGTCGGGAACGTCGGCCCATTTGGGAGCGCGGTGACCACGCGGCAGCATCTGCTGACTGCGCACCGTCGCCTGCGGGTGGATGAGGGCGTTGGACATCTGAGGCCTCCAGGGAGAGAGAAACGTGAGTTGCTAGACCTTCATTCTTCATGTTTTGCCCCCACGATTGGAAGGAGCGCAGGCCGGTAGATCGGTGGGGTCAGGCGGCTGTTTCTCTGGCAAACGCCACGCCTGACCTTGCATATGCCAACTGCGGTGCTAGGCTGTGGGCATGCGACAGACTGGCAGCTCTCTGGACTCCCTGGATCACCGGATTTTGCAGGAATTGCAGACCGACTCGCGGCTCTCGATGCGTGAGCTGGGCCGCCGAGTGGGGCTGTCGGCCCCCGCCGTGACCGAGCGCGTGCGGCGACTGGAGGACGCGGGCGTGATTCTGGGCTACGGCGTGCGCGTCGCCAGCAAGCCGCTGGGACGCACGATTACCGCATTCATCGGCGTGCAGGACAGCGGGCGCAACGATCCCACCCTGGTGCGCTGGGCGGGCGCCCACGACGGCGTGCTGGAATGCCACAGCGTGACCGGCGACAACTCGTGCATCCTGAAAGTGGCCGTGCCGGACGTGGGCGCGCTGGAAACCATGCTGGGGGATCTGATCGGCATGGGCTTTACCTGCGACACCAGCATCGTGCTGAGTACGCCGCTGGAAGGGAAGTTGATGCTGCCGCCGCGATAAGCGGGAGGCACAGGACAGAGGGCGAGAGGCCAGCAACCTCCCGCCCTTCTTTTGCCTTCAGGCGTCCGACTGCTCGGTGCCCGCCAGCAGCAGTTCCAGCAACTCGTTGACATTCCGGTGCGCGTCCAGCGGGTGACGCAGCGGGCGGTTGGCCTCGATCTGGTAGGTGTTGCGGCGGCCCACGCGCTGGCGGATCAGGATGCCGGCGTCCTCCAGATCACGCACGATGCGCTGCACGGCGCGTTCGGTGATGCCGACATCGGCAGCCACCTGACGCAGCGTGGCGTCCGGCTGGCGCTTGAGGCACAGCAGCACGCGGCTGTGGTTCGACAGAAACGTCCACGAGGGGGCATGCGGGGGCGGCTGGGTCATGGCGTGTTGTGCCGAGTGTAACCGAGACGGCGGGTGACATGGCTAGACCTTCAGGCGGGCAGCAGAGAGGTGGGCTTGCATCTTCAATATGCGATCTCTAATATACGAAACGCAAGTCGTATATCAAGCCAATCCAACCCCAGGAGCCTGCCATGCCCACCATCCAAGAACCTGCCCAGCCCGCCGCCGCCCAGACCGCCCTCGTTCCCGTTTCCGTCGTGTACGGCGACGGCATCGGCCCGGAAATCATGGGGGCCACCCTGCGCATCCTGGCGGCCGCAGGCGCACGCATCGCCCCGCAGGAGGTTCGCATGGGCGAGGCGCTGTACCGGGAGGGCCACACCTC
The DNA here is from genome assembly GCF_006335125.1 of Deinococcus radiopugnans ATCC 19172. NCBI lineage: Bacteria > Thermotogati > Deinococcota > Deinococci > Deinococcales > Deinococcaceae > Deinococcus > Deinococcus radiopugnans. Next base: position 232,628 of record NZ_VDMO01000002.1, read on the forward strand.
CGGCTTCGCGCCCGACGCCTGGGACAGCCTGCGGCAGACCGGCGTGCTGCTCAAAGCGCCCATCACCACGCCGCAGGGTGGCGGCTACAAGAGCCTGAACGTGACCCTGCGCAAGACGCTGGGGCTGTACGCCAACGTGCGCCCCTGCCGCGCCTACGCGCCGTACGTGCCGACGCACCACCCCGAGATGAATCTGGTGATCATCCGCGAGAACGAGGAAGACCTGTACGCGGGCATCGAACACCGCCAGACGCGCGAGGTGATGCAGTGCCTGAAGCTGATCACCCGCCCCGGCTGCGAGAAAATTGTGCGCTACGCCTTTGAGTACGCCCGCGCGAACGGGCGCAAGAAGGTCACGGCGCTGAGCAAGGACAACATCATGAAGATGTGCGACGGGCTGTTCCACACGGTCTTCGACGAGATCAGCGCCGAATACCCGGAAATCAGGGCCGAACACCAGATCATCGACATCGGCACGGCGCGGGTGGCGGCGCGGCCCGAACAGTACGACGTGATCGTGACCCTCAACCTGTACGGCGACATCCTCTCAGACGTGGCCGCCGAGGTGGCCGGTTCGGTGGGACTGGCGGGCAGCGCGAACATCGGCGATACGTTTGCCATGTTCGAGGCCATCCACGGCTCGGCCCCCGATCTGGCCGGGCAGGACGCGGCCAATCCCGGCGGCCTGATCTCGGCGGCGGCGCTGATGCTGGGGCATCTGGGCCAGCACGAGGTGGCCGCCAAGATTCAGAACGCCCTGCTGTGCGCGCTGGAAGACGGCCTGCACACCGGGGACATCGCCGGGCCGCACACGAAACAGGTGCTGGGCACCCAGGCGTTTGCCGACGCCGTGATCGAGCGCCTGGGCCGCACGCCGCAGCATCTGCCCGCCGTCACGGCGGACGCGGAAGCCAAAGCCATGCCCGCCCGCAAAGCCTCCACGCCGGCCCCCATCGACAAGCAGCTCGTCGGCACCGATGTCTTTTTCGAGTGGACGGATTCGGGGCGTGACCCGGACGTGCTGGCGGCCATCTTGCAGGAGGCGCAGCTGCGCAATATTCCGCTGAAGATGATCACCAACCGGGGCGTCAAGGTCTGGCCGAACGGGCGGCCCGAGACCTTCAAATCCGATCACTGGCGCTGCCGCTTCCAGTCGGACACGCCGGTCAAGCACGGCGATCTGCTGGCCCTACTGATTCGCGTCCACGACAAGGGGCTGGATTTTATTAAAACCGAACACCTGTACACCTTCGACGGCGTGCCGGGGTACTCGCTGGGACAGGGGCAGTAATACGGATTCCGCCTAATTCCTTAACCCATCGGGAAAGCCCCGCTGGGTTCATCCATACGCGGAACCCGTCTTCTTTCCTCCTCGCGTCGTCGCGGACAGACGCCCATGACTGGGACAGCTCGAAGAGAGGACGCTGCTCCTCTTCTGCGAAGCTCTGCGAGTCCTGCTCGGATTTCATCGTTTTTGCAAACGATTCCATCGGAATCCGTATAAGCCGGAGCCACCCCGGCCTCTCCCCTAGCGCGTCAGCGCCGCGTACCTCTGCAACACGTCCCAGCCCAGGCCCGCGTTCATCACCTCGCGGGCCTGCGCCACGCCCTCGCGGATGCTGTCCACGCGGCCCGCCGTCCGCAGCGCCGCCCCGGAATTGAGGGCCACGATATCGCGCTGGGCCTCGGTGCCGCCGCCCGTGAGTAGGGCGCGGGTGATCTCGGCGTTTTCGGCGGGGGTGCCCCCCACCAGCGATTCGCGCGGATGCAGCGCCAGCCCCACCTCCTCCGGGTGCAGGGTGCGGTCAATGATCTCGCCGCCGCGCAGGCCGGAGACGGTATTGACGCCGCAGACGGTGAATTCGTCTAAGCCGTCGCCGTAGACGATGGTGGCCCCCTTTGCGCCCAGCAGCCGCAGCACCTCGGCCAGCGTGCGCGTCAGCTCCGGCTTGAAGACGCCCACCACCAGATGCGTGGCCCCGGCGGGGTTGCTCAGCGGCCCCAGGATGTTGAACACCGTGCGGGCGGCCAGATCCGAGCGGACAGGGGCGGCGTGGCGCAGCGCTGGGTGGTAATTGCGGGCGAACATGAAGCCCACGCCCAGGGTGTTCACGGCGTCCTCGATCACTTCCGGGGAGGCATCCAGGTTGACGCCCAATGCCTCCAGCACGTCCGCACTGCCGGCGCGGCTGCTGGCGGCGCGGTTGCCATGCTTGGCGACAGGCACGCCCGCCCCCGCCACCACAAAGGCCGTTGTGGTGCTGATGTTAAAGGTGTGTGCCCCGTCGCCCCCGGTCCCCACCACGTCCAGCAGCACCTCGCGCGGGCGCACGTTGACGCGCACGGCGTTCTCGCGCATGGCCTGGGCGAATCCGGCGATCTCGCCTGGCGTCTCGCCACGCACACGCAGGGCGGCCAGCGCCGCCGCCATCCGCACGCCGCTCATCTCCCCGGCCATGACCTCGCGCATGAACGCCGCCGCGTCGGCCTGCGAAAGCACCTCGCCGTTCATCAATCGGGCGTGCATCATGCGTGGGCCGCCTTATGGTGTTCCACTTCGCGCAGGAAGTTGCGAATCATCGTTTTACCGTCCTCGGTGGCGATGCTTTCCGGGTGGAACTGCACGCCGAACACCGGGTAATCGCGGTGGCGCAGGGCCATCAGGGCGCGGTATTCGCCTGCTGGCGTCTGATCGGTGGCCCAGGCCGTTGCGACGAGTTCGGGCGGCAGGTCCTCCACGATCAGGCTGTGGTAGCGGGTCACGCTGGCCTCGCCTTCAATTCCAGCAAATAAATCCTGCCCGTCATGAGCGACTTTGCTGGTCTTGCCATGCACCGGAATGGGCGCACGCTTCACGGTGGCCCCGAACGCCTCACCGATGCTCTGGTGCCCCAGGCACACCCCCAGCAGCGGGTATTTCGGCGCGAATGCCCGGATGACGTCCACGCTCAGGCCCGCTTCCAACGGCGTGCAAGGGCCGGGCGAAACCACGATGGCGTCTGGGCGGAGCTTTTCCACGTCTTCAAGAGTAAAGGCGTCGTTGCGCCACACGGTCAACTCGCAGCCCAGTTCGCCGAAATACTGGACGAGGTTGTAGGTGAACGAGTCGTAGTTGTCGATCAGAAGGATGTGTGGGGCGGTCATTTCGTCACCTCGTAGCTGAGTTGCAGCTCATCGCCAAGTTGTCCACGAATCCCCCAGTGGGCCGCAGGCGTCTCCACCAAAGTCACTTCGAGATCGTTTGGAGAAAGCTTTACCGCCTCGCCCAACTGCATCTGGAGGTGGCGGATGTACTGGCGCAGGGTTTCTGACCGTCGCCCCTGAAACAGATGGATTTCCAGAATCAGGTACTGCCCTGACCGATCGTCAGGATGCATGAAGTCCTGGGCATCCAGAGCGAAAAACCGGTGAAATCTCTTGCTTTCTGGCAGCCCGAGCGCCTGCATGGACGCCGCGTGAATAGCGTCCGAGATGGTTTGCCGGTGTTCCTGGACAAACGGGGCATGCCCGTAAATCTTGATCTGTGCCATCTACAATCCCCCCGCCGCCCGCTCCGCCGCCCGCATCAGCGCCGCCGCCTTGTTGCGGGTTTCCTGTTCCTCGGCCACCGGGTCAGAGTCGGCCACGATGCCCGCTCCCGCCTGAATGTGAATCCTGCCGTTCGCAATCACCATCGTCCGCAGTGTGAGGGCCATGTCCAGGCTGCCGTCGAAGGCGATGTAGCCGAATGCCCCGCCATACGGCCCCCGGCGCACGGGTTCCACCTTGTCGATGATCTCCATCGCGCGGATTTTGGGGGCGCCGGACACCGTGCCCATCGGCAACGCACTGGCAAGGGCGTGCAGCGGCGTCTGCCCCCCGCGCAAGCGGCCCCGCACGCCGCTGACGATGTGCATGACGTGGCTGTAGCGCTCGATGGTAAAGGCGTCTTCCACGGTCACGCTGCCGTACTCGGCCACCCGCCCGATGTCGTTGCGGCCCAGATCCACCAGCATCAGGTGTTCGGCGCGTTCCTTCTCGTCGGCCAGGAGTTCTTCGGCCAGGGCCTGATCTTCGGCAGGCGTCTTGCCGCGCGGACGGGTGCCGGCGATCGGACGGGTCACGATGCTGACGCCGTCGCTTCGCAGCAGGCTTTCGGGACTACTCGCCACCAGCGTCACCTCGCCCAGATTCAGAAAACCCAGGTACGGGCTGGGGTTGATGCCGCGCAGCGCCCGGTACAGCGCGAAGGGATGCACGGTCAACTCTGCCGAGAAGCGCTGGGACGGCACCACCTGAAAGATGTCCCCGGCGTGGATGTACTCGATGCAGCGGCTGACGGCGGCCTGGTAGCCCTCGGGGGTGAAGTTGCTGGAAAAGGTCATCGGCTCGGCGGCCTCGCGGCCCGGCACCTCCGGCAGTGGGCCACGCAAGTCGTTCTCCAGCCCAGCGACGATGCGCTCGGCCTCAGCCTGACTCTCCGAGATGGCGACGGCATACAGCTTGTGCCGCAGATGGTCAAAAATGACGATGCCTTCGGGAACGATGAACAGCGCGTCGGGCACGTTCAGTTCGTCGGGGTTGGTGTCGGGCAACTTCTCGTAAACGCGGATGATGTCGTAGGCGGCGTAACCCACCGCGCCGCCGAAGAAGGGGGGCAGGCCGTTGAACTTTTCGGCGGGCAGCTGCACAGGCCGCAATACGCGGCTGTACAGCACATCCAGCGGATCGTCGGTTTCCAAAGTCTCGTCGCCCAGCACGCCGCTCAGGGTGGCCGTGCGTCCGCGCAGGGTGAAGCGTCCCACCTCGCCCACGCCGATGAACGAGTAGCGGGCCTGCCGCTCGCCGCCCTCCACGCTTTCTAGCAGAAAACTCAGTTTTTTCGCGCCGTCCGTCACTTTCAGGTAGGCGCTGACCGGGGTATCCAGATCGGCGTTCAGCTCCTGCACGGCCACGGCGGCCATCGGTTTGGGTTGGGCAGTCTGGGTCATTGTACTCCTGTGGGAAAGGGGGCCAAAAAAAGCGCCCGGCGGTCTGGAAACCACCTGGGCGCGTCGGACACGGCAAAAAGAGAGCAGCAGCGCGTTAGACCCAGATGAAACTGGGCCACCACCACGCGCGGCGAACGGTCATGCCGCAAGCATAGCGCGGCAGGGGGCGGCCAGTGAAGAGGGCCGCGCCCCGGACAGGGACGCCCGCCCCCGCGCTTTTTTCCCGGAGCCGCTAGACTCGCCGCATGACCCTCTCCGCTGGTTCCCCGACGCTGACCCTGGCGTTTCTGGCGGGGCTGATCTCGTTTCTCAGTCCCTGCGTGCTGCCGCTTGTCCCCAGTTACCTGGGCGTGATCGGCGGGGCGCGGGCGCCCTTGGGGCGGGCGCTGGGCTTCATCGCGGGCTTCGGGCTGGTGTTCATCGCGCTGGGGGCCACCGCCAGCAGCCTGGGCGCCCTGATCGCGCCGCACAAGTTCCTGCTGGGCCAGATCGCCGCCGTTCTGATCATCTTCTTCGGCCTGGTGATGCTGGGCGTGATCCGCCTGCCCTTTTTAATGCGCGACACCCGCGCCCTGGCCGATGCGGGCGGTTACGGCCCGGTGGCGCTGGGCGCGGCGTTTGCCTTCGGCTGGAGTCCCTGCCTGGGGCCGGCCCTGGGCAGCATTCTGGGGCTGGCGGCCAGCAGCGCCAGCCTGGGCACGGGGGTGACCCTGCTGGCCGCCTACACGCTGGGGCTGGCGGTGCCGTTCCTGCTGGCCGCGCTGCTGTGGGACCGCCTGAACCTGCGCCGCCTGAACCGCTACGCCGGCATCTTTGAGAAGGTGGGCGGCGCCGTCCTAGTGCTGGTGGGCGTGCTGATGCTGACCGGTCAGTTCACGCGGCTGGCCACGTTCTTCTACGAGGTGACGCCCGCGTGGCTGAGGGTCTAGCGGGACCAGCGGCACTCCCAGCCCTGCAACTGCGCGACCTGTGGCTGAGGCTGGGCCGCGAGGTCATCCTGCGCGGCGTGAATCTGGATGTCATGGCGGGCGAGGGCCTCACCTTGCTGGGCGAGAACGGGGCCGGCAAGACCACGCTGCTGCGCCTGCTGGCCTCGGGGCTGCGGCCCACGCGCGGCGAGGGGCGGGTGATGGGCTATGACCTGCGCGACTCGCGGGCGGTGCGCGAACACATTCACCTGATGCCGGTGGACGCGGGCCTGTACCCGGACCTGAGCTGCACCGAGAATCTGGAATTCGCCCTGAAGATGCACGGCCAGACCGGCGCTGTGCAGACTGGGGCCGTGGCGGCGGCGCTGCGGCGCGTGACGCTGGAGGCCGCCGCCAGTCGCCGCGTGCGCTTTCTGTCGGCGGGCATGCGAAAGCGGCTGGCGCTGGCCCGCGCCCACCTGCTGGCCCGCCCGCTCACGCTGATCGACGAACCCTTTGCCAACCTGGACACCGCAGGCCGCGCGCTGGTGCTGGAGCTGCTGGGCGAACTGCGCGCGGGGGGCGTCACGCTGATCGTCGCCGCCCACGAGCCGGAACTGGCCCGGCAGGTGGCCCCGCGGGCGCTGCGGCTGGCCGCCGGGGTCTTGCATGAGGCGTAGCGCCCGAGGACACGCGACCAGATGAACAACATCTTCCACCTCGCCGCCAAGGATCTGCGCGTCGCCGGACGCACGCGCGACACCCTGCTGGCCACCGCCTTTTTTGCCGGACTGGTCCTGCTGGTGCTGGGGCTGGCGCTGGGCGGCAACACTGGGCGCACACTGTCCCAGACCGCCGGGGTGGCTTCGGGGGCAGTGTGGACCGCGCTGGCCCTGGCGGCGGCGGTGGGCGCGCAGCGCGCCTTCGCGCAGGAGCAGGAGGCCGGGGCGCTGGAACAGCTCACCCTGTATCCGGGGCCGCACGGGGCGCTGTACCTGGGCAAGCTGCTGGGCGTGCTGGGACCGCTGCTGCTGGTGGCGGCGTTCACCCTCCCGGCAGGGCTGCTGCTGTTCGGCGCGGCGGGGGCGGACTGCGCGCCGGGCCGCGAGTGCGCGCCCACACCCTGGCCGCTGCTGGCGCTGGTCACGGCGCTGGGGGTGCTGGGCTTCGCGGCGGGCACCACCTTCTACGGGTCCATCACCGTCAGCCTGCGCGCCCGCGAGGCGCTGCTGCCCGCGCTGGCCTTCCCGATTCTGGTGCCGGTGGTGATCGCCACCGTGCGGGCCACCGCCGGCCTGCTGGAAGGGCTGCCACCGGCCGAGGTATGGCCGTGGCTCATTTTCCTGACCGCCTTCGACCTGGGCACCATCATCCTGGCGACGCTGCTGTTTCCCTACGCCGTGGAGGGGTAATACGGACTCCGATTGAAAGGTGTTAAAAACACCTGGAAATCCGAGCAGAGCGAGAAGGAGAAAAACATCCCTCCGGACGTGGAGTGTAGAAATCGGGACAGCACCGATTTCTACACGAAACAAACGGAATCCGTATAAGGCCCCGAAACGCCGCCCTGAAGGGAAGGCCATGCCGCCGATCAGCATTTGACACGCCGCCCCGCTCTGTTATCATCAGAATATGAAGCGTCAATTACGTCATGAAGCCGATCCGTATCCGGCCAGCGGACGCGGATACGTTCACGTCTGTCCGGACTGCGCCCTGCCCCTGACCCTGCACGACCTGCGCGACGGCGATCAGGCGTACTGGTGCCACGCCTGCGGCAAGGGCCACCGTGCGGGCGATCCGCCCCTCACGGCGCTGCGGCCGCTGCCCCAGGCCGGGTAACACCGCGAATCAGGGCGCTATGCTGGGCGGCATGACGGACCCCCTCTCTTCCCAGGACCGCGTCGCCGGGGCCACCTACCCGGAGGTCCTGACCGGGCAGGTGATCGCCGTGACCGGGGCCGACACAGGCTACGGCAAGACGGTCAGCGCGGCCCTGGCGCGGCTCGGGGCCAGCGTGGTCCTGATCGGCAACAACAGCGAGACGCTCTCGGCGCAGGCCAGCGCCCTGGAGCATTCCGGCGGCCACGCCATTCCCATCAAGGCCGACGTGAGCGTGCCGCTGGACTGGCTGAGCGCGCAGACCCGCATTCTGGAAATCTTCGGGGAGCTGCACGGCATCGTCCACCTGGCCGACAAGCGCACGCACGCCAGTTTCACGCTGCTCAGCGAGAACGAGTGGATGGAACTGTTCAACAGCAACGTCAAGAGCAGCGTCGCCATCGCGCAGATTCTGGGCCGCCGACTGCCCGGCACCTGGCTGACCATCATCGGCCCGCACGGCGACGAGCCGGGGTTGCAGGCCCACCCGCAGCGCGGCGCGATTCGCGGCCTGGTGGAGGCGGCGGCGCGTGAGGATCTGCGCCTGAACATGCTGCTGCCCTCACGCGCCAGTTGCGGCGACGAGGCGCTGGACCGCCCGCTGGCCGACGCCGTGCTGGCCCTGGCCACGCCCAGATTGGGCCACCTGCGCGGCAACGTGATGGACGTGCCGCTGCCGCCCGCCCCCAAGGTCCGCCTTCCCGAAGTCACCAGCGTGCTGAACGCGCTGTGACGGGCCGCCCCGCATGAAGTGTCCCTACTGCTCGGCCCCCGATTCCAAGGTGGTCAACTCGCGCCCCAGCGATGACGGGGCCAGCATCCGCCGCCGCCGTGAGTGCCTGAACTGCGCCCGGCGGTTTACCACCTACGAGCGCGCCCAACTTGAGCCCCTGATGGTGGTCAAGCGCAGCGGCCCGCGAGAGGCCTTCAATCCCGACAAGCTGCTGCGCGGCCTGGCCCTGGCCACCGAGAAACGTCCGGTGGAACCCGAAGCCCTGCGCGCCTTCGCCTACGGCTTCGAGGACGAGGTGGGAGCCGCCGAGATCGCCAGCGAGGAGATCGGCAAGCGCGCCATGACCTTCCTGCGCCCGCTGGACGACGTGGCCTACATCCGTTTTGCCAGCGTCTACCGCGACTTCGACAGCCTGGAACGCTTCATCGAGGAAATTCGGGGCCTCAAAGACCGCGACGAGGGGTAATCGCAGGCAACAGACCCACAATAAAAAATCCGCCCTCTCGGACGGTGATAGAAACAATATAGCGTCAAATGCAGGGCGTGTCAAATTTATGCACTGGGTCAAAATTTCCGCGCTGGGACGGTGTCGTTCGGTGTTTCCTCAAGCCCCCGACTGCATGCTGGCCCGGTAGAAGGCGTTCAAGCTGAGATCGCGGGTGTTCTGGAAGCCCAGGGATTCGTAGAAGGCCAGTTGTTCCGGCCCGTCGTCGGTCAACAACACCGTCTGCATGACGTGGGCGAAGCGGGTCAGCACCGCCGTCATCAGCGCGCGGCCCACGCCCCGGCGCTGCCAGTCTGGACACACCAGGATGTCCTGCACGAACAGGAGGCTCACGTCGTCGCTCATTCCGCGCACCAGACCGACGAGTTCGCCGCCCCCGCTGCGGGCCGTCCACACGAAAGTCGATTGACGAAGGGCACGGGTCAGCGCCTCCGGATCACGGGCATAGGCCGTCCAGCCCACCCAGGCGTAAAGCTTCAGCAGTTCGTCCAGTTCAGGTAGTTCGCCGGAAGTCAGGTGGAGGGTCATGACCGCTATTCTGGGCGCCGCCTGTGCCATCAGGCCCACCACAAGAAAAACCCCCGCACACGGCGAGGGCACCAGGAAAGAATAAATTTCAGCGGCGGCGCAACCACCCCTGCACCGTGCCGACGACTCCGGCCCGGAAGAACAGCACCACGGCCACGAAGACGATGCCGGTCACGATGCCCACCGGCAGGTCAGAAGTGGTCAGGCGGTCGCGCAGCAGCAACACCAGCCCCGCGCCCACCGCCGGGCCGAACAGTGTGGTGGTGCCGCCCAGCAGCGTCATCATCACGACCTCGCCGCTGGTCGTCCACTTGGTCACGTCCAGGCTGACCACGCCGTGGCCGAAGGTGTACATGCTGCCCGCCAGCCCCGCCAGCCCGGCACTGATCAGGAAAGCAGTGAACTTGAAGCGCACCGGGTTGTAGCCGATGCTCTGGGCGCGCTGTTCGTTGTCACGCACCGCCTGCTGCGCCTGCCCGAAGGGACTGCGCACCGTGCGGTAGGCGATGTAGAAGCCCAGCCCGAACACCGCCAGACAGAAGTAGTAGCGCGTGACGCTGTCGCTGAAGTCCAGCCCGAACAGACTGGGGCGCTCGAAGCCCTGCAGGCCGTTCTCGCCCCCCGTCACGTCGGTCCATTGCAGCGCCACAAAGTAGACCATCTGCGCGAAGGCCAGAGTGATCATGCTGAAGTAGATGCCCGCGCTGCGGACGCTCAGGTAAGCGATGGGGACGGCCAGCGCCAGCGCGCTGAGGGTGCCTCCCAGCATGGCCACCGGCACGCTCTGACCGTTGGAGAGTAGGTAGGCGGTGACGTAGGCGCTGCCCCCCCAGAAGGCCGCGTGCCCGAAGGACAGCAGGCCGGAGAAGCCAAACAGCAGGTCAAAGGCCACCGCGAACAGGCCCCAGGCCAGGATGTCCAGCGCCAGCACCGGGTAGATCAGCCGGGGCAGGATCAGCAGCAGCAGGCCCAGTCCGATCATCCACGCGGCGCGGATGGTACGCTCGCGATCCGTGCGGGCGGCGGTATGGGGAAGGGCGGTCACCTTGCCCCCTCCGGCAAGCCGAACAGCCCGCTGGGGCGCACCAGCAGCACAAAGGCCATTAAAATAAAGACCAGCGTGTTGGCAATCGGCGGGTACACCGCCGCGCCCACCGCCGCCAGCACGCCCACCGCGAAGCCGGTCACGACGCTGCCCAGAATGCTGCCCAGCCCGCCGATGACCACCACCGCGAAGGTGGTGATGATCAGCTCCGCGCCCATGTACGGCTCCACCGAGTAGATCGGCGCGGCCAGCACCCCCGCCAGCCCGGCCAGGCCCACGCCCACGCCGAAGACGCCCGTGACCCACTTGCTCACGTCGATGCCGAAGGCCCGCGTCACGCCCGGATTCTCGGTGCTGGCGCGGATAATGGCGCCCACCCGCGTCTTCTCGATCACGAACCACACCACCGCACAGATCACCAGCGTCAGGGCGATCACGAACAGGCGGTACTTGGGAAAGACCACGAAGCCCAGATTGACCACCCCGGTCAGGATGTCGGGGGTGGTGTACGGCGCGCTGGACACCGCAAACTGGGACAGCATCACCTGCTTGACCAGATCCTGCGTCAGCAGCGTGAGGCCGAAGGTCAGCAGCAGGTTGTAACTGGGTTCCAGACCGTACAGCCGCGAGAGCAGCGTGCGCTCCAGCACCATGCCCAGCGCCCCCACGATCAGCGGGGCCAGGATCAGCGCGGGCCAGAAGCCCAGCCCGAAGGCCTGCCCCAGCGCGAAGGCGGTGAAGGCCCCCAGCATGTACAGCGCCCCGTGCATGAAGTTGACGATCCGCAGCATCCCGAAGATCACCGCCAGGCCCAGGCTCAGCAGGGCGTAGAACGCCCCGTTGACCAGCCCGTTGAACACTTGAATCAGCAGCAGTTGTGTATTCATGTCTTGTCCATGACGTTAAAAGAGGTGGGGGCGGGGACGCCCGGTTTCAGCGTCCTGGCCCCCGCCTCCCTCTAGCCCTTCCTCAGAACTTGCACTTGGTTTCGGCCAGCGGCGTGAAGGCCTTGGCGGAAGGAATGGTGGCCACCTTGGTAAAGATGTCGCCGGCCTCCTTGGCCTGCGCTTTGGGCTTGACCTGCACGGTGTACACGTCCAGCGTCACGCGGTGGTCCTGCGGGCGGATGTACGCGCTGCGGGCAAAGAAGTCGCTGAAGCGGTGGCCTTCCAGGGCCTTGACCACCGCGTCGCCGTTGTCGGACTTGGCGCGGGCCACGGCCTGCAGGTAGGTCATGGTGGCGCTGTAGACCCCGGCCTGCGCCCAGGTGGGCTTCTTGCCGAACGCCTTCTCGAACTTGGCAGACCAGTCGCGGCTGCGCTGATCGAGGTTCCAGTACCACGGCACGGTCGCCAGCGCCCCCGCAAAGGCGTCCTGGCCCAGCGCGGCCACGTCGGTCTCGAACAGCAGGCCGATCCCGAGGCCGATGCCCTGCTTCTTCAGGCCGAACTCGTTGTACTGCTTGACCACGTTCACCAGATCGTTGCCGGCCTGCATGGTGCCGAAGATCTTGGGCTTGAGGCTCTGGGCCTTGAGGAGGTACGAGGAGAAGTCGGTGTTGGGAAACGGCGTGGCGTCGCTGGCGGTGACCAGCTTGCCGCCGTTCTCCTTGATGGCCGCCGTCATCTGGCGGTCCAGATCCTGCCCGAAAGCGTAGTTGGGGTAGATGATGTACCAGCTGTTGCCGCCGCGCTTGGTCACGGCGGTGCCGGTGCCGTTGGCCAGCATGTAGTTGTCGTAGGCGTAGTGGAAGGTGTACTTGTTGCACTTCTCGTTGGTCAGCGCGGTGGTGCCGCCCGTCACCACCATCACCGGAATCTTCTTGCCCTTGGCCACCTCGGAGGCGGACAGCGCGGCGGAACTGGTGGGCAGGTCCATCAGCACGTCCACGTTCTGGCGGTCGATCATCTCGGCGGCCTTGTTGCTGGCGACGTCGGCCTTGTTCTGGTGATCCACGCCGATCACCTGCACCTTGCCCTTGTACGCGGCGTTGGCGGCCATGAAGTCGTCGGCGGCCATCTGCGCGGCCTTGACGCTGCCGGGGCCGGACAGCTCGGAGTACACGCCCGAGAGATCGGTCAGCACGCCCACCTTGACGACGTTGTCGGTGAGCTTGGCCCCCTGCGCCAGGGCGGCGGTCACGGAAAACAGGGCGGCGGTGGCGATCAGGGCGGTCAGTCTGGCTTTTTTCATGTTGGAATCCTCCGGAATGGGAAAAGGGGCAAGGGTTTAGACGCTGAGGTATTTCAGGAGATCGTCGCGGCGGGCCACGGCGTCGGCGCGGGAGAGCTCCTCGACGATCTCGCCGTCCACGAAGACGTAGTGGCGGTCGGCGAGGCGGGTGGCGAATTTCAGGTTCTGTTCCACCAGCAGCACCGACAACCCATCGGCGCGCAGTTCCTCGATGATGTCGCCGATGCGCTGCACGATCACCGGGGCCAGGCCCTCGCTGGGTTCGTCCAGCAGCAGCAGGCGGGGGGCGCTGCGCAGCACGCGCACGATGGCTAGCATCTGCTGCTCGCCGCCCGAGAGTTTGCTGCCGGGGTGGTGGCCGCGCTCGCGCAGCACCGGGAAGGCCTCGTAGGCGCGCTCCGTCGTCCAGCCGCCGGGACGAGCGGGCGGCAGCTCCAGGTTCTCGCGCACGGTCAGGGTGCTCATGATGGCGCGTTCCTCCGGCACCCACGCCAGCCCGCGTGCGGCCACCCGGTTGCTGGGCAGGCGCAGGATGTCCTGACCGTCGAAGGTGACGCTGCCCGTGCGCGTTCGCAGCGCCCCCATGATGCTGCGCAGGGTGGTGGTCTTGCCCGCCCCGTTGCGCCCGATCAGGCTGACGATCTCGCCCGGCTGAACGTGCAGGTTGATGCCGTGCAGGACGTGGCTCTGGCCGTAATAGGCGTTCAGATCCCGCACCTGCAGAAGAGGCGGAACGGTGGGCGGCGCGGCGCTGACCGATGACATGTGTGGCGCGGTCATTCGTCCGCCTCGTCGCCCAGGTACGCCTCGATCACGCGGGGGTCCTGGCGCACCTCGTCGTAGCTGCCGCTGGCGAGCAGGGAGCCGTACTGCAACACCGTGATGCGGTCGGCCAGTTCCGAGACCACGCTCATGTTGTGTTCCACCAGCACCACCGTGCGCCCGCGCGCCACCTGCCGCACCAGCGCCTTGACGCGGGCAATGCCTTCCGACCCCATGCCGGAGGTGGGTTCGTCCAGCAGCAGCACGCGCGGATCCTGGGTCAGCGAGATGCCGATTTCCAGCTGCCGCTTCTCGCCGTGGCCCAGATCGGCGGCCAGTCGCGCGGGCGAGTCGGCCAGCCCCACGTCCGAGAGAATCGCGTCGGCCTGCGGCCCCAGCGTTTCCAGCCGGGACAGCGGCGTCCAGAACTGTCCCGGCAGGCGGCTTCTGGATTGCAGCGCCACCAGCAGGTTTTCCCGCACCGTCATGGTGGGAAACACGCTGCTGATCTGAAACGAGCGCGACAGCCCCCGCCGCACGATCTGGTGGGGCGCCAGCGTGTCGATGCGCTCGTCGAACAGCCTCACCTCGCCGGACGTGGGTTTCAAGAAGCCCGACAGCAGGTTGAAGAGGGTGGTTTTGCCCGCCCCGTTGGGGCCGATGATGGCGTGGATCTCGCCCTCCTGAATGCCGAGGGTCACGTCGTTGGTGGCGCGGAAGCCCCGGAAATCCTTGACCAGATGCCGCGCCTCAAGGGCCACCCTCGGCCCGTGGCCCGCGCCGCTCATGGGACGAGGCTGGGTCTGCGCCGTCATGGGAAACGTCTGGATGCAAAGTCAGGCATCGTCCTCCTTGGTTCTGGATAGTTTGTGGTACGCCGCAGAGTGTAGCGCCCCGGCGTCACGCGTGGGTTACACCCTGCGCCGCTCCGCCCAAGAGGTCTTCCAGCTGCGAAACCGGTTCAGGCCGGACTAAAGGACCTCATTCCCGCCCGGCCTCGTCGGGCCGGGGAATGACGGGTGATTCGTTGCCCGGCACGCGGCCCCGCACGCCCTCAAGCAGCGCGGCGATGCGGGCGAAGTCGGCCTTCACCTCGCCCGTCGGCACGATGTAGCCGACGATGCCCACGCGTTTGTGGCCCCAGTCCAGCGCGGTCACGGCAATCGGCACGCCCGCCCGCAGCGCCATGTAGTAAAAACCGGTCTTCCAGTATCCTGCATTGCCCCGGCTGCCCTCCGGCGCCACCAGCAGGACGATTTCGTCTTCGCGCTCGATCACCGACACCACCGCATCCACGAAGTTGCCCCCGGCGCGGCGGCGGTCCAGGGCCATGCCGCCTACCGCCCGCATAAAAATGCCCTGCGGAAAGCTGAACAGCTCGCGTTTGCCCACCCAGTGCAGCGGGATGCGGGTGGCCCATTTCCAGAACAGGCCCGGCCAGAAATCCAGGTTGCTGGTGTGCGGCGCGGCGGCGGTCACGAACTTGACGGCCCCGCCCGGCGGCGGCTCCAGCAGCGGCGTCCAGCCCGAAAGCCGCAGGAGGAACAGCGACACGCGCGAACCCAGCGTGTGCGGGCGGCCCTGCCAGGTTACAGACACGCGGCCAGTATACGGGGCGGCAAAGGACGAGCTGGCCTCATACGGATTCCGTTTGTTTCGTGTAGGAACCGGGAGAGCGCCGGTTCCTACACTCCACGTCCGGAACCCGTTGTTCTCTTTCTCGCTCCGCTCGGATTTCCAGGTGTTTCCAACACCTTTCAATCGGAGTCCGTATCAGGCGCG
Source organism: Deinococcus radiopugnans ATCC 19172 (assembly GCF_006335125.1). Classification (NCBI taxonomy): domain Bacteria; kingdom Thermotogati; phylum Deinococcota; class Deinococci; order Deinococcales; family Deinococcaceae; genus Deinococcus; species Deinococcus radiopugnans. The sequence continues at coordinate 247,932 of NZ_VDMO01000002.1, forward strand.
CCGCTGCCGTGCGCGCACCCGCACGGGCTGGCGCTGTGGCTCTTTCTGTAAAGAAGCCAGCAGCAGCGAGAAGACGATAGCCAGTCCGGCGAACGCGAGTTCCATGCCGCAGTGTGGGTCTTCAGCTCTGACAACGGACTGACGGAAGGGCAGCCAGATCCAGCCCGTCCGGCAAGTCCAGCCGCATGAGATCAACCGGGCCGGCTTCATTCTCCAGCACAGCGAGAGGCAGAAATCCCGCCTTCGCATAGGAGCGAATGGCCCGTGTGTTTTCAGAGGCAGGGTCAATCAGCACCCGCCGCAGTGCTGGTCGCTCGGCACGTAACGCTTCCACGAATGCCCGGATGACCTGTGCCCCCAGCCCCTGCCCGGTCAACCCGGCGTCACCGATCATCATGTCTATTGCCCAGGTTTCCCCGTTCATGGCCGCCCAGGCGAAAAAACCATGTCCCGGCGTGATGTGCTGGCGCTGAATGAATTCTGCCGCCCGCCCGTCCACGCTGAAAATGAAGCTGGGAACATTTTGTCCAGGCCGGAAATAGTGCGCCCGCACCGCCGCCACGTCTCGTCTGCCGTCGTCCCAGAAGGCGCGCACATGAGGTTGCTGCAGCCAGCGCGTCAGGGTGGGCAGATGCGACTCGCTCAGCGGTTCAAAGGTCAGCCGCATCCAACCCCACGGCCGTCAGCGCCGCCCTGAACTGCTCTGCCGTCACGGGCAACACGCTCAGGCGGCTGCCCTTGCGGGTCAGCGGCGAATCCTGCCACTCGACCAGGGTGCGGATGGTGTCCAGCGTCAGGACTCCTGGGAAGGCGCGCACCGCTTCCACCTCCACCATGCTCCAGCGCGGCTGGGATGGGTCAGATCTGGAATCGAAATAGGCGCTGGCCGGGTCAAACTGCAGATCGTCCGTATGTGCGGCCCGCGTCACCCGCGCCACGCCTGCTATGCCCGGCGCCTTGCTGCGCGAGTGGTAGAACAGGCAGGGGTCACCCACCGCCATCTGCCGCAGAAAATTACGCGCCTGATAGTTGCGGACGCCGTTCCAGGGTTCGCGGCCCACGCGTTCCAGATCGGAGTAGCCAAAGACGTCGGGTTCGGATTTGAGGAGCCAGTGGGGCATATGGGGAGAGGGTAGCGTCAGTTGGCGTGCCAGCCTGCTTTCGGATCGTATTGATACACATCTTCCGGCTTTCGGCCAGGAATGTCGGTAGTGTTGCTGGAGTAAAGCAGCAGAATGACGGTGCCTTGCTGTTTTTGCTCGGCCAGACCGGGAAAGACCTCCATCACGGGTGTCCAGGTGTTGAGGGCCAGCGGTGTTCTACGCAACTCCAGATTGCCGGGATTGTTCAGGCAAAAGCCGCTGACAAGATTGGAGTAATAGGTCAGGCCGTGCTGATCCCGTTGCCAGGAACCCGGCTCCTTGGGAAAGAAGGTGCGGATGCCGTACAGCACATTCCCAACTTGCACCTGGGTCTTTGGGCAGGGCTGGCCGTCAAACCTCTGCGCCGCGATGCTCACCAGCCTGAAATGGCCTTGCCAGAACCGTTTGAGTTCGTCTGTCGTGGCCTTGAGAAATGGCGGACCTACCCACCACGAAAAAGAGGACCGCAGCGTTGTCGTCTGGGCGCTCAGAAACGCGGCGAAGACATGCGTGGTGCCTTCTGGAAAGCGAATCTCGGCTGCTTTGGCGAAGCCTCCAGCAGAGCCGCCTATTCCACCATAATTGCTGGGCCAGTCATGGCTGTCAATCTGCGAAATGGCCGTGTCATCCAGAGCAGTGGTAGCGACTGGCCTGACTCCTTCCCACTGGGCGGCTTGATAGGCATACCAGCCCCCGCCCCCCACCAACAACACCGCCAGCGCCGCCCAGCCCAACCGGTTCGTGAACACATGCCCCAGCAAGCCCCGGTTGACCGTCTGCGGCTCCCCCATCCCCTTCACCGTCAGATACTCTGCTTCCTCGCGCGAAAAGCCCTGCGCCATGTGTTCGGCCACGCGCTCCAGCAGGTGTGTCCGCAGTTCGGCGGCGGCGTCCAGGCGTTCCCCACGCGGGAGGCCCAAGGTGGCGCGGTGGATGTAGGCGTCCAGGCCCAGCACCCGGCCCTTGCCTCTGGCGCGGCGGGTCATGCGCTCAACCGCCCCAGCAGCAGGGCGTCCAGCGCGCCGCGCAGCGTCTGCCATTCCTCGCGCTTGGCGGCCAGGGCGCGCGCGCCCTCGTCGGTCAGGCGGTAGACCTTGCGGGGTGCGCCGCCCCTGTCGCTCGGCTCCCAGTCGCTCTCAATCCAGCCGGCCCTGACCAGTCGGTGCAGCGCCGGGTACAGGCTGCCCTCGCGCAGGTCGAACAGGCCCGCACTGCGCCCGTTGACATGCTTGAGGATGTCCAGCCCGTAGCGGGGCTGCTCCTGCAAAGCCGCCAGCAGGGCCAGATCCAGGGTGCCGGATTTCAGGGGGTTCATACTTATCTCACAAGGTAGTGGAGGGGCAACTACCATGTCAAGCAAGAAAGTCGTCAGAGCGCGGACCGTGGATTCTCGCCTAGACTCCAGGCATGAACCGCACGCTGTCCCGGAGCCTCGGTCACCCATGATTCTGGGCATCGACATGGGCGCGAGCAGCAGCAAGTGGGCGCTGTTCTCGGGTGATGAAACCACCGCAAGCGGCGTGTATTCCCCGCTCTCCGGCCACCTGTACACCCCGGAAGCCCGCGAGCGCATGGCCGGAGGGCTGGCAGACATCCGCGCCGCCGTGCCCGCGCTGCCGTCAGCGGTGGTGGCGGGCATCACCGGCCTGCAAAGCGACTACGCGCCGCTGATCGTGGAGTTGCTGGCCCGCACGTTCGAGCTGCCGCAGACCGCGCTGCACGTCACTGACGATTTGCATCTGGCCTACGCCGCGCATTTTCCGGCGGGAGGCGGCACGCTGGTCTACGCCGGCACCGGCAGCATGGCCTACCACCGCACGGCGGCGGGCGAAGTGATCCGCGCGGGCGGCCACGGCTTCCTGATCGACGACGCGGGCGGGGCCTTCTGGCAGGGACGGCAGGGCCTCAAGGCGGCGCTGCGGGAGGCGGACGAGGGGCAGGGCGAGAGCCTGCTGGCCTCCCGGCTGTTCGGGGCCATCGGTTCCCGCCTGTGGCCGGACATCCGCGCCTATGTGTACGGCGAGGGCCGCGCCGCGCTGGCCCGCCTCGCCCCGGTGGTGTATACGGCGGCGGTGGAGGGCGACGCCCACGCGCAGGCCATCCAGCGCCGCGCCGGGGAAGAACTGGCCCGGCTGGGCGCGGCGGTGCTGGAACGTAGCCGGGGACGCGAACTTGCCCTGTGCGGCGGCAGCTTCAATCCGCTGGTGGCAGCCGCCTTCCACGCGCAGTTCGCGGGACGCGGCGTGACGTTTGTGCCCACTGCCGCGCCGCTGCGGGGAGCGCTGGCCCTGGCCCCATCGGGTTGAACAGCGCCTCACCGCACGCCTCAGACTTGCGTGCCTTTGCCTACCTTGCCCGCACGCGCGGCGCTCTAGACTGCGCGCGTGCGCGCTTCGCCCTGGCTTCCTGCTCTGCTGATTCTGGCGCTGGGGGCCTACCTGTTGCCCAACTGGCAGCCGAAGTTCGAGCTGGTGCCCCGGCAACCACAGCCGCAGGTGTCCACGGCGCTGCCCAACACGCTGCCCGAGGAAACGCAGGCGCTGTTCAAGAAGGTCCGCCCCGCCACAGTGCGCGTCGAGAGCCTGGACCCCCGCACGCGCGAGGCCGGGATCGGCACCGGCTTTTTCATCAGCGACACCGGGCAGGTGCTGACCGCCTACCACGTGGTCAGCCTGGGCACGCTGTTTCAGGTGAGCACGCTGGAGGGCAAGTCGTACCGTGCCAAGGTGACCGCCTTCGACGCGCGGGCGGATGTGGCGCTGCTGGAAGTGCAGGGGCGCGGTCCCTTTCCCTTCCTGCCGCTGGCCGCCCGGGCGCCGCGCGTGGGCGAGACCGTCCTGGCGGTGGGCAACAGCGGCGGCGACTTCCTGCAGCCCCGGCGCGGCAAGCTGCTGCGGCTGGGCGCGTCGGCGGCGCGCGCCGATTTCCCCCAGGGCACGCTGGAGATGAACGCCCCGCTGGCCCCCGGCGACAGCGGCGGCCCGATCATCGACGGGCTGGGCAACGCGATTGGCGTGGTCAGCTACATCAGCGTGGACAGCAGCGGGATCACCCGGCGCAGTTACGCGGTGCCGGTGGTGGACGGTGACAACCTGATCACGGCGCTGCGCACCGGCGAGAAGCGCGACACCCCGGTGCTGGGCATCGAACTGGACAGCGTTCACAGCGGCCTGATCGAACCGGCGGGCGGCGTGATCGCGCGGGTGGTCCGGGGCAGCCCGGCGGACCGCGCCGGGTTGATGGGCGGCGAATACGACGCCAACGACAATCTATCGAAGCTGGGCGACGTGATTACGACGGTGGACGGTCAGCGCACCCGCGACGCCAACGAGGTCATCACCGCCCTGCGCAGCGGCGAGGTTGGCGATACCGTGACCATCGGCTACCTGCGCGGCCAGCAGCCCCGCGAAACCCGCATCACCCTGGTGGCCAGGGCCAGTCTGCCGAATCTGCCCGACGAGTAGAGAGGCCGCCAAGGGACGGTGGCCTAAAGCTGGGCTCTGGGCAAGGCCCCGGATGGGCAGAGAGCGTCGGGTAAAGGCGAGGTCACGCTGCGCCTATCCGCGGTTCACGCCGCCTGGCTAGACTACATAGATGTCTAGAGCCTTCGTGAAAGAAGAAGCGGGCGCGCCCTGGACGCCGCCCACCGCTCCCCGGGCTTACCGCGTCGTCTGGACGGGCGACGCCGCTGCCGAGGACGCGGCGGCGCCGGAAGTGATGCGCGAGACCGACGATCTGCTTGACGCCCTGCGCTGGCTGGCCGCGCGTCCCCGGCCCGGTTTCGAGCTGCGCGGCGCGGAGGGCGAATTGCTGGCGACCAACGCCGCGTAGAGCAGTTGTCCGAATTGCAGCATTAGAAGAGAAGACTTCTGATGCCTCCATTCTCTCCTTCGGAGCTGAATCAGTCCCAACTGCTCGTTGAAATTCACTCACTCTCTGCGAGCTGTGCCAGTCCGTTCGGTCAAAAGCAAACAGCTCTTTTGACAAATGCTCTGGGTCATCCCCGCCGCCATTACCACTGGCCTTCCAGTGTGACCCGCGCGGTGCCGGCCAGACTTTGCCCTGGCGTCAGCACCCGCAGGTCCACGCCCGCCACGCCCTGGGCCGCCAGATTGAAGGCGTCGGTGGCGTGTGATACGGGTTCCAGCGCCAGACTGCCGTCCGGTGCGGTAAACACCACCAGGTGCGAGTAGACGTTGTCGGCGGTCTGCACCACGGCGCGCGCCGGCCGGCCTTCCGCAGACCAGTCCAGCCGAACGATGCCGTCCCAGGCCGTGAAGGTCCGGTCAATCTGACGCGTCCCGGTGCGGGTCGGCGTGCGGTAGTCCTCCTGTGGGCGGACCTCACGCGCGCCTCCCAGCGCGAGGCTGCGCCCGTCGGTGTCGTAGGTCAGCGGGGCGTCGAAGGTCAGGGTGGGATCGGTGCCGTCCTGAAGCCGCTCGAAATACGGATGCAGCCCCATTCCAGCGGGCATGTCGCGAAGGTCTGCATTGGTCAGCGTGACGGTGGTGTCCAGATGCAGCCCATGCAGGCGGTACTCCACCTGCGCGGTGAAGGCCCAGGGCCAGTTCATGTCCGCAAAGTCGCGGCTGTCGAAGGTGCAGATCAGGTGACTGTCCGAGGCGCGCAGAACCGTCCAAGGGCGGTTGCGGACGTCGCCGTGCTGGGCCAGGCCGTCTCTGGTGTTGGGCTGCAGCTGCACCGCCTGACCCTCAAAGGTGAACCGCGCGTCCCGGATGCGGTTGGAGTACGGCAGCAACACGAAGCTGGCGCACTGGCTGCTGGTCTGCACGTCCTCCACGGCCACGGGCCTCAGCACCGGACGGCCCGACGCGGCGCGCAGGTTCAGGACGCTGGCCCCCAGCTCGGGCAGCACCTCCAGGGTCATCGCGGCGCTGGAGATGGTCTCGATTCGGCGCGGTGGGGGTTGGCTCACTTGCCCGTCCGCCCGCGCATCACCTCGTGGATCAGGATGCCTGCCGCCACCGAGGCGTTCAGGCTGTCCACCTGCCCGCGCGTGGGGATGCCCACCAGCACGTCGCACTTCTCGCGCACCAGGCGGCGCAGGCCCTCGCCTTCCGCGCCGATGACCAGCGCCACACGGCCGCTGAAATCAGTGCGGGTCACGTCCTGGGCCGACTCGCCCGCCGCGCCGTAGACCCACACCCGGTCTTCCTTGAGGGCGTCGATCAGCCGGGGCAGGTTCTTGGTCTGCGCCACCGGCAGGTAACTGGTGGCCCCCGCCGCCGTTTTCGCCACCACCGGCGACAGCGGGGCGCTGCGGCGTTCCTCCACCACCACGCCGTGCGCCCCCAGCACCTCGGCGCTGCGGATGATCGCCCCGAAGTTGCGCGGATCGGTGATGCCGTCCAGCAGCACGATCAGCAACTCTTCCCCTCGGGCCTCGGCGCGGTCCAGGATGTCGTCCACGGTGGCCCAGGCCAGGTCCTCGACTTCCGCCATCACCCCCTGGTGCGCGGTGGTTCCAGCCAGCTGGTCCAGCTCGATGCGCGGGGCAAAACGCACCCGGACGCCGCTCTCCCCCACCGCCGCTTTCAGCTCGGCCACGAAACTTTCCTCGACGCCGCGCGCCACCAGCACCTCGCCCACCCGCCCGTCCCGCAGGGCTTCAAGAACCGGATTCCTTCCATACAGCAACATGCCGGGCAGTCTAGGGCACGGCAGCAAAAAGGCCCCCGTATGCAGGGGGCCGACAGGGTGAAGCGGGGCCTAGTCCTGCGCCGGATTCACGAAGGCGGCGCTGTCGTAGTAGGTGCGGAAGGCGCCCACCTTGCCGTCCTTGATCTCGATGATGCTCACGCCCCGGTACTCGATGTCGTCGCCGTTCTTGAGCTTGCCCTTGGCGTTCCACTCCATCACGCCCTGGCCGCCGCTCTCGTGGTGGTGCGTGAACTCACTGTGGATGGTCTCGAAATCGCCCAGATATCGTTCCCAGAATTCCTGTGCTCCCTCGGTTCCCTTCCAGGTCTTGCTGGTCAGGTTGCTGAGGGTCACGTCCCCGGCGTGCAGCGCCACCAGACCAGACGGATCCTTGCTGGATTCGGCGTTTTGCAGCGCGCTCATGAACTCTTCGGTGGTGGTCATGCCTCACCAGACCATCCGGTCTGCCCGCAGAGGGTGTGTCGCCTTACCATCAAAAAGATTGGTAAAGCCGTTGCCCGCCTCGCTTCAGCGTTTCGAGAGCCACGCCAGCAGTTCGGCCTCGGGCAGCGGCGGGCAGACCACGTAGCCCTGCGCCGCGTCGCAGCCCAGCTCGCGCAGGATCTCCAGTTGTTCGGCCCGTTCCACCCCCACCGCCACCACGCCCAGGCCCAGGCGGTGTGCCAGATCGATGGTGGCCTCTACCAGCGTCACCACCCGCGCGTCGCCGGGCAAGCGGGCGGTCAGGGTCGGGTGCAGCTTGATGACGCTCAGGGGAAAGCGGGTCAGCGCGCTCAGGTTGCTGCCCGCACCGTCGCCGAAGTCGTCCACGCACAATCTCGCGCCGTGGCCGCGAAGCTGCTCGAGCAGTTCCAGCGTCTCCTCGCTGTGGTCCAGCAGGCTGCCCGCCGTGACCTCGATGTCCGGCGCGCCCTGGGCACTCAGCAGCGGCAGCAGCCGTCGCAGGCCCTCGCTGCGGCGCAGCTCTTCCAGGCTTAGGTTGACGCTGACCTGCCAGTCGGGCAGCGTGGCCGCGCATTCGGCGCGCACGCGCTCCCGGCTGGCCACGGCCTCCTCGACCACCCACTCGCCGATGTGGGTGATCAGGTCGCTGCGGCCCGCCACCTCCAGAAAGCTCTGGGGCAGCAGCAGGCCCAGTTCGGGGTGCTGCCAGCGCAGCAGGGACTCGGCCCCCAGCGCCTGTCCGGTTTTCAGGTTCAGAATCGGCTGGTACAGCAGCGTGAACTCGCGGGCCGTCAACGCGCCGCGCAGGTCCTCTTCCAGCGCGTAGGAGTTGCGGACCCCGGCACGCAGGGCCGGCGTGTAGAAGCCCAGGCCGCCCCGGCCCTGCTGCCGAGCATGGCGCACGGCGATCTCGGCGTTCGAGATGACGTCCTCGGCGCTGCCGTCCAGCGCGGTCACCCCCAGCGCAAAGGTCAGGGGGGTCTCGCGCGGGCCGCAGCGCAGCGGCACGCTCAGCGAGCGCTGCACGGCTTCCACGGCGTCGTGGATGTCCAGCCCCGGCAGCAGCGCGGCGAAGGTTCCGCCCTCCAGCCGGGCGGCGCTGCCCTGCCCCTGACCCAGCCCGGCCATCAGATCGCTCAGGCGGGCGGCCAGACCAATCAGCAGGCGGTCACAGGCCACCCGGCCCAGCGCCGTGTTCAGGGCGCTGAAGCCGTCGATGTTCAGGCAGACCAGCGCGCCAGATGCCCCCGGCTCCGCCTGCAGCGCCGCGAGGTCCTCGCGCAGGCCCACGCGGTTGCGCAGCCCGGTCAGCGAGTCGTGGCGGGCGTCGTGGTGCATCTTGGCCTCGGCGCGGCGCAGCACGGTCACGTCCCGCAGGGTCAGCAGCAGGCCGCCGGCGGGCACGCTGCCGCGCGGCCCCGCGTCCCGGTGGCTGCCCTCCGGTCCGACGGGCGTCACGCGCAATTCCATGTGGCGCAGCGAGTGGCCGGGCAGGGCCAGCAGCACCTCGCGGCGCAGCGGCAACGGCAGGGCACGCCAGTCGGGCAGGGGCAGCGGCTGTCCGTCCGGCGAGAACACCTTGACGCCCAGTTCGCTCAGCACCCTCGTGAGGCCCAGGCCCACCAGACGCGGGGCCTCGACCCCCAGCAGCGCCGCGGCGCGGTCGTTGATCAGTTGCGCGCGGCCTGCGGCGTCCACCAGGACGGCGGCGTCCTCGGAGAGCGCGAGCATCTGCGAGATCAGGCCCAGCGGGGCCGCGCCCCCCACCGAGGCGCCCACGCTCTCGGCCACCAGCAGCCCGCTCTCGGGCGAGCGGCGCACGGTCAGGGTCAGCAGTTCGCCGCTCGCCAGCTTCACGTCGCCCCGCGCCACGCTGCCGCCGGCGGCCTGCCGCACCAGCGTGCGCACCGCCGCCGAGGGCGCGCCCTCGAAGCCGACCCAGGCCCATAGCGGCGCGCCCGCAAGGGCCGGAAACGGCTGTCCAGGCAGGTGCGGGGCCAGCTCACTCAGGCCGGGGCTGGCGTGCAGCACGGTGCCGTCCTCGGTCAGCAGCGCGGCGGGCGTGCGGGTGTCCAGCAGCGCCGAGACCCGCGCGGCCCGCTCGTATTCGCCGCTCACGTCCTGCAGGGTCAGCATCACGCCCGCGCCCCAGCCGCCCAGGTAGGGCCGGGCCTCGCCGCGGACCCAGCGAGAAGGAACCGCCCCCGCATCATCGCCGACCAGACGCTCGTCGGGCAGCGCCACCGAACGGCCCGCCACGGCGCCCTGCAGCGCCAGCAGCAGCGCCGGGTGTCCAGGCAGCACCTCGGCCACCGTGCGCCCCAGCACCCCGGCGTCACTCAGGTTCAGCAGTTCCAGAAACGGCCGGCTGACCCGGCGGAACACCAGCTCCGGCGTCAGCCACGCGGTGGCCACCGGCAACTGGGTGACCAGCACCTCGGCCTCGCGACCCGCTCCGTCCGGACGCGAGGCCGCCAGCAGCATCGTCAGCACCTCCACCGCCGTGGGCGACACCGGTCCTGCGTCGCTCCACAGCAGCCCCAGCAGCTCGCCGTCGCGCGAGAGCCAGGTCATCTCGCCGCCCTCCAGCCATGCTTCGGGCGGTTCCAGCTCCGGTCCGCACTGTTCCAGCGTGCCGGCCTCAAACCTCAGCACCGCTCCGCCCACCCGCGCCAGCAACGCCGCTTCCGGCGCGTGGGCACGCAGCAGATCGCTCAGGGCAGTGTAGAGCGCGGCGCTGGGCTGGCCCGCACCGGCCTGAACGGGGCTGAACTGAACGGGGCTGGGCTGAGGGGCGGGTTTACGCACGGCGCGCGTCCCGGCCAGATGGTCCGGGGCGGCACGCTTGGATTTGGGCAGGGAGGGGGTCACGCTGAAGTTACCTCGCGTCCACAGACGCTATGAATGTTCGGTCCCGTGGGGAAAATGCAACAGGGCGGGGGCGAAGGGTGCGGGAGACTTGGAACAGGGCCGGAACAGGTGCTGCGAGGTGGCACGCCACCACGCGGCAGAACAGCGTCACCGAACGAACCGGGGAGGTGGAAGAGCACAGGGCGGCAGGGACAGCTCACCTGCCTGCCATCCTGCCACCCGAACTCTTACCCCAATCATTCAAGCCTCAATTCTTCAAGACTGCGCTTCAGCCGCACCCGGCGCTGACCCGGCATCACCCTGGGGGGCAGCCGGTATCCCCATGGGGCGCCCACCGGACCTGTCAGGACAGAACGCGGAGACGGCCCTCCCCAGCCACCGAACGGTCCACCGTCTGGATGCCGCTCAGCCGGGGCAGTATCGGAGGGTCGTGCAGGCCATGGGTGGTCACCCCACTGAACGTGGGCTGCATCGGTGGGACGTGAGAGGACCAGGGCGACGTGAGTCCTGGTCCCGTGCGTTCAGGGCTGGCCGCCGGGGAGAAGCGCGGTCAGTGGGGCTGGTCCCGGCGGGGGGAGGCTCAGTCCTACCAGGCTTCCTCTTTCCAGGCGGCCGGCCACACCAGGTAGATGCCCGGATCGCTGGGGTTGCTGGCGGCCATCAGGCGTCTGATCTCGGCGGTCTCGGGCTCGTCGATCACCCGCGTGAAATCGGAAACGTTCAGGACCGTCTCGCGCACCGGCCACTCGTGGGCCTGGGCCCAGCGCACCAGCTGCTCGAGCGCCTCCATGCCCGCCGGGCCGAACCGCGGCCCGAACGCCTGAGCCGCCACCGTCACCACCGGACCGGCGATCAGCACCGCCGCGTACCCCGCATGGCCGCGGTCTCCCTGCCGGTCCGTCACCAGGATCAACTGACCTGCCGCGCCCCCCGCACGATGCTGTTCCAGATGGGCCATAACGGCATTCAAGGTCTCGTGCGGCGCTCCGGGCACGCCCAGTGGGTCGGCAATCTGCATGGGCGCAGTGTACCCAAAAGCAGCCTGCAGGACGGCCGCCACAAATCGGGCGGACCCCGGACGTCATCGCCGGGCCAGCCCGCTCTGCCGATCAGACCAACACCCAGCTGACCGGCAGGGTGGGGCCTGTCACCGCACGCCTGTCTGCGCCCGCCCCCCGTCTTGCAAGGCCGTCTGGGGCGTGCTACAGTCCTTTTCGCCCTTGATTCAAGTGGTGTGGGGCCATAGCTCAGCTGGGAGAGCGCGTCGTTCGCAATGACGAGGTCAGCGGTTCGATCCCGCTTGGCTCCACCACAAGAAGTCCGTCTATGACGGGCTTTTTCTTTTTGTTCAAACGCCGTCAGAGTGGCCGGGGGTAGAAGGCTGGAATCATGACCGACATGCCTGACATGAGGGGCGTCCGGGGCCTATCCCCGGACGTATGCAATCACCCTCACTCGACAGTTTCCGCTGCCTCAACCCCGCCTGTCCAGCGGCTGGACAAGCGGGTCTCGGGAATATTCGTCACCGCAAGTGGTACAACACGCGCTCGGGGCCACGCCGGTTGCTCCGCTGCTCGACCTGCGCCCGGGAATTCAGTGAACGCAAAGGCACCGCCCTGTGGAACGTGAAGCTCCCCTATGAGCGGGTGGAGAGCATCGTGGAGCACGTGACGCGCGGGAATAGCTTCAAGCAGACCGCTGAACTCACCCACACCCACCGCACCACCGTCTCCCGGTTGGCGTGCATCGCAGGTGAACACGCTGCGCGTGTTCACGATCAACACGCCCAAGATCTGCACGTGACGAGCCTCCAGGCCGATGAACGGCACGGCTTCGTAGGGCGTAAGGATCAGCCGTGCTGGGAGGCCACGGTGATCGACCCATGCTCAAAATTCATCGTCCAGAACGCTCTGGGGGCGAGAACGACTGATCTGGCAGTGCGGTTGCTGTTCGGCGCCCGTTCCCGGCTGCACGATCCACATGGCATCGTGCTCTTCACCGATGGCTGGCTCCCCTACGAATCGCTGTTCCCGGCCGTCTTTGGTCGGCCTTACCAGCCCCAGCGTCAAGGGAAGCGTGGACGCTTTCCCAAACTTCAGTACCGCGTGCCCCGGACTTCAGGGCACGTGCGCATCATCAAGACGTATCAGGGCAGGCGGGTGGTAGACATCCGCATCGAACGCGCCGCTGGGAGCCAGCGGCGCGTCAATCAGGAGCTGGCCTCTCTCGGCCACAACACACCCAACACCTCGGCAGTGGAACGGCACAACGGGACGGCCCGGCGTATGAATCCGCACCAGGTCCGCAGAAGCCTCGCGTTTGCGAGGCTTCCCCACGTCCGTCAGACGGTCAGCGATCTGGTCAATGGGATCTATAACTTCTGTCGGGTGAACCGGAGCCTGCGAGTCAAGTTGGATGAACCGGTGAGGCGTCGTCAATATGCGCAACGGACCCCAGCAATGGCCATCGGCATCACGGACACGGTGTGGAGCGTGCTGCGCCTGCTTGGCACCGTGGTCGTGCCGAACCCATGTCGGTCATGATTCCAGCCTTCTACTTGGCCGGGCGTACCGTGGAAAAAGGGCTATCCCCATTGCCGTGGGGAATGGCCGAAGAACTGTTGGGCGCCCGACGTGCGGCGCGCGCTTGGTACAGGCCGTCTCGCGGAGAAGAAAGGTTTCCACAGAAAACCTGCGCCAGAGAGGCAGAAAGAGGGCGGAGACCGCCTGAACAGTCTCGGCCCTCTTTTCAGCCGCCTGTCGTCGCCCCGAAATCCAGGCCCTGGATCGCCAATCCATGAGTTCTGCGACTTTCGGCAGGACCGTGCTGCGGCACTTTTCGGGCGACATGCGCTGCAGCAACATGCAGGGGCGGTGGGCGTCCCAGCCCAGCTTGACGCTCGTCGTCCAGTGCTGGAACGTCTCGTCCAGGCAGGAAATGGGGGCGTAGTCGATGATGCCGGTGCCGGTCACGTTCAGCGCGCTCAGCCCTCTTCCCTGCGCCCGGCCAGGAAGAAAAAGCCGGCCACGCCGCCCAGCACCCCCAGTGCCCCGGACGCCAAAGCCACGTTGCCGAACGCGTCGCCAAACGCGGCCTTGACCGCCGCCTCAGCTCCCGGCCCCGCGTTGGCCGGCAACTTCAGATCGGTCAGGCGGTTGGCCTGCCTCACGGCACTCTGGCGGGTTGCGGGGGTGGCCCCCGCCGCCGCCAGCCGGGTGTCCAGCGCGCCCCGGTAACTGCCCACCAGCAGCAGGCCCAGCGCGGCCACCGCCAGCAGTCCGGCAGCGCGCGACACAGCATTGTTCACCCCACTGGCCACGCCGCTGCGCTCGCGGCCCGCGCTGCCCATCACCGCGCTGGACAGCGGCGCCACCGTCAGGGCCATCCCCAAGCCCAGCAGCAGCGCCCCTGGCAGGATGGCCGTCCAGTACCTGCCGCCGCCCCACTCGCGGCCCAGCCCCAGCAGGGCGAACCCCACCCCGGCCAGGACCGGCCCGGCGGTCAGAAACCACCGTGGCCCGTGCCTGTCGGCCAGCGCTCCGAACCACCCGGACAGCCCCGCCAGCAACAGTGACAGCGGCAGCAGCGAGGCTCCGGCGGCGGTGGCGCTGTAGCCCAGGGTGCCGATCAGATACAGCGGCAGGTACAGCCCCACCGCACCCAGCGCTCCGTACAACAAAAAGGTCAGCAGGTTGGTTCCGGCGAACACCGGATTGCGGAACAGCCCCAGCGGCAGCATCGGTTTCTCAGTGCGGGCCTCGTGCCACAGGAAAAAGGCGAAGCCTGCGGCAGACACGCCCAGCGAAACCCAGGTCAGGGTGTCCCAGCCAAATTCACCTGCCCGCGTGAAGGCGTAGGCCAGCCCGCCCAGCGCCAGCGTGATGCTGACGGCCCCCGGCCAGTCTGGGCGTGCGCCGGGCGTCTGCGTCTCCGGCACGCGGCGCAGCAGCCACAGCACGCCGACGGCCAACGGCAGATTGATGAAAAACACCCAGCGCCACGAGCCGGCGTCCACCAGCACCCCGCCCGCCACCGGCCCCAGCAGGGTCATGACTGAACTGGCCGCGCTCCACAGCCCCACGCCCCGGCCCCGTCGGGCCGGATCGAACACCGCTCCGATCATGGCCAGGCTGCCCGGCACCAGCAGCGCCGCGCCCACACCCTGCACCGCCCGCGCCGCGATCAGGAACGGCAGGCTGGGGGCCAGTCCACAGGCCAGGGAGGCCAGCGCAAAGATGATCACGCCCAGGCCGTAGACCTTTTTGCGTCCGTAGGCGTCGCCCAGCGCCCCACCTGAGAGGGTCAGGGCCGCCAGCAGCAGGGCGTAGGCATTGACCACCCACTGCACGCCCGCCGCCGTGGCGTTCAAGTCGGCCTGCAGCGAGGCCAGCGCCACGTTGACCACCGTGCCGTCCAGAAAAGCCATGCTGGACCCCACCACCGTCGCCGCCAGCGTCCAGCGTTCTTGAGCGGTCAGGGGGCTGGGACGGGCGGCGGTCTGCTGGGTCATGGCGGCTCCTGGGCGGACGAACGCTTCTCCCGTTGGTTCAGCTTAGAGCAGTTGTCCGAATTCCAGCATCAGAAAAGAAGACTTCTGATGCCTCCATTCTCTCCTTCGGAGCTGACTCAGTCCCAACTACTCGTTAATATTCACTCACTCTCTGCGAGCTGTACCAGTCCGTTCGGTCAAAAGGAAACAGCTCTTTTGACAAATGCTCTAAACCAGCTCCTTGATCACCGCTGGTCCGAAGTCCCGCAGAAGACTGGCCCCGGCCCGCTGATAGGCAGTCTGGACATCGGGCGTCCCTGCTGACCGGGGCGAAGTGACTTGGCCCGTAATCCCGTCCGAGGGGTTTATTCCAGCCTGTCCAGCACACCAACGGCCTCTGTCATTGCGGTCAGACGAGACACCACTCCCCGCAACTGTGCTCGACGAAAACCATCGGTAATCAACGCAGGTAAACCCAGGTCCACCGCCACGTCAGGATTCCACAGCGCCAGATGCACCACCCGGCGTCCACTCAGGTGCCGCGCCAGTTGCCGGACGGCTTCGCCCACATCCCAGCGTTCGGTGGTGGCCAGAAGAATGGCCGCGTCTGGACAGTCGGAGAGCAGGGCCGTCACGGCGAACAGGTCCTGACCATCATGCAGGGCCAGCCGTAACTTCGGAAAGGCGGGCCGCAGAGCGTGTGCCAGCGCCTCGCCGCCCAGGCTGTCGCCGTAGGGCCCGCCCAGTGCAGGTTGCCGGTGGGCAATCAGCACCACCGTCCCCTGAGGATCAAGGCTGGGAAGCTGGCCCAGACTGTGCAGGCTGCGCTGAGCAATGCCAGTGGCCCAGGCGTCATCGGTCTGCTGCTGCGCCGCCGGGTAGGCCCTGGGCCGCCCAGGAAAGCGCCGCGCGGCCTGTTCCAGACATCCCACCGCTTCCACCACCCGCCCCGATGAAAGTTCACCGGCCTGAACGGCACGCTGGACTGCCTCCAGATGCCGGACATGAATATCCAGATCGCCGTGACCGCAGACCAGCACAGCGTCCGCCCCCGCCCCCAGGGCCAGCACTGCGCCGCGTCCGTCCGGGTAGCGGTCCGCCACCGCCCGCATGTCCATCGCGTCGGTGACGATCACGCCGCCGTAGCCCCACTCCCGGCGCAGCAAGTCGTGTAGCAGCGCGGGCGAGAGGGTGGCGGGATGTCCGGCGTCGATCTGCGGGTAGAGAATGTGCGCGGTCATGATGCTGCCCAGATTCGCCCGGACGGCGGCGCGAAAGGGCCGCCATTCCACCGCCTCCAGTTCGGCGCGGGACTTGTCCACCACGGGCAGCGCCAGATGGCTGTCGGTGCGCGTATCGCCGTGGCCGGGAAAATGTTTGACGGCGCTCAGCACGCCCAGTTCCTCGCTGCCCTGCGCCCACGCGACGCCCAGTTCGGCCACCACGCGAGGGTCCGCGCCGAAAGACCGCTCACCAATCACCGGATTCAGCGGGTCCACGTTGACATCCAGGCTGGGCGCGTAATTCCAGTTGATGCCCAGTTCGATCAGGCCCCGCGCCGCCACCCGCCCGGCCTCGCGCGCCGCTTCGGTGTCCCCCAGCCGTCCCAGCGCCTGTGGCGTGGGAGGATGCGGCACGTCCAGCCGCCGCAGCACCGCCCCACCTTCCTGATCGGTGGCCACAAGGGCGTCGTGGCCCAGTGCGCTGCGAATATCGGCCACCAGACGGGCCGTGCGCTCAGGCGCCGTGATGTTGCGCGCGAACAGACACACGCCGCCGAAACTGTGCCGGGCGAGAAAACGCCCCTGCTCTGGCGTCAGGTCCGGCCCCGGAAGGTCCACGATCAGGGTCCGGGCGGGATTCACCGGGGGCCGCCGTGAACAGCGTCAGTGGAGAGGAGCCAAGGCATCTTATTGAGTTCTGCGGCCTGCCCGGTGGCCCCCGCTCCTGCGGAGCTTTGCAATCCACCCCCGCCGCCTGCGCGGCGTCCCTTCCCTTCCGGGCTGGACCAGTCACCTACAGGCGGAGCGGGGAGAAAATCCTTAGACCCTTTGACCCTCAGACCCTTAGACCCAATCACTTGACCGCCCCTTCCATGCCGCGCATGAACAGCTTCTGCGCCGCCAGGAAGACCAGCAGCACGGGAACCATCATGATGATCGAACCGGCGGCGATGTTGAACGGATCGTAGTTGAACTGCCCCTTGAGCTTCAGCACCGCCACGCTCAGCGGCACGGCGTCCGGCGCACCCGAGAGCGCCAGCATGGGCCAGAAATAGGCGTTCCAGGTGCCCACCAGCGTGAAGATGCCCAGCGCGGCCAGCGACGGTACGCTCAGGGGCAGCATGATGCGGGTCAGGATGGTCAGTTCACCCGCGCCGTCCAGCCGGGCCGCCTCCAGCAGCGCCTGCGGAACGCTCAGAAACGCCTGACGCATCAGGAAGATGCCGAAGGCCGCCGCCACGGTGGGCAGGACCACGCCCAGGTGCGTTCCCAGCAATCCCATCTTCTTGAGGGTCAGCGTGTTGACGATAAAGGTGGTCTCGCCGGGCAACACCAGCGTGGCGATAATCACCGCGAAGATGATGCCCTTGCCCGGAAAGCGGAAGCGGGCCAGCGGATAGGCCGCCAGCGCCGACACCAGCAGCGTGCCGACGATGGTCATGCCCGTGATGGAGACGCTGTTCCAGATGTATTTGCCCAGGCTGAAGGTGCGGTACACGTCTGCAAAGTTGTGGAACGTGATGGCCTTCGGGAACAGGCTGGCGGGGAAATTGTAGATGCTGCCGCCCGCCGTCTTGTCGGTCAGGGCAATGGCCAGGGTCCACAGAAAGGGAAACACCGCGAAGATCAGGACGGCGATCAGGAACACGTAGCGCACGATGATCCGGCCCAGCTTGACGTTGCGGCGGCGAGGAGTGGCGGCGCGGGCGGGAGCGCGGACGACGAGGCTCATGCCTCTCCCCCATCGCTTTCATGGAACAGCCGGAAATTGACCACCGACAGCAGCAGCGCCACCACCGCCACCACCAGTCCGGCGGCGCTCGCCAGACCGTAATCAAAATTGAAGCCCTGGAACGCCTTGGAATACACGTACATCAGCGCCGTGTAGGTGCTGTTCAGCGGACCACCGTTGGTCAGCACCAGCACTTCCTCCAGCACGCGCAGCGCGGCGATGGTGGACAGCAGGCTGCACAGCAAGATGGTGGGTTTCATCAGCGGCACCGTGATGCTCCAGAAACGCTTCCAGGAATTTGCGCCGTCCAAGACCGCGGCCTCCTCCAGCTCGGCGGGAATGCTCTGAAGTCCGGCCAGATACAGCACCATGTAATAGCCGAAGCCGCGCCAGAAGGTCACCAGCATCACGGCCCAGAAGGCGGTCTGCTCGTTGTTCAGCCAGCCGAAGAAACTGCCCTCGGGGATGAGGTGCAGCACGCCCAGCGCCCAGTTCAGCGTGCCTTCCTTGTTGTACACCCAGTCCCACATGACGGCGGCCAGCGAGATGCTGGTGACCACCGGGATGTAATACGCGGCCCGGAAAAAGGCCATGCCGGGCAAATTCTTGTTGACCAGCACAGCCACGCTCAGCGAGGCCAGTTGCAGCACCGGCACGATCACCAGATATTTGACGCTGTTGCCCAGCGCCGTGAGAAACAGCGGATCGGCAGCCAGCGTGCGGAAATTCTCCAGCCCGATCCATTTGGGGGCCAGCCCCTGGGCAAAGCGCGCCCCGCCGTACTCGGTGAACCCCAGGTACGAGCCGTAGGCCAGCGGGTAAAAGGTGAACAGGGTGAGCAAGATCAGCGCCGGAGCCAGAAAACCGTAGGACAGCAGCGTGTCCCGCAGCGAGTATCTGGCGCGAGGTTGTCTGGCATTGAAGGGCTGTGAACGGGCCATGTCATCACCTCCTTCGGTGGAAAGTATTGAGGGCTTCGCTCCCTCTCCCCCCGTGGGGCACCCGTAGAGCTGCGAAGCAGGGGCCGGAGTTGGCGGGAAAGTCAGCCACGAGGGCCGCATAAAGTCCCATCCAGAAAAGCGAAACCCCGCCCGTCGATTTCAGGGCGGGGACTGAGCAGTTCAGGGGTGTTCAGGGCCTGCGTCAGCCCCAGCTTGCCCGGACCTCACTTCTTCATGTTGGCGTTCCAGAACTTCACGGAGTCGTCCAGCGCGGCTTTGGGGGTCTTCTTGCCCAGCAGCGCGGCCTCGATGTTGTCACTGAAGTTCTTGTACAGGTCATCGCTGTTCCCCGGAGCCTTGAAGCCGGGGTTGATAAAGCGGCCCGACGCGCCCACCAGAGCGGTGGCCTTGGCAATCGGATCGTTGGACGAGACCTTGAAGAAGGGATCGTTCTGCGCGGCAGCGGTAGTGGGAATAATTGGCACGATCTTGGCAAAGGCGATCTGGTTGGCGTTGTTGGTGAAGAACGCGGCCAGCTTGGCGGCCTCGGCGGGATGTTTGCTGGCCTGCGGAATGACCATGCCCATGCTGGTGCCGGTCTGGGTGTTGGCCTTGCCCAGCGGCGCGGTGGTCACCACCGTCTTGGCGTACAACCCAGGATTGGTGTCCTTGATGCGGTTCAGGGCCTGCGGGCCGCCGACGATCATGGCGACACGGTTCTGGGCATACAGCTCGGTGGCCAGCTGGAAGGCTTCCTTGCGCAGGGCGTCCTCGGGGAAGTAGCCGCCCTTGAACAGATCAACGTACTTCTGGAGAATCGCCACATGCGCCGGGCTGTTAAACGCCGCGTTGCCCTTGGCGTCGTAGATCGGCAGGCCGTCCGAGGAGAAGTAGCCCAGGAACGATGCGCCGCCCGGATCTTTCAGGGCCGGCACCCAGGCATAGGCCCCGGTCTTGTCCTTGACGGTCTTGACCATGTTCAGCAGCTCGGTCATGTTCTTGGGGGCCTTGACGCCCGCTTTCGTCATCAGCTCCGGGTTGTACAGCAGCACGCCCTCGTTCAGCGAGCCGTACCATGGGTAGCCGTAGACCTTGCCGCCCACCGTGAAGTTGGCCAGGGTCTGCGGGTAGAAGGTGGACTTCAGGGTGGCCAGCGGCGTCAGCGCGTCCACGTTCCGCAGAAAGCCGTTCTGGGCGGCCTTGCCGGTCTCGTCGATGTTCAGGTTCACCACGTCCGGGGCGCTCCCCAGGTTCACGCTGGCGATGAAGTCCTGCACCATGCTGTCCTGCTTATCGAACCACTTGACTTTAATGGTGGGGTTGGCCTTCTCGAAAGCGGCGATGGTCTGCTTGATGTACGGATCGAACTTCGGGCTGAGGTACCACGTCCAGAAGGTGATCTCGGTGGGAGCCTGCGCGGCGGCAGGGGCAGAAACAGCGGTCAGGCCGAGGCCGAGGGTCAGGGCGAGCAGGGCAGTTTTGCGAAACTGTTTCATGGGCATTCCTCCTGGGAGAGTGGGGGGCGGGTGAACGAATTTCAGTACTTTTTTTCCACGACACTTTCGGCAGTGACGCGCAGCATGGCGTTGGATTCGGGCCGGTGGCCCAGAACGGCGGAGTACAGCACTTCCAGCAACATCACCTGGGAGGTCAGGGTGTCCAGCACGGCGTCGGTCAGCGGATCTTCCTGGGCAGCGGTGAACAGCACCGCGCCGGCGTGACGCGTGATCGGGCTGCTGGCCCGGTGGGTGATGGCCACGGTGAACACCCCGCACGACTGCGCCAGTTTCAGGTGCTGCACGGTGTCGATGGTGCTGCCTGAACTGCTCAGGCCGATCACCACGCCCCCTCGCGGCAGCGTGCTGATGCTCACGGCCGCCAGATGTGGATCGGTATACGCGCTGGCGGTGATGCCGATCCGCATCAGGCGGTGGGCGAAGAACTGCGCGATCAGGCCGCTGTTGCCCTGCCCGGTCAGGTCCACCCTGGGGGCGCGGGCCAGCAGCCGCGCCACGTCCTCCAGCATCACGGGATCGAGCAGACGGGCCGTGTCGTCCAGCGTGCGCGCCGCCTGCTGGAACAGCCGCTGGGTGGGGGTGGGCATGTCGGCGCCCACCTGTTCCTGCGCCGTGCGCCCACGCTGCTCACGTCCGCCCAGATCGGCAGCCAGCGCAATCTTGAAGGCATGAAATCCGGCGTAATCCAGCTTGCGGCACAGCCGGGTGATCGTTGCCTCGGACACGCCCACGCTGGCGGCCACCTCGGTGATGGTCTGATGAACGGCGCTGTCAGCGTGTTGCATGACATGTTCCGCCACGCGGCGCAGGCTGGGCGAGAGGCTATGGGCCTGGAGGCGAATGCGCCCGATGGCCCCACTGGACGGTGGACTGGGCGATAGAACCTGAAGCTGGGTCATGGACCGTCCCCCTGTGACCGGGTGATGCCGACGCGTGGTGCAAGTGGTTCATCTCAGACGCTTAACTTTGGATATGCGGTCACACTACACTTGAAAATAATTTTTGTCAACATCGCGGAAGATATTGAAAATGATTTTCTTAACTCCAGGCTGAACGAGAGGGGACAGCCAGGGCCAGGGTTCCGGAAAGACCGTCCTGATGGGGCCGAGTGACAGGAGGGCCTTTTGCCGGCAGGCTGAATTTGCCAGGCTGCGAAGCAGAGGCCGGCGTCGCCGGAAAGCTCTTTTTCCAGGGACGCCGTTCGCAACACCCCTCTCAACCTCAGCGGCCTGACGACGAGGCCACGCCCCAGACAGGGTGGGCGGCAGATGTAAAATTATTTCCAGGGATTCTGTAGACACACGACACAACTTCTGCCTTGGAATAGGGGAGCGCAATGCCTGGAAACCGCTGGACTGGCCCACAGCTTGACGACATCACCACACCTGCTCCGCCTCCGCACCGCCCCTTCAAAGGGGTTCGCCAGACGCTCCCGTGATGTCCCGGCAGCCTCCCGGTCTTCCAACCGCTGCCCGGCCACCGGAGGAAGTGCGGCGTGCGGACCATCATCTGCGCGCCGTGACCCTGGCACGCGGGAGCAGCAAACACACCGGCAAGGACCTGAACGGCGCGCTGGAAACCGAACTGTGGCTGTCGGTGGCCTCGCTGGGGCCGGGCGTCCATCACGCAGTCGAGCAGCAAGGAGAGGTTTTCCCATGACGCACGCCCTGACGACGGCCCAGATCCTTATTCGCCTGCACAATCGCCTCAACGAGCTGGGGGCCTGGCGCGACGCCCGGCGGCAGGCGCTGGCGGGGGGCGAGTTCTTCGCCCACGGCTCGGAACAGGCCCATTCCATTGCCTTGAATGAAAGCTGGCCCAGCCGCGATTTCCCGGTCACGCTGCGCTTTGAGGCCACGGTGCCGGCAGACTGGACAGGGCCGGTTTCCCTGCGCTTTGATGTCGGCGGTGAGGGCCTGCTGAGCGTGAATGGGCGGCCCATTGGCGGTCTCAATCCCTACCACCAGGAGTACCGGCTCGCTGAGGCCTCCGGCGGGCAGCGCCTGAGCATCGAGATTCAGGCCAGCCCCAAGGACCTGTTCGGACGCCCGAACCTGCGTCCGCGGCTGAAGATGGCCTGTCTGGTGGAGCCTGACCTGGAGGTTCGCGCGCTGCACGACGACCTCAGCGCGGCACACGAGGCGGCCCGGCAACTCCTGGCACACGGCCAGCCTGACCTGGCCGCCCAGCTCGCCGACGCCCTGAGTGACTTGTTTAATCAGCTTCCCATCCCGCGCAGTGACAGCGCCGCGTACCTTTCGCGCGCGGTCCAGCAGCGCGAACAGGCGGACCAGATCGCCGGCATCTGGGACGAGTGGGATTTTGCCAGCGAGGACAGCCCCCCGTTCCCCGATGATCTGCGCCCGGCACTCCGGCAGGCCCGACAGGTCTGGGACGAGCGCCGGGCCGACCTGCTGAACCGCTTCCCGCCTGTCGGGGAGATCCGCCTGTCGGGCCACGCCCACATCGATCTGGCCTGGCTGTGGCCGCTCTCCGAAACGCGCCTTAAAGCGCAGCGCACCTTTTCCACGGTGTTGACCCTGATGGAGCAGTACCCCGATTTCACCTTCAACCAGTCCTCGGCCCAGCTTTACCGTTACGTCGAGGAAGACGCCCCCGAACTGTTCAGCCGCATCCGGCAGCGCGTTCAGGAAGGGCGCTGGGACGTCGTCGGCGGCATGTGGGTGGAACCCGACGGCAACCTGATTTCCGGCGAGTCGTGGGCGCGGCAGTTGCTCTACGGCCAGCGCTACTTTGCCGAGAAATTCGGCAAGCTTGCCCGCGTCTGCTGGCTGCCCGACACCTTCGGCTACGCCGCCAACCTGCCGCAACTGCTGCAACTCTCGAACATTCCCTATTTCTTTACCATCAAACTGACCTGGAACGAGACCAACACCTTTCCCTATGACCTCTATCACTGGGAGGGGCTGGACGGCAGCCAGGTGCTGGCCCACAGCTTTTACAACCCCCTGCCCGCGCAGGGCTACAACGGCGATATCGCCCCGCTGGACGTGTTGCAGACCTGGGGAAATTTCCGGGGCAAGCGCCACAGTCCCGCCTCGCTGCTCAGCTTTGGCCACGGCGACGGCGGCGGCGGTCCCACCGCCGAGATGCTGCAAAGGTACGGACGGCTCAAGGCGTTCCCCGGTCTTCCTCGCCTGAAGATGACCCGGGTGGCCGAGTTCTACGACGAGGTGCAGGCCACGAAGTTGCCCACCTGGGTCGGCGAGCAGTACCTGGAAATGCACCGGGGCACGTTTACTTCTCAGGCCCTCGTAAAGAAGTTCAACCGCCGTCTAGAACACACGCTGGTGGAAGCAGAGGCGGCCTGCACCCTGGCCTTCCGTCTGTTGGAGCAACCCTCCCCCCGGCAGGCCCTGGCCGCGTTGTGGCAGACCCTGCTCAGGAACCAGTTTCACGACATTCTGCCGGGTTCCAGCGTCAAGGCCGTGTATGACGTGGCCCACCAGGAACTCGGCGCGGCGCTGGAGAAGGCGATGGCCGTGCGAAATGCAGCGCTGCAAGCCCTCAGCGACGCAGTCAGCGGCCCGGAACGCATCGTCGTCTGGAACCTGTCCTCCGATGATCGCCCGCTGCACGCTGTCCTTGAAACGGAGCGGCCGCTGGCCCTCACGACAGACGAGGGACTCGCGGTCCAGACGCACTTCCAGGGTGGTCAGCTTCACCTTTGCGGTGAAATGACCGTGCCGGGCCTGGGCTACCTGGCGCTCAAGGTGGCGCAGGCCGAGGCCCCAGCGTCAGCCCTCAACACCAACCCTGACGACCTGACGCTGGACAATGCTTGCCTGCGCGTGACGGTCGGCGACGACGGCACGCTTACGTCCATGTACGACAAACGGCTGGCCCGCGAGATGCTCGCCGGGCGCGGCAATCAGCTGTGGGCCTACGTGGACATCGCCCGCGAGTACGACGCCTGGGAGGTGGACGCCGCCTACGCCGAGGACGGTGAGGAACTGCTGGCCGCTCAGCCTCCACAACGGCTCTCCGACGCGCCGTATCCGGCCATTCGGGTGACTCGCAGGCACGGCGACAGCACCATCACCCAGGTCTATGAGCTGCGGCCCGGCAGCGCCCGGCTGGACATCAAGACGGAGGTGGACTGGCATGGCCGCCACAC
This sequence comes from Deinococcus radiopugnans ATCC 19172, assembly GCF_006335125.1. NCBI lineage: Bacteria > Thermotogati > Deinococcota > Deinococci > Deinococcales > Deinococcaceae > Deinococcus > Deinococcus radiopugnans. Next base: position 272,111 of record NZ_VDMO01000002.1, read on the forward strand.
CTTCCTGCGCTCGCTGACGCCGGTGAAGATTCGCAGTCCGCACGCCACCTACGAGACGGCCTACGGCAGCGTCGTTCGCACCACCCAGACCAACACCAGTTGGGACGCCGCGCAATTTGAGGTGCCCGCCCACCGCTGGGCTGACCTGAATGATGGAGCCTGTGGGGTCAGCCTGCTCAATGACAGCAAGTACGGGTATTCGTGCCGGGGCAACGTGCTGGGCCTGAGCTTGCTCCGATCGCCGGTCTATCCCGATCCCACGGCGGATGAGGGGCAGCACCGGTTCACCTACGCGCTTTACCCACATGCGGGGGACTGGCGCGGAGGCACCCTGAGGGAAGCCCAGGACCTCAACGCCCCCCTGATCGCCCTTCACAGCGCGGCAACGGGCGGCACCTTTCCCGCCCAGTCGCGTTTGGTCAGCCTACCCGCTGGCCTGCGCCTGAGCGCCCTCAAGCTGGCCGAGGATGCAGACGCCGCCATTCTGCGCGTCTATGAGGCCCACGGTCAGCAGGCCTCGCTGGAGGGCTTGAGTGCCCTGGACATCCACCGCTGGAAGGTGGTGAATCTCCTGGAGGACGTGGTTTCAGACTTCGCAGAGACGGAGCAAACCATCCGGCCCTATCAGGTGGTCACGCTTCTCGCCGGCGAATGAAGGAACAGAGGGGCCCAGTCGGTCCAGCGGTGAAGCCAGCTCCATCTCACGGAACCGCCATCCCACCGAACCGGCAGAGGTGCCGTGGCTCAAGCAGACCCGGTCGAAAACCCGCCGCTCGCCCAGGAGGAATGATCCCGAAACGCCCTCATATCGCAGATGACCTGCTGACCCTGCGTGGCGGTTCGGGCTGGTCTCCCGGTCGACCCGCACATGCAGCGCCCGCTTTGGCGGTACCCTGGGCCTTGCATCGACAATCCAACCGCGCCGCTGCCCGGCGGCGAGTGCCGTTGCCTGCTTTCCGGAGGTTCGCGTCATGAAAAGAACAGTCCTGCTCCTCTCGCTGGCCCTGCTGCTGCCCGTCGCCCACGCCCAGCTGGCGGCCACGGCCCCGTCCCAGTCGGTGCCCGGCGATCCCCGCCCCGACGCACCGGAACTGAGCGCGCGCGGCCCCTACGCGGTGGGCGTGCGGACCCTGACGCTGACCAACCCTGGCCAGCTGGACATCGCCAACGCCCCCAAGGAGGGCGACATTCCCCGCTACGCCCGACCGCTGACCGTGGAGGTCTGGTATCCGGCGCTGGGCGACAGCGGCAGCGGCAGCACCACCTACACGGACGTGCTGGGCAGCGGCCCAGGTGACCCCAAGCGGCCCAACACGCCGTTTACCATTCCAGGCCGCGCCACCCGCGACGCCCCGCCCGTGGCGGCCAAGGCTCCCTACCCGCTGGTGATCGTGTCGCACGGCTATCCGGGCAGCCGCTTCCTGATGACCTACCTGACCGAGAATCTGGCCAGCAAGGGCTACGTCGTGGCCGCGATTGACCACACCGACAGCACCCACGGCGACAAGGCCGCCTTCGCCAGCACGCTGCTGAACCGCGCCCTGGACGACAACTTTGTGCTGTCGGAACTGGCCCGGCTGGGCGCGGCGGGCAGCGGCTTGCCGCTCAGCGGGCTGATCAATGCCGACGAGACCGCGCTGGTGGGCTACAGCATGGGCGGCTACGGCGCGCTGAACGCGGCGGGCGCGGGCTACGCGCCGGAGGTGCTGCCGCTGGTGCCGGGCGGGGCCCTGAAAGAACGGCAGACCGGCAACTACAAGGTGGACCCGCGCATCAAGGCCGTGGTGGCCTTCGCGCCGTGGGGTGGGGACGCCGCCGTGAAGGGGATCGGTGTCAATTTCGGCGGCAAATACGGCTTCTGGGACGACGCTGGGCTGGCGGGCCTGAAAGTGCCCACGCTGTTCGTGGTGGGGGACCGCGACGACGTGGCGTACGACGAGGGTGGGGTCAAACCCCTGTTCGAGAATGCCGTGAACGCGGAGCGTTACCTGCTGGTGTACGAGAACGCCTCGCACAACACCGCGCCCAATCCGCCGCCCGCCGCCGCCCTGAACAGTTTCGACGACTACATGCACTACGCCGAACCTGCGTGGGACATGTCGCGCCTGAACAACATCAACCAGCATTTCGTGACCGCCTTTCTGGACTGGAAACTGAAGGGCAAGACCGAGGACGCCGCGTACCTCAACGTGCCGACACCCAGGTCCAATGACATCAAGGTCAGCCGCAACGCCGACGGCACGCCCAAGGCCGACGACACCTCCTGGAAAGGCTTTAAGGCCCGCACCGCGCGGGGCATCGAGCTGTACCGGATGATGCCGAAGTAAGGTCTATGGGCCAGGGGGGCGCGGCGAACTGGAGGCCGCGCCCTTCCCTTTTGCTCTGCCCGGTCTTCAGCCCCCTCTCAACTTTCCCTGAACTGGGAAGCCCATGCTGGGGCATGACGAAAAATGATGCCGAGGGTGAGCGCGGCGCCCAGCCCACCCCTGCCGTGCCCGAGGGCCTGCCCCGGCGCACGCTGCCCGAAGTGCCCGCCCCCTCCGGCACGGGCATGAACGCCGGGGAGGCCACGGGACTGCTGGGCGGCGACGCCTCCATGACCGAGGCGAATCTGGCGCTGGAGACAGAGGAAGGCGTGGACCCCACGGCGGAAGGCTGAGCGCCGTATCCTGAATCCATGCAAACGGTGGCCCAACTGCGGGAGGCGTGCGCGCGGCTGGCCCGCTCGGAGGAGACCTTTCCCTTCGGCCCAGGAACGCTGGTCTGGAAGGTGGGCGGCAAGGTTTACGCCCTGACCGACATCACGGCTGACCCGCTGACGCTGTCTCTGAAGGTGCGGCCTGAGCGCGGGGCGGAACTGCGCGCCGCGCACCCGGCCATCGTGCCAGGCTACCACCTGAACAAACGCCACTGGGTCACGCTGACGCTGGACGGCAGCCTGCCCCGTGCGCTGGTGGGCGAGGTCCTGGCGGGCAGTCACGCGCTGGTGGTGGCGGGCATGACGCGGGCGCGGCGAGAGGAACTGGGCCTGTAGCGGGGCGCCCATGCCTGCGTCTCGGTGGCCGACGCGTGGGCCTGCGGCCCTTCAGGAAGTGGCGTCTGGTGCGGGGGTCAGCCACTGGACCAGCTGATAGATCAATCCGTTGGGGTCACGCACCTGAAAATACCGCTCGCCCCACGGCTCGGTTTCGATGGGGGTCACGACCTGAACGCCCTCTGAGCGCAGACGCGCGTATTCGGTGTCGATGTCGTCCACCACAAACACCACCAACAGTCCCATTCCGGCGCGGCCCGCCACCTCTGCGGGTTTGAATGTCTTCAGGCCAGTGGGCAGAAAGATCAGGTTAAAGCCGACCCCCTCACGGTGCAACGAGACCACTTCGGGCAACTCCATCCCGGCCACGAAACCGAAATGCTGGCGGGCAAAGGTGGCGGCGGCGGCGATGTCGGGCACGTTCAGGGAAATCGCGGATTCAGTGACCTTCAAGTTGACCTCCAGCATGGCATGGGCGAAATTGACAGCCTTCTGTCAATTTCCTCAGTTTGCCTGAAATGACAGTATGCTGTCAAGTCTATGGCGCAGACTCCCACTGGCACGGCCCTGACAGAGCTGACTCGGCAGGTGCGGCAGCTCGCGGGTCTGCTGGACGCCGCCGGGGATCAGCTGGCCGCGCCGTGTGGGCAGACAGGAACGCGCGCCGCCGTGCTGGCCTGCGCCGATCCGCAGCCGCAGACGGTGGCCGCCGTCGCCCGGCACCTGGGGCTGACCCGCCAGAGCGTGCAGCGCACGGCCGACCTGCTGGTGGCCGACGGGCTGGCCGAGTACCGCCCCAATCCGGAACACCGCCGCGCCCACCTGCTGGGCCTGACTCCCGCGGGGCAGCGCACCCTGACGGCCCTGGAAATCACCCAGGAGGCCTGGGCCAACCGCGTCAGCGCCGATCTGAACGAGCAGGAGCTGCTGCGGGCCGCCGAACTCTTGGCCCAGCTCACGCACCGGCTGCGAGCGGGACGCGGGCGGGCGGTCAGCCGGGACCGCGCAGAGTCCGGCTGAGGCCAGGCCGGTGCCTCAGCGCTTCTCCAGGCGCACCACCAGCATCTGCTCAATGTGGGCCACCAGCAGGCCCCCGGCGTCGTATTCCAGCCCGGCGGCCTGCCGCTCGGCCTCGCCCAGCGCGTCGGCGTGGGCACGCAGGCGCTGGACCGTTTCGGGCGTGCACCCGGACTGGGCCGTCCACCACGCGAAGTCCAGACGGTACGGCACCAGGGTGTCCTGCGTCCACACGAAGCCGGCGGCCTCGGCCAGCGCCCGCCACGCCTCCACGGTGCGCTGGGCATGGTGGCTGGGATCGCGCAGGGTCTGATAGGGGTCCATCCAGGCCTGCACCGCCGGGGTGGGGCTGATCTGATCGGCAACCACCAGCCGCCCGCCGGGTTCCAGCACGCGGTGGGCCTCGGCCAGAAAGCGGTCCAGATTCAGGAAATGGTGCGGCGCGTGACGCGAGGTGACCAGCGTGAAGGCGGCGTCGGGGAAGGGGATGGTTTCGGCGCTGCCCACCACGAAACGGACGTTGGTCTGCCTGTCCTCCTGCGCGCGCCGCCGGGCGTGGTCCAGCATCAGGTCGGCCAGATCGAGGCCCACCACCGACGCCACGAAGGGGGCCAGGGCGTGCGCGGTGTTGCCGGTTCCCGTCGCCACGTCCAGCGCGCGGTCCTGCGGCAACGGCGCGGCGTAGTCCAGCAGCACCGGCAGGCTGGGGCCGTGGCGATGAACCGCGCTGGCGGCGTATTGGCTGGCCTGGGCATTGAACTGCTCGCGGCTGGAGACGGGGTCACTGGACATGCCCGAATTGTGCTCGCCCGGCACGGCAGACCCTGAACGATGTCTGGAGGTCAGCCCGGGCACACGCTCAGGGCGACAGCAAAATCGCCGCCCACACTCGAGACGGCGATTCTGGCAACGGAAGCGGTCAGTTCAGGGTCTTGATGTGCGCCAGCAGGTCAGCCACCTGGGTGTCGCTCAGCTGGGCGTCGCTGAAGCGGGGCATCACGGCGCTCAGTTCGCGGCCCTCGGGCAGCTTGCCCTCGCGCAGAACGGTGGTGAACTGCGCCAGCGTCCAGGCTTTGGGACCCTCGTCGGTGACCAGGCTGGGGCCGATGCCGCCGCCGCCGCCCGCGCCGTGGCAGCCCGCGCAGTTGCTGGCGAAGATCGCGGTGCCGGCCTCAGCGTCACCCTCGGCCGCGTTGGGGGTGGGGGTCGCGTTGGCCTCACCGCCAGCGGCCACCGATTCCGCCGTGGCGTTGGTGTCCTGCTGGGCCGGCTCGCCGGTGGTGTTCTCCGCCACGGCAGGAGACTGCGCGGCGGGCAGTTCGCCGCCGCTGCTCTGGTTGTCGGCGGGCGTCTCGGTGGTGGGGGCGTTGGTGTCGGCAGTCTCTGCGGCGCTGTTGGTCTCGGGGCTGGCCGCCGTGCCGCCGGCCATGCTGTTCGATCCGGCGTCGGCAGAGCCGCCAGTGGAAGACCCGGCACTCTGCTCGGCGGCGGTGGGCGCTTTGGCGGTCTCACCGGGTTCGGCCATCAGCCGTGGGGTGACGATCAGCAGGGTGACGCCCAGGACCACGCCCAGGGTAACGCCCGCCATCCAGGAAGCCAGACTGCCCTCAACCCAGGGGTCACGGCGAAGCTTGGGGTGCGTTCTGTTCATGACCCCCAGCATACGCTGGGAGCGGCGGGACGTGACGCCCTCGCCCCTTTTAGGCGGCCTTTAAGCAGGTCTGCGGCCAGCCGGGCGCGGCCCAGGCTAGAACAGCGGCTCCGGCGGGGCAGCGGGGTCTTCCTCGGGCCACCACTGCCGCGCGGCCAGGTCACAGCGCCCGGCCGCGTCGAAAGCCACGCCCTCGGCGCTCAGCAGCCGCTCCTGCAAGTCCCCGAAGCCCAGCTTGTGGGTGCTGACGCGCCCCTGCGCGTTGATGACGCGTTGCCACGGCAGCTCGGCTCCGTCCTGACCGCCCATCAGGCCGTTGAGCACGTGCCCGGCCTGCCGCGCCGCGCCGGGACTGCCGGCCAGCAGCGCCAGCTGGCCGTAGGTCATGACCCGGCCCGGCGGAATTCGCGCCACCAGCGCCAGCACCCGCGCCCGGAAGTCGCCGGAGACCCCGGCAGCGTGGCCCATCCCCACGTCACCAGTCCCGACAGGGTCAGATCCAGGCGCCACCTACTTGCCCGCGCCGCCCACCGCGCCGCCGTCCACGATGCCCGTGACCAGCGCCTCGCGGATGCCCTGCGCGATGCCCAGCGCCACGCGGTCGCGGTAGTTGGTGTCCTGCAGATTCAGGCCGTCGACGGGATGGCTGGTGTAGCCGATCTCGACCAGGGCGGCGGGAATGCGGCTGTTGCGCAGCACGGCCAGCGACTGGCTGTTCTTGAGGCCCTGCGAGTAGGCTCCGGTCTCGTTCACCACGTGCGTCTGGAGCAGCGCCGCCAGACTGCTGGACAGCGGATGGTTGGGGTTCCACCACGTTTCGACGCCGTAGCCGCGCAGGGCGCTGCGGGCGTCCATGGCATTGACGTGAATGCTGACAAACAGCTGGGTGCCCGGCGTGCCCATCTTCGCGCGCAGGGTCAGATCGGTGTTCTTGTCGGGATTCAGCTCGCCGTCCCGGTCGCGGGTCAGCACCACGTCCACCCCGGCGGCGCGCAACAGGGCTGCCACGCGCAGGGCCACGTCCAGCACCACTTCCTTCTCGATCACGGCCCCCACCGCGCCGGGGTCCCGGCCGCCGTGGCCCGGATCGATCACCACCCGCGGCCGCACGTAGCTGGCGCTCAGGGCCAGGATGGCCATGCCGCGCGCCGCCGGAACGGCGGGCACGGCGGCCAGCAGCTTCTCCTGCGGGGCCAGCGGCGTCAGATCGGCCAGCGCGGGCGACAGGTCAATCGCCAGCCGCGACAGGTCCCCGCTGGCAGGCGGCAGCAACTGGGCGCGCCAGCCGCTGCGCGGTGTGGTGGGGGCGCCGGTCAGCAGCGTGAAGACGGCCCCGCCCGGCGTCGTTTCGGCCCGCCAGGAGCGCAGTTCGGGGCTGATGTTCTGCACGACCTGCGGCGTCACGCTGACCCCCGTGAGTTCCACCCGCAGCCCGATGCCTCCCGGCACGATGCGGTACGCGGTGCCCGGCGGCAGGTCCAGCACCACGCGAGTCTGCCCCGGATTCTTGCCGATGCGCGGCGGGGTCAGCAGCGCGCCCCTGGGCGTGCCCGGCACCTGACCGCTCAGGGCGCTGAGCGTCTGCGAATCGGCACCGGGCAGCGCGGGCGCGGGCGGCAGCGCCCCTCCCGGCGCGGGGGCCACCGTGTCTCCGGGCGGCAACGTGGTCTGCGCTGTGGTGGCCCGCGCCGTGGTGGTCTGCGCCGTGCTCACAGATACCGTGCCTGTCGGCAGGGGGGCAGGCAGGGTGGGGGCCGGGGCGAGCGCCGCCGACGGAGCGCTGCCCTGCGCCACCGTGCGGACCAGTTTGCCCAGCTCCGGGCTGGCCCCACCCTTGACGCCCGCGCCAAAATCGAGAATCAGCACCCGGCCGCCGCTGCCGATGGTGGCTTCCATGGCCTGCCAGCCGGCCGTCAGGGACAGTGGGTAGGGCGTGATCAGCGTGGCCTGCCCGCCCCCTGCGCGGTACTCGCTCACGTTGTCGCCCAGCCGGCCGGACACGGTGGGCAGCACCCGCGCCCCCTGCACGTCCAGCCGCAGCCCGCTGAAGGTGGGGGTCAGGGTGTAGCTGACGCCGTCCGGCAGATCGAAGACGACCCGCGTCACGCCGCCGTTCTGGCTGGATCGTGGCGAGCCGAAGGTGACGTTCTGGACGCCGGTCAGGTTGATGGGGGCCGGAGCGGGCACAGCCGCCGACGCCCCCTGCAGCACGGGCGCCGCCTGGGCCGGGGCCTCGCGCACGAAGGGATCACTCCCCTGCGCCAGCCCCGCCCCAGCCGCCCCAAGAAGCATGGCAGATGAGAAAAATATGATCTTCTGCTTCATGACGCTTCCCACTATTCAATGTCCAAGGTGAGAAACACTGTGCTGGTCCTCATCAAAGTCATTTTTGAGGGGTGTTAAAAATCTCATACAGCAGTTGGACCGGGGAGGATTCAGCGGAACCTCAGGCTGTGTCGACTGGAAATTGGAGGTGGCCCCGTCACGACCTGCCGCTAAATTCAGGCGGCCTTCAGGGCACCGTTGGCGCGTCGAACGGCTGGGCGGCGGCAGAAAACAGGCGTTCCCAGGTCACGCGGTCCACCATGCCGGTCACCGGCAGGCCGTTGGCCCGTTGGAAGACGCGCACAGTCTGCGTGGTGACCGGGCCGTACCAGCCATCACCCTGTCCCGGACGCGCCGGGAGCATCAGCGCGATCAGCCGGTTTTGCACCGCCAGGACGTCGGGACCGTTCAGGCGGTTGTCCTGCAGTTTCAGGGTGCGCCCGAACGGCACGGGGGCCACCACGGCGGCGGGCGCCGGGCTCGTGGCGGGTGGGACCTGCACCGGGGGGTCTTTCGGCGGGACGGATGGCTCAGGAGCAGGCGAATTCGACGCTGCCGGCGTCAGCGTGACGCTGCCGTGGTGCGCTGCTTCGGTGGGCGGCGTTTTGGTGGACAGCGTTTCAGTGGTCGGGCGGCCCGACGGCTCCCCGGTCGGTTCCGGCGGCAGGTCCAGGTACAGCAGCGTGCGGGCATGACCGTCCGGGTCCGGCTGGAGACGCAGGTAGACGTAGCCGCCCGCCGTCTTCAGCCAGTTGTAGACGCTGCGCTGACTGTCGCGGCTGCGCCACACCCCGTACAGATCGTCGGCCAGCGCCGCGTTCAGCGCCACCCGCGCGGCCTCCACCGTGTCGCCCACGCCCACACACTGTTTTTCCGGAAAGCCGACCGCGGCAAAACTGGCCGGGCAGTCCCGTAGCACCCCGCCCAGGGTCTGCGCCGTCTGCTTGGCCGCTGCTTCCAGATCTGCGCGGCCCGGCGCGGCGACGGCGGTGGCGGCGAGCAGCGAAAGGACCAGAACGGCGGCGCGCTTCATCCCTGTAGTCCTAGCACGCGCAAGCTGACGATGGCTGAGTGGTGGGCAGTCCATGCGCTTCATGGAGCCTTTCAGCGCAGGCCCTCGCGCGCTGAAAGGCAGAAAGCCAGACTGGGCAGCATGACCACTTCTCAGGCAGAAACGCAGCGAATCGCCGACGCCCCCACCGCCCGCGCCCTGCGGCAGAACGTCACTTTCCTGGGCCTGTTCACCGGGCCGCGTTCCCCCAGTGAGATCACGGCCTCGGCGGGCATGGCGGCCAACCTGGCGCACCACCACGCCCGCCGACTGGCCAGTCTGGGCCTGCTGCTGGAGGTGAGGCGCGAGGGGGGCCGGGTGTTTTATCAACTGGCGGCGCGGGAATTTCGGGTGCCCTGGGCGGTGCTGCCACCCACCGATCCAGAGGGTGGAGAGACGCTGACCCTGCGGCGCATCACCGACAATTTCTATCAGGCGTACGAACGCTCTTATCTGGCGCTGGGAAACGACAGTGAGGAAGCCATCTTCGGCTTCAGCACCACCCCAGGCGAGGCGGAAGTCCCGCCACAGCCGACAGCACAACCCGTGGAATCTCACCCCAGCCATCTGGAGGCCCTGACCCTGCGGTTGACCCCGGAACGTTACCGCAAGCTTGTCCGTGACCTCAGCCAGCTCTTAACGGCAGCAGCGACAGACGGCCTGAAAGATCAGGGGCAGGTCTGCACATTCGCTGTTCTGGCCTCGCGCGGCGCACTGGACGGCGACGGCGAGTTTGTGGGGCGCAGCTCGCACACCCTCAGTTCCTTCCTGGGCGCGGATTGACCGCCGCACAGCCTTACCTGTACTCCGGCCACGGCCACGTCTTGAAGGTCACCTGCTGCCATTTGGGGTGCATGCCCTCGTCTTCCTGAAGGTTGACCAGCTTGCCCACGGCGCACTTCTTGTAGGCCAGCAGCCGCTCTTTCTTGTCGGGGGTCTTGAAGTCGCGCGTGACCAGCACGCTCTGCACGGCGACGGTGGGGACGCCCGACACGCTCAGGTTGGGGTACAGCAGCTTGGCACTGGTGTAGATGCCCTCCAGCGGCGCGCTGAACGGCAGCGGCACCAGCCGCACGCCGCTCAGGCCCTTGACCCAGGCCGCGGGCTGCCCGATCACGGCCAGCACGGCGTCCACCTGACCCCCATTCAGCGCCGCGAAGGCAGCGGCCTGGTCCTTGACCGGCACGATGCTGTACGGCACGCCCAGCTTGGCGCTCAGCACCTTGGCCGTGATCACGCTGCCGCCCCAGGCCGCCACGCGCTTGTCTTTCAGATCGTTGAAGGTCTGCACGCCGGTCACGGTGGTCTTGCCCAGAAAATTCTTGCTGGTCACGGGCGGTTTGGCAAACAGGTGAATTTCTTCGTCGTACAGCGGCAGCAGCGCCTTGATGTTCGCCACGCGCGGGTCCTGATCGATCTGCTGACGGGCCTTGAGGACATCGCTCTGCACGAAGGCCAGCGACACCTCGTTGTTCATCAGCAGGTCGATGTTGTCCAGGCTGCCCCCTGTACCGCGCTCCTTGAGGTACGCGCTCTGGGTGCAGACCCGCCCGATGTTCTTGAACATGGCGCTGTAGGTGCCGCTGGGGCTGCCGGTGGCGACGTTGAACGAGACCGGATCGGCGGCCTGGGCGAGGCCGAGGGTCGACAGTATCAGCAAGCTCAGAACACGGGTCATAACGGACCTCCGGTGGAAGTTTTCATTTCAGTTCACCGTAGCCGTCCCCACTGGTGGTGTCGACGGGGGTGGATGGTGTGGCGGCGGGCGAGGGCTTCGGCGGCGCAGACACCGTGGACGCGTCAAAAAAGCCCTGCTGATCCAGGTAGATGGCGGCGGCGCACAGCAGCAGGATGGCCGCCAGCACGGCAGTCAGCACGCGGGCGCGGGTCATGGTGTTCCTCCTCTCACCCGGCGTTCCCCCGCCCGTGACCTGACTGGGCGCGGCCCGACTGCTCGCCCGCCGCCAGCGCCTCGTCGAGCAGGGCGGCGTTGCGGCCCGCGCGGCGGGCGATCTCGCTCAGGGCGCTCTCGGTGACGTGGCGGTCCTCGGCGCTCAGGTTGGCCTGCTGTAGCGCCGAGGCCACGTTGCCCTTGGCCTGCGCGAGTTGCGTGTCGATGCGCGCCTTCTTGATCTGCCGGTCAAACTCGCCCAGGTCCGCCCGCAGGTCCGAGAGGTGGGTCTGGGCGCGGGCGAAGGCGTCGCGGCTGACCTGCAGATCATTTTCCCAGCGGGCGATGTCGGCGGCGTCCATGTCCTTCCGGTTGGTGTCGATCAGGCGGCGGAAATCTTCCAGGTGGCCGTTGGCCTCGGCCAGTTGCCGGCCCTTGGCGGTGATCAGGTCCTCGAACTGCTTGCGCTGCAAGATCAGCGTCTCCAGCGGCATGGCGCGGGCCACCGCCTCCTTGGCCCGCACCCGGCCCGCGTTCAAGGCCAGCATCAGCGCGGGCAGCAGCACGATCACCGCCAGCAGCGCAATTCCAAAGGCCGCGATGGTCACGGTGGTCAGGGCCACGTTGAACAGCGCCACCGCCGCCCCTCCCAGGACCGCCAGCGCCAGCACGCCGCCGCCGGTCGCCAGCACCAGTTTGCCCGCCGTGACGGGCCGGGGGGCCAGCTCCGCGCCGCCGGCAGGCCGCAGGTTGATCACCGTCTCCTGGGGGACAGGTTCGTTCATGCCCCTTTATACGTCCTGTGGAGGCGCCGGGTTGCCGCAGAGGATCGAGAGGCCCAGGATTCAGCCGTCACTCCGGAGGACGGCCAGCGGGTTTTACAGCCCGGCCAGCGCGGCCTGCGCCGCCGCGAACCCCGGCCGCAGACGCAGGGCCTCGCGGTACGCCGCCTGCGCCTCGGCCACGCGGCCCAGTCCAGTCAGGGCACGGCCCCGCCAGTAAAATATTTCCTCGTGGGCGGGCACGTCGCGCAGCACCGCCGTGGTCAGCCGCATCACGTCGGTGTAGCGGGCCGTGCGGGTGTAGGCCTCCAGCGGGCCGAAGACATACCACAGCGTCCGCCACGGCCACCCGCCCTCCTCGCGTGCCGGGCGGATGGGATCGAGCATGGGATCGGGCCGGGCCGCGAACGCCGCGTCGAAGGCCCGCGCCGCGCCGCGTGAGTCGCCCAGACTCAGCTTGGCCTGCCCCACGTTCAGCCACGCCACGGCGTCGTCTTTCTTCTCCGCCTCCACCAGCGCCACGCGCAGTGCGGCACGTTTGGCCATGCGGGCGTCGGCGTGGTAGCCCAGCGCCTCGTCCAACGCGGCCTGCCTGCTTGCCGGAACGATCACCAGAAAGGTGCGTCCGAACGAGCGCCACAGCCCGTCGAACTCGGCGTAGGTGAAGCCCAGGTGGCCCATGTACGAATCCAGCACCGAGAACTTGCCCTTGGCGTCGTCGTAGCCGGTCAGCAGACGGTAATGGCCCATGCCGCCGCTGTCGGGCGTGACGAACCACGTCTCGGCAATGACTGGAAATCCGGCGGCCAGCAGGCGCCTGAGCATGGGCAGCGTGCCGCCGCGGGCCAGATGCACGGTCATGCCCTGGCCCCGCGCGAAGGCCGCCAGCTCCTCCGGCGACACGTTCACGTCTCCCACACCCGCCTTCAGTTTCGGCGCGATGTCGTACTGGTTCATTGTGCCGCCCCAACGGCTCAGGGCCATGCCCACCGTCACCGGGCCGCAGTTGTTCAGCCGCTGGTACTCATGCCGGATGTTGCCGATGCTGACCTGCGCGGGCAGGGCCGAAGCCGCGCCGAGCAGGCCGCAGATCAGCAGGGGCAGCAGGGCGCGCATGCCCCCATTCTCGCCAGTATTCATGATTCAGGACTGAGGCAGAAAGGTGAGGAGACCGCCTTTCGCGGATTGCAGGCACCAGGGTCACGACAAGGGAGAGGGGCGGACCGTCTCGGCGCCCGCCCCCCGACGTGTGATTCAGGCTGCTCTAGTTGCTGGTGGGGGCCTCCACCGGGCAGGGGGCCACGCCGGCGCGGGTTTCACGGGTGAACTTGCAGCCGTAATTGGGATCGGCGATCACGCTGGGCGTGGTCACGTCGTCTCCGGCGGGTTTCGCGCCGCCTGCCTCCCATTTCACCAGCTCGTTGAAGCCCTCCACCAGCTCTGGTCCGGCGAAGTCGCAGTGACCCGGCGCACGGATGGCGCGCTGCACCAGCAGACCGGACTTGCCATTCGCCGCCACTGCCGCGTTGTACAGCTGCTCGTGCTTGAACGGCACGTAGAAATCGCCCAGCGTGTGCATGGTCAGCACCGGCACATTGATCTCGCCATTCACGCGCGGCAGCCAGCGCAGCGCGTTCGCGCGGGCTGGATTGGCGTCTACATCAGCCGTCACACGCAAAATTGCATCGTTGAAGGCTTTTTCGGCAATGGTGGGAGTATCGCTGGTGGTCCAGCGGTAGGTGACGCCCACGTTGCCGTAAAAGTTCTTCGCCAGGATGCCGTTCAGCGTGCCGTCCGAGCCACCGGTGGACAGCACTGCGTTCTGCAGGCCGGCAGCGCTGAAGCCCAGGTCAAATACGGGCCGTTCGCCCCCGGTCAGTTGCCGGGCAAGATCACGTAGCTTGGCGCCCTGAGCGCTGTTGACCTGCCATAGCGGACCAGAAGTGTCGGTAAACAGCGCCGCCTTGATGTCGGGCAGCAGTTTCTGGAAATCAGTCTGCGGATAGCTCTGCGCGCCGTAGCCGGCCATCTGCGCGGCGGCCAGGGTGTAGTCGCCCAGCCACTGGAACTCGTACTCCTCGTCCATCACGCCGCAGACCGGCATGGCCGCCGCGTAGGTGACCTTGTTCTTTGCCGTATTCAGGGTTTCTTTCTCCACGGCGGCCCCCGCCACATGACCGCCCATGCTCACGCCCATGATCAGGTACTTGGTGGGTTTGGTCTGCCCGGTCAGTTCGGGGAATTTCAGGGCCAGCGCGTTGGTGTCCTCCACGCCGGACTGCACGTCGTAGTAGTTGCTGGAATAGCTGCTGGCGGCCCAGGCGTAGCCCAGTGACAGCCAGTAGTCCCGCAACGGCGGAGGCTGCACGTTCAGCTTGTCGCCCATTCCCGCGTAGCCGTGGGTGTACATGATCAGCTGACCGTTCCATTTCGCCGGCACTTCAATGGCGTAGCCAGCCTTGCCCTGAAGACCGTCGTAGAGGCCCTGAGACACAGTCGCGCCGAGGTGGGCTTCAAAAGCGGGCGTGACGGCCGTGAAGGTACGCTTGTCCTGCTCGCGGGTCTGGGGCTGTGGCGTGGGCGGCGTGACGGCGGGGCTGCCGCAGCTCGCCAGGATCAGGGTCAACCCGGTCAGCAGGAGCGACGCCTTGCGGGCCGTGTGCGGGCGGGAACGGGCAGCGATGGAACGGGTCTGTGCGGTCATGGAGCCTCCAGGGCGCGAACGCTCTCCCTGTGCCGGAGAGCGGCACAAAGATGGGCATCTGGTGAGTTGAACAGTCGTAATCTAGCGCTCCTGAAGGCCGTCGTGTCAATCTCCCATGTTCTGCGGCTGGCCCTGGGCCGGGAACCTCTCCGGCCCCGCTCCCGTACCCTAAAGGCATATGAGACCAAGACGAGGACCGGGATGTGGCTGCCTGGGATGTGGCGGCAGCGGGCTGCTGGTGCTGGCGCTGCTGGGCGCGCTGGCGTGGTTCGTGGTGGTCAAACCGGTGCGCGAGTTCGTGACCGCGTGGAACCCGCCACAGACGCAGGGTCAGACCCAAACGCAGACGACGCCACCGACGACGGGCCAGACGCCCGCCGCGAATGCCGCGCCCCTCACCCAGAGCGACGTGAGGAAATTCGTCCGCATCCGCCGGGATGAGCGCGCCGCCCTGGGCGATAGCTTTACCGGGCTGCAGGCCGTCTGGGCCGAGGTCCAGGCTGGGCAAACGCCCAACCTGCTGCAGGTCGTGAACGTGCTGCGGCAGGCGGGAGGCAGCATCGCGAAGGCCCGTGCCGCGCAGAGTGCGGGTCTGGCGCGCGAGAACATGAGCGCCGCGCGCTACGCCGAGGTCCGCGCCGGGGTCAACCGCGCGCTGGGCGTGCCGAACATCGACTTTGCCCAGGCCGCGCAGGCCATTCAGAGTGGGCAGATTCCCGATCTGGACAGCACCGTCACAGCGGCCAGCGCCCGCGAGAAACAGCTGGTGGCCCCGTTCAGACAAGAACTGGAAGTCACGGCGGCAGTGGGCCTGCTGGGGCTGTGAGCCCCGCCGGAGTGTCGCCTTCCTCTCCCCGGCCCGGCCCGGCCTCCGCTAAGGTGCGGGGCATGACCCAGACCACCTCTCCAACCGCGCAGTCCGAGGCCCTGTTTGCCCGCGCCCGCGCCGTGACGCCGGGCGGCGTGAACAGCCCGGTGCGGGCCTTCAAAAGCGTGGGCGGCACCCCGCGCTTTATCCGCGAGGCCCACGGCGCGTCCCTGACCGACGCCGACGGCACGCGCTATATCGATTACATCGGCTCGTGGGGGCCGATGATCCTGGGCCATGACCACCCGGCGGTGCGGGAAGCGATTGCGGACGCCCTGCAATACGGCACCTCTTTCGGCGCACCCGGCGAGCGCGAGGTGGAGCTGGCCGAACTGGTCACGCGCCTGACGGGCACGGATAAAGTGCGCTTTACCAGCAGCGGCACCGAGGCCACCATGAGCGCCCTGCGATTGGCCCGTGGCTTTACCGGCAGAAAACTGATCGTCAAGTTCCGTGGCAACTACCACGGCCACGCCGACGGATTGCTGGTCGAGGCGGGCAGCGGCCTGATGACCAACCTGGACGGCGTGCTGGGCGCGTCGGCCCCCAGCAGCGCGGGCGTGCCCGAGGAATACGCCGCCCTGACGCTGGTGAGCGAGTACAACGACCCGGCGGCGCTGGACACCCTGATGACCGAGCGCGGGGCCGAGGTGGCCGCCGTGATCTTCGAGCCGGTGGTGGGCAATGCGGGGGTCCTGATCCCCACGCCGGAGTTCCTGGCCGCGCTGCACCGCGTTCAGGACGTGGGCGCCCTGCTCGTCGCCGACGAGGTGATGACCGGCTTCCGGCTGTCGCTGAATGGGGCGACGGGACTTCTTGGCCTGAAACCAGACCTGACCTGCTGGGGCAAGATCATCGGCGGGGGGCTGCCGGTGGGCGCGTACGGCGGGCGGGCCGACGTGATGGACTTCGTCTCGCCGCAGGGGCCGGTGTACCAGGCCGGCACCCTCAGCGGCAATCCGCTGGCGATGGCGGCGGGGCTGGCGACGCTGCGGACGCTACAGGCCGATCCGGGCATCTACGAGCGGCTGGAAGGCTACACCGCCCGGCTGGCCGACGGTCTCAAGACCCTGGCGCAGGAGGCGGGGGTGCCGATCAGCGTCAACACCATCGGTTCGATGCTCACGCCCTTTTTTCAGGACGCGCCGCACGGCTCGGTTCGCAGCTACGCCGACGCGGCCCGCAGCGACACGCGGGCCTTCGGGACGTGGTTCCAGGGCCTGCTGTCGCGGGGCGTGTACTGGGCACCCTCGCAGTTCGAGAGTATTTTCGTCAGCGCCTCACATACGGACGCCGAGCTGACTGCCACACTGGAAGCCGCCCGCGCCGCCTTCGCCGCCCTGAACAGCACCCAACCCATTGAAGGAGTTTCGCCTTGACCCTCGTGCACTCCAAACCCGATGTGATTCGCATCCTGACCGACCACAAGGTGATCGCCGTGGTGGGCTTTCATCACGACAGCGCCAAGCCGGCCTTCTACGTGCCCGAGTACATGCACCGCCAGGGCTACACCATCATCCCGGTCAATCCCTCGCTGGCGGCGCGCGGCGAGAGTTATTTCGGCCACAAGGCGGTCGCGACGCTGGCCGAGATCGGCACCCCGGTGGACATCGTGGACGTCTTCCGGCGCAGCGATAAGGTGCCGGATCATCTGGACGACATCCTGGCGATGGACCCGCTACCGAAAGTGGTCTGGCTGCAACTGGGCATCCGCAACGACGCCGTGGCCCGCGAACTCAGTGCGCGCGGCATCGACGTGGTGCAGGACCGCTGCCTGCTGGCCGACCACCGGGCGCTGCTGTAAGTCGGCCGAGGGGTGGACGTTTTCCCGCCGCCCGACCTAAAGCTGCTTGAGGACGTCCCATTCGGCATCCACGGCCTGACCCTGGACCTCCTGCGTCCCAGGGCCAGGCGCCCTCAGCCTGTTCCGGCCATTCTCCACCTGCACGGCGGGGCGTGGATGATGTACAGCAAGTGGCCTCCTGCCAACGTCTTTCTGGCCCGCGCCGGATTTATCACCGTCAGCTCGGATTACCGGCTGGCGCCGGGAGCCACCTTTCCCGCCCAGTGGCAGGACGTGCGGGCGGCGGTGCGCTGGCTGCGGGCGCACGCGCCAGAGCTGGGCATCGATCCACAGCGCATCGGCGTCTGGGGCGTCAGCGCCGGGGCACATCTGGCCGGCCTGCTGGGGACGGCGGTCAGCGATGAACTGGAGGATGCACAGGCCCAACATTCCGCACGCGTGCAGGCCGTGGGCAACGTCAGCGGCGTGATGGATTTTCTCGATCCGGCCTTCGGCCTCGGCCCGCAACCGCTGCCGCTGTTCGGTGCCCCGCTGGGCGACTGCCTGGACCTGGTCGCCCTCGCCAGCCCGGTCACCCACGTCACAGCCGACGCACCGCCCTTTCTGCATCTGCACGGCACCCACGACGACGAGGTGCCCGTCTCGCAGGCCCGGCGGATGCACGCGGCCCTTGTGAACACAGGCGCCAGAAGCGAATTGATTGAACTGGACGGCGATCATTCCATCAACGACACCCATCAGGGCGAGGTGGAGGCGCGGCTGCTGGCCTTCTTCTGCCGCGAGCTGAAGCACACGCCGGGCTGAAACAACCTCAGCCCCGCATCAGGAAGTGCTCGATGATCGCGTGGTGGTCCTCGAAGAACAGCTCAGGGTGGGCCATCGCGTCGCCCAGCGGCAGCCACAGCGCCTCGGCCGCGTCGCTGCCTCCCTGCAGCAGCGGCAACTGCCCGATGCCCAGATCGAAATTGAAGGCGTGGGTCACGGTGCGCCCGCGCAGGCTGCGCTCGGGGTAGTCGAACACGGCGTTGCCGCGCACGGCCGCCCGCAGGTCGACGCCCGCGCCCAGGCCGGTTTCCTCGTGGGTCTTGCGCACTGCGCAGTCCAGCAGGGTCTCGGCCGGTTCCAGAAATCCACCGGGCATGGCCAGCCGTCCGCGCCCCGGCATGCCGCCCCGGCGCACCAGCAGCACGTGGCCGCTGCGCGTCACCACCGCGTCGGCGGTCACGAACACGGGCGGGAAGGGCGCGTCCGCCCAGGCCGCGCGGTACTCGCGCAGGTGGTCGTACTCCGCGCGCAGTTCGGCGTATTCGGGGGCGGCATGAAAGCGTTCCAGAAAGGCGTGGACGGCGGGCGGCACCATCCCGCGCACGTCGTCCAGGTGGCCCTCGAAGTACGCCCGGCGCACGTCGGTGGCGCTCAGCGGGCTGACCACGTGGCTGGGAATGAACTCCCAGGCCGGGAACGAGCGCAGGTAATAGCTGCTCTCGTCTTTGACGTGGCCGATCAGTGCCACGTCGGTGCTGCCGCGCGTGAAGTGCTGCACGCCGCGCTGCACCTCCGAGAGCCACAGCGCCTCGTTGTAGTAGTAGTCGCGGACATGCACGAACAGCAGCCGGGCGCGGGCGATCCCGGCCTCCAGCAGCATGGCCGTGATCACCTCCTGGCGTTCCTCGGCGGTGAAGGGATTCTTGGGATTGCGCGCCGCGCGGGCCGAACCGATCACCACGATCAGTTTCTGCACACTTTTCAGCGCCTCCAGCATCACCAGCAGGTGCGCGGCGTGCGGCGGCTCGAAGCGCCCGATGTACACCCCGAAAGTGCGTTTGCGCCGCGCTGACGACTGAGACGGCGCTGGGGCGGCGGCGGCAGGAGCGTCTGAGGAAGACATGGACCTCATCTTCAGGACATCAGAGATGAAGAACATGTGACCCACCCCCCCGGCAGATCTTGTATCGCAGGGGCGGAGAACAACGTATTGTGATGCTATGAACAAAAATTTGATGCTGTCCGGCGTTCTGCTCCTTAGCCTCTCTGGCGTGGCCCTGGCAGGTGGGGCGGGCGCACCGGCCACCGGCGCGAATGCCCAGGTGCAGGCGGCCACCCCCGACGCCATTGCCGCCGCCCTGCGCGCGACCGGCTACAAGGTCACCATGAATCCCACGGACCCCGACAGCGATCCCAGCATGACGGTGGACACGGGCGACTACGAGGTCGACGTGTGGCTCAGCGGCTGCGAGAAGAATGTCTGCTCGCGGGTCACGGCCAGCTCGTACTGGGATTACAGCGACGACGAGGACAGCCAGGACATTGACCTGATCAACGACTGGAACGGCAACTACTACACCCAGGCCTACATCTACGAGGGCGCGTACTACCTGGACAGCACCATGCCGATCCGTGGCGGCTACACCCGGGCGGCGCTGAAGGCCTGGATGGTGGACTACCTGGAGGACGTGTCGGCCTTCGAGGAAGAGCTGCCCTGAGACCACATTCGGTGAAAGGGCCGCCGGGAAAATAATCGCCCGGCGGCCCTTTGAGCTGCACAGACAGGCTGTCTTAGAGCATTGGTCAAAAGAGCTGTTTCCTTTTGACCGAACGGACTGGCACAGCTCGCAGAGAGTGAGTGAATTTCAACGAGCAGTTGGGACTGATTCAGCTCCGAAGGAGAGAATGGGGGCATCAGAAGTCTCCTTTTCTGATGCTGTAATTCGGACAACTACTCTAGCGTGTCGTTCTCAGGCGCTCAGGCCCTTGCTGCCGTGCAGGGTGCGTTCCATCGCGTCGGTGACCTCCGCCTCGAAGCGGCGCAGGTGTTCGCGCAGGCGGTCCAGCTCGGTCACGCCCAGGTCCGGCAGCCACAGCACGCTGCGGCCCAGCACGGCGAAAGCCAGGGGGGCGTCCTCGTCCGGCTCGCCGTCTTCCTCGTCAGGCTCCACCGGGTCCAGGTTCAGAATGCCGTAATCCAGACCCTGATTGAGCAGGTTCATGCCCATCAGGATCTCGGGCAGGCTGTCCTCTTCCACGTACAGGTCCAGGTCCAGGTGCAGGCGCACGATCACGCCGCCCTGGTGGTCCGCGTCGGCGAACAGGGCCACCCTGGACTCGCCGTGCTGGATCAGTGCGCCGTCATCCACCGCCTCGACGGTCAAACCGCTGGCCTGCAGCGCAGACACGATCCGCTGCAATTCGGACTGGGGGGCCGTCATGCCCGGAAGTATAGTGCGTGGCCGCAGGCCCAACCGGAACAAAGCGCTCTTTGGCCGGTTTGACGGTGCCTCCGCTCAGGCGTGGTAAATCCACCGGCCCTCCTCCTCCTGCCAGGTGCGGTACAGCTGGCCCAGCAGGCGCAGGTGTTCGGCGTGGGCCAGCGTCTCGGCCAGGGCAAAGCGGCGTCCACTGACGTTCAGGTCACGGTTGAACATCGCCAGCGACAGGTCATAGGCGCTGCGGGGTTCCCGCCCGGCCTCGGCCTTGATGAAGTCCAGCCGCTCGTGGTGGTGGCCCCGCAGTTCGCGGGCGCGGGCCTGCACCCCCGACATCACCGGGCCGTGGTGGCCCACGACGGCCTGCGCGGGATTCAGGGCTTCCAGCTTGCCCAGCGTCTGCAGGTAGTCGCCCAGCGGATCGGGGCGGGTGTAGGCGTACAGCCCGATATTGGGGCTGATGCGCGGCAGGATGGCGTCCCCCGCGATCAGCAGGCTGTCCTCGGCATTCCACAGCCCCAGGTGGCCGTCGGCGTGACCGGGCAGCCACAGCACCTCCCAGTCGCGCCCGGCGAGGGTCGCGGTCTGGCCCTCGCGCAGCGGCGTGACGTGCTGGGCAGGCTGCACCCGGTCCCGGCCCCGGCGGTTGTCCGCGCCCATGCCCTCCAGCGACTCGGCGGGCAGCCCGTGATCGCGCATGTGCTTGAGATGGCCGGGCAGCCACTCCTCCCACAGGTGCCAGTACCGCTCGCCGCGCCCGATCTCCACGTCCAGCATCTGCACGTCCGCACCGCCTCGTTCCTCCACCACGCCCGCCAAGCCGTAGTGGTCCGGGTGGTGGTGGGTGATGATGGCGCGCTCGACATCTCCCCAGCCCAGACCTAACGCCTTCAGACCTGCCGTAATGGCGGCCTGCGCCTCGGGGGTGTCCAGCGCGGTATCGATCATCGTGACCGGGCCGTCTTCCGGCCGATCGAGCAGCACGGTGACGGTCTTCATGGGGTAGGGAATCGGCACCTGCAGGGCATGCAGCGTGCCCACGATCGGGGTCAGCGCAGCGTTCGGCTCGGAAGCGGTCATACCCGGCAGGCTAGCACCGGGGCCAGTGGCTCAGCCGCGCGGCGTGCGTTCTACTGCCGGAGATCACGTTCAGCGTGGCCGCCGGGCGGGGCGGCGACGGTCAACCAGAGTGGGACTGACAGACCCAACGGGCACAGTTGACCAGCCCCCTTGCTCTACGGTTGAAACGCAGCGGTTGCCACGCCGCCCTCAGGCACTCAGCGGCAGCACCAGGGCGCGGGTCTTGGTGCCCTCGCGGCGGGGATACAGGGCCAGCGCCAGCATCTGCGTGTCGGGGCGCAGCAGGTAGGGCAGCCAGGTGTGATGCAGGCTCTTGAGGGCGGCCGATGCGTCGTCGACCGGGCAGCCTTTCAAGACCAGCACGGCGCGGCTGCCGCTCACCGTGACCCACAGGTCCGCCTGGGCGTCGCCGTTCACCCCGCCCACCGTGCGGTACTCGAATTCATAGCCCCGCCTCAGCAGATGCATCGTCTGGTTCATTGCTCCTCTGGACCGTGGCCCCGTTGAATTGTCCGGCTCTGATCTGCCCAGCCTACGCGGGGGCCGGCTCAGCGTTTGTCCCGGCGGCGCCGGGGTTGAATAGACAGGTGCGCTGCAGGGCCGCGCAGGGCGGAATAGGGCGGGAGCAACCGCGCCAAAGTCACCGTGCCGCCCCGCCCAGGCCCGCTAGACTGCCTCCATGAGCGGTGTCCCGGTGTCGGAGCTGTTGCGCGAGTATCAGGGCTACGTGCTGGCCTACCGCCTGCGCGCCGCCGTGGGCGGGCGGGTGGCGCCGGGGGGCGAACAGCTGACCCTGCCCGAATACGCCGCCACGCGCAACGAGCGGCAGGATCTGGCGCGCAGCCTGATCAAGCACGGGCTGGACGCTGCCCGGATGCACCGACTGGACGGTCTGTCCGACACGCTGATGTTCGGGTTCTGGCTGAATCCCGCCGAGGTGGCCGCCTTTCTGCGGGCCGCCATTCACGAAGGCAGTCACCCGGCCCTGGGCCGGCCCGACGCCTTCGCCGCGCTGCTGACCGCCAGCGAACGCGCGCGGCTGGGCCACAGCGGCGTGCAGCAGGTCTGCGCCCACCATCTGGCGTGCCTGACCCTGGCGGCCCCGATGCTGGACCCGGACGGACTGTCCCGCGCGTGGCAACGCATCGAGGACACCACGCCGCCGCTGTTCCTGGATGAGCTGGTGGCGACTGGCGCGGCGTGAACGACCGGCTGGCCGGATGGTGGCGGGCCCTGCTGCCCCGCGCCTGCCCCGGCTGCGGCGCGCAACTGGGCGCCGAGGTGGGCCTGTGCCGCGCGTGCCGCGCCGGATTGCACGCGCAGGTGGAATCCCACAGTCTACTGCGTCCCCGTCCGCAGCCGCATCTGGTGAGCCTGGGCCGTTACCGGGGCGTGCCGCGCCGGGCCGTCCGCGCCCTGAAATTTGGCGGGGCGCGTGAGCTGGCCGGCGTGCTGGGCGGGGCGCTGGCCGCAGGTGTGCCGCCGCAGTGGAACGTGGGCGCGGTGGTGCCGGTGCCGCTGCATCCGGCCCGGCAGCGCCAGCGCGGTTACAACCAGGCGGAACTGCTGGCCCGTGAGGTGGCCCGTCAACTGGGCGTACCGTGTGTGGAGGCGCTGCGCCGGACCCGCGCCACAGCTCAGCAGGCCCGGCAGCACGCCGCGGGGCGCAACGAGATGGCCGGGGCCTTCGCAGTCAGGCCGGGTCGGCTTCCCCCTGGACCCATCCTGCTGCTCGACGACGTGATGACATCTGGAAGCACCCTTATCGCCTGTCAAGACGCCCTGCACGCGGCAGGCATTGCAGAGGTCTACGTCGCGGTGGTGGCCCGCTGAGGGCGCTCACTCCGAAGCGTGGATCTGCTCGCGCAGCCACAGCATCAGCGCCTGGGCGCTGGCCGGGTTGGTGGCCAGCGGAATGTCGTGCACATCGCACAGCCGCACCAGGGCGCTGACGTCCGGCTCGTGGGGCTGGGCAGTCAGCGGGTCACGGAAGAAGAACACCGCCAGGACCCGTTCCTCGGCCAGCCGCGCGCCGATCTGCTGGTCCCCGCCGAGCGGGCCGGACAGCACCCGCTCCACCGTCAGCCCGGTCTGCTTGTGCAGGATGCCCCCGGTGGTGCCGGTCGCCACCAGATGAAAGCGCGCCAGGGTCTCGCGGTGGGCCAGCGCGAACATCGCCAGTTCCAGCTTCTTCTTGTCGTGTGCGATCAGGGCCACCTGCCGCGCGCCAGCAGTTCCGGGGAGGGGTGCGGTCATCCAGGCATTGTGGCATGGGCAAGCCAGTCCCCAGATCCGCCTCGCCCGACCGGAAAAAAGGCTGGGACGTACATGCCCCAGCCTCGCTGCATCCGGTGACGGCTCAGTTCTTGTCGCTGCCCTCGAAGGTGGCCTTGAACGTCTGCAGGTCCTCGGCGATCTGCTGGCTGGGCTCCTCGCCGAACAGCTTGGCGACGGCGGCGCCCAGCGGTCCGGCCGGGGGGCGGTAGCTGAGGGCCACGTGTACGCGGGTGCCGCCGTTGGGCAGTTCCTCGAACTGCACGCTGCCCGCATTGTCTACCGTGGCGCCGGGCAGCGAGTGCCAGCCGATGCGCTGACCCGGCTTGTCGTTGACGATCTCGGCTTCCCACTCGACGTGGGTGCCCAGCGGGGCCTTGGCCACCCAGCGGCTGCGCTTGTCGTCCAGCTCGGTCACGCTTTCCAGGTGGCTCATGATCCGGGGCAGGTTTTCCAGCTTGCGCCAGTAGTCGTAGACGCCCTGCGTGGGCCGGTCGATCACGACGCTGTGCTCCACGAAGATGGGCTTGGCCGTGGCCGCGCCGCCGCCGCCCACCGCCGCCATCACCGGATCATTGCCGGTGGCCGCACGGTAGGCCAGGTAACCGCCCACCGCCGCCATGCCCAGGCCCAGCACACCGCGCTTGCGCAGGCCCATCAGCAGCAGGGCACCGCCGGCTGCGCCACCGATCAGACGGGTCTGGTCCATTCCACTGTCTTCTGTTTTTGTCATGGTTGATCCTCCGTTCAGCGGCAGTCTACGGGTTGGGGGTGGGGAAGCGGTGAAAGGTAAACCAATCCAGAATGTGCGCGTCCGGCTGCGGCGCCCGCCTCACCTGAGGGTCAGGATTCGGGAGACTCGGGTTCGGCGCCGGGTGTGCCCTGCTGTTCATGCTGCTCCTCAATCTGGTCGGTGGCCGCGCGGTCAGAGGCGGTGGCCGGGCCACCCTGCAACTGTGGATCGAGGTTGGTGTTGGCCCCGTAGGTGCTGGCCGCGCCGCCCTCGTGGGTATCCATGTCGATGGGGGTGCTGGCGGGTTTTCCTTCTCCCATGTGGCGTGACCTCCTGAAGGTCCTGAATGTGAAGTCCTGAATGTGTGGTGGGGGTATCCTGGCGCACTTCTGCCGGCAGAAGGTGTGCGGCCCTTGACCTGGGGTTGAGCTGGAAAGGCTCAGGCTGGCCGGCAGGGTAAAAGGCGGGATCGACTCCCCCTTCAAACCCGCGCCATGCTCTAGGCTGGCGGGCGTATGAGCGCTCTCCCGTCCCCCCACCACGAAGGTCTGGACCCCCTGTCGCTGACGGCCATCCTGGTGACCCTGGTGTTCTGGGCCTCGGCTTTTGCGGGCATCCGGGCAGGCCTGGAGGCGTTCTCGCCGGGCCACCTGACGCTGTACCGCTTTGGGGTGGCGGCGGTGGCGCTGGGCGTGTACGCGCTGGTCACGCGCATTCCGCTGCCTGGAAAGGGCGATCTGGCCCGCATCTTCGGCCTCAGCTTCATGGGCATCACGCTGTACCACGTCCTGCTCAATTCCGGGGAGGTCAGCGTGCCCGCCGGCACCGCCAGCCTGATCATCGCGGCGGGGCCGGTGATCACGGCGCTGCTGGCCACCCGGTTTGGGGGCGAGCGACTGAACGCGCTGGGCTGGCTGGGCACGCTGGTCAGCCTGGGCGGCGTGGCCCTGATCGTGCTGGGCAGCGGTCAGGGCGTGAGTTTCACGCAGGGCGCATTGTTAATCCTGGGCGCGGCGCTGTTCACCAGCATCTACTTCGTGTTTCAGAAACCGCTGCTGCGGCGCATGAATCCGCTGCACTTCACGGTGTGGTCCCTGCTGCTGGGCGCCCTGCCCCTGCTGGTCTTTCTGCCCGGTTTTGCAGGCGAGCTGCGGGCCGCGCCGCTCTCGGCCCATCTGGCCCTGATCTACCTGGGACTGTTTCCCTCGGCGCTGGCGTACCTGACCTGGACCTTCGCGCTGTCACGGGTGCCGGCCAGCACCACCACGTCGTTTCTCTACGTCAGCCCGGTGCTGGCTATTCTGATCGCGATGGTGTGGCTGGGCGAGCTGCCGCGGCCCGTCACGCTGCTGGGCGGCGCGGTGGCGGTGGCCGGGGTGGTGCTGGTCAACACGCTGGGCCGTCCCCGCCGGGCGCCCGCCCAGGAGCCACAGCTTCAGGAGCCGCTGGAAGCATGAGCGCCCCCGCCGCCGAACAGCCGCCTGCCCCACCCGCCGACGCGCCCATCGTGCTGGAGGACGTGAGTGTGCGCCTGGGCAGCGAGATGATCCTGAACGGCGTCACGCTGGACGTGCGCCGGGGCGAATTCCTGGCGCTGATCGGCCCCAGTGGCGGGGGCAAAAGCACCCTCCTGCGGGTGATCGCCGGATTGCTGGCCCCGCTGTCCGGCACGGTTCGGGTGGAGTCGGCCCCGGCCCTGGTGTTTCAGGATTACCGCCTGCTGCCGTGGCGCACGGCGCTGCGCAACGTGGCCCTGCCCGCCGATCTGGGGGCCGGAGGCGGCCTGCCCCCGAAAGAGGCGCTGCATCTGGTGGGCATGGACGCCTACGCGGGCTACTTCCCGGCGCACCTGTCGGGCGGCATGCGGGCGCGGGTGGCGCTGGCCCGCGCGCTGGCCCAGAGCGGCGACGTGCTGCTGCTGGACGAGCCGTTTGCCGCCCTGGACGCCCTGGTGCGCGAGCGCTTCAACGACGAGCTGCGGCACCTGCACGAGAAGACCGGGCGCACCACCGTACTGGTGACCCACTCCATCCGCGAGGCGGTGTGGCTGGCCGACCGGGTGGCGGTGCTGCGCAACGGCCGGATCGTGGAGATCCTGGACACGCGCGGCGAGGGCCGGGTCAGCGCCTACACCGACGGCCTGGAAGCAAGGTTGCGCGGCGTGCTGGGCACCGGCGACAGCACCCGGCTGCGAACGCCCGCCCGCGAGCGCCTGAGCCTGTCGGGGCTGCTGCCGCTGGCGGCCATCGCGCTGGGCCTGCTGGGCTGGCAGCTGGCCGCCACCCGTCTGAACCAGCCCTTCTTGCTGCCCACGCCCGCCGCCGTGTGGCGCGAACTGACGGGCACCTTTCCGGAGCTGGCCGCCGCCTTCTGGGTCACGGCCCGCACGGCGCTGGCGGGGCTGGTGATCGGGGGTCTGGTGGGCGTGGTGATCGGGTACCCGCTGGCGAAATTCCGGCCGCTGGAGCGCTTCTTCAGCCCATTCATCATCGCCGCGCAGAGCACGCCCATCGTGATTCTCGCGCCGCTGCTGGTGTCGTGGCTGGGCTTCGGCTTCGTGCCGGCGGTGGTGGTGTCGGCCCTGAGCGCCCTGTACCCGATCATGATCGCCACCCTGGTCGGCGTGCGCGAGGTGGACCGCACCTTTTACGAGCTGTTCGGCAGCCTGCGCGCCACCGCGCTGCAGCGCCTGACGCGGCTGGAACTGCCCGGCGCCCTGCCGGTGATGCTGGGCGGCCTGCGTCTGGCCGCCAGCCTCGCCCTGATCGGCGCGGTGGTGTGGGAATTCGTGGACGCCAACCAGGAGGGGCTGGGGCTGGCCGTGCAGGTGGCCGGCACCTACCAGAACAAGGCCGCGCAGTTCGCCGCCATCGCCCTGCTGATCCTCTTCGGCGTGCTGATCTACGCCGTGATCACGTGGCTGGAACGCGCGGTGATGCGGCGGCGCGGGCGGTAGCCGAACTTCGGACCTGCGCCCGTCTCCCCAACAGAAAGTCCCCCAGCATCTCGCCGGGGGACTTTCTGTGCGGAGACGGGGCTCAAAGAATGCTCTTGACCACCTTCACCACGTTTTCCACGCTGAAGCCGAACTTCTCGAACAGGATGTCGGCGGGCGCGCTGGCCCCGAAGGTCTCCATGCCGATGACCGCGCCGTCCAGGCCCACCCACTCGTACCACGGGGACTTGGCGGCGGCCTCGA
Source organism: Deinococcus radiopugnans ATCC 19172 (assembly GCF_006335125.1). Classification (NCBI taxonomy): domain Bacteria; kingdom Thermotogati; phylum Deinococcota; class Deinococci; order Deinococcales; family Deinococcaceae; genus Deinococcus; species Deinococcus radiopugnans. The sequence continues at coordinate 299,727 of NZ_VDMO01000002.1, forward strand.
TGGCGACGCGCTTGACGCCGGGGGTCAGCACGCGGTCGCGGTAGCCTCCATCCTGCTCGCGGAAGACTTCCATGCACGGCATCGAGACGACGCGGGCGGCGGTGCCCTCACCTTTCAGCGCCTCGGCGGCGTCCAGTGCCAGCCCCACTTCGGAGCCGCTGGCCACCAGGATCACGGCGGGGTCCTCGGCGTCCTGCACCACGTACGCGCCCTTCTTCACGCCTTCGGGGTTGCGCGGCAGGATGCGCAGGTCCTGGCGGGTCAGCGCCAGCGCGGTCGGCCCCTTCTCGTATTCCAGGGCCATCTGCCACGCAGTAGCCGTTTCGTTGGCGTCGGCGGGGCGGATGACGTGCGCTCCCGGCACGGCGCGCAGCATGGCGAGCTGGTCGATGGGCTGGTGGGTGGGGCCGTCCTCGCCCAGCCCGATGCTGTCGTGGGTCAGGACATAGGTCACCGGCTGCATCTGGATGGCCGACAGACGGAAGGCGGGCTTGAGGTAATCGGCGAACACCAGGAAGGTGCCCACCAGCGGGCGCACCCCGCCGTACAGCGAGAGGCCGTTGGCGGCGGCGGCCATGCCGAACTCGCGCACGCCGAAGTAGACGTTGCGCCCGGCGTAGTGGTCGTGGTTCAGCATGCCGCCGTCCTTGATGGTGGTCTTGGTGCTGCCCGAAAGGTCCGCGCTGCCGCCCATCAGTCCGGGCACCACGGCGGCCAGCGCGTTGATCACCTCACCGCTGGCGTTGCGTGTCGCCATCGCCTTGCCGCCGGGTTCGTAGCTGGGCAGGCTGCCTTCCAGATTGGCCGGGAGTTCGCGGGCCAGCAGCGCGTCCACCTCTTTGCCCAGATCCGGGTGCGCGGCGCGGTAGGCGTCCATCAGGGCCTGCCACTCCTGCTCCTGCGCCGCGCCGCGTTCGCGGGCGTCCATGTGCGCGGCCACCTCGTCCGGCACCGTGAAGGGGGGATAGTCCCAGCCCAGCGCGGCTTTCGTGGCTTCCACGCCTTCCTTGCCCAGCGGCTCGCCGTGCGCCTTGCTGGTCCCGGCGCGCGGGCTGCCAAAGCCGATGATGGTCCGCACCTGAATCAGGGTGGGCTGAGAGGTGTTGTTGCGGGCGTTGATGATCGCCGCGCGGAGTTCTTCGAGGTTGGTGCCGTCTTCCACCTTCAGCACTTCCCAGCCGTAGGCGCGGTAGCGCTGGGCGGTGTCCTCGGACTCGGCCTTCTCGGTCTCGGTGTCCAGCTGGATGCGGTTGTCGTCGTGGAACCAGATCAGCCGGCCCAGCTTGAGGTGCCCCGCCAGCGCGGCGGACTCGTGGTTCACGCCCTCCTGCAGGTCGCCGTCGCCCATGATGCTGTAGGTGTAGTTGTTGAAGATCTCGAAGCCTTCGCGGTTGTACTGCGCGGCCAGGTGGCGCTCGGCCATCGCCATGCCCACCGTCATCGCCGCGCCCTGGCCCAGCGGCCCGGTGGTGGCGTCCAGCCCCGGCGTGTGGAAGAACTCCGGGTGGCCGGGCGTCTTGCTGCCCCACTGCCGGAAGTTTTTCAGCTCCTGCAGCGGCATGTCATAGCCGGTCAGGTGCAGCAGGCTGTAGATCAGCATGCTGGCGTGCCCCGCCGACAGCACGAAGCGGTCGCGGCCCGGCCAGTGCGGATTGCTGGGGTTGTGGCGCAGGAAATCCTGCCAGACCACGTAGCCCATCGGGGCCATGCCCAGCGGCGCGCCGGGGTGCCCGCTGTTGGCGGCCTGCACGCCGTCGATGGACAGGGTGCGGATGGTGTTGATGCTGAGCTGTTCGAGACTCGCTTCGGTGGCTGAGGTCATGGGGCTCATCCTACCCTGCCCGCCGATTGTGTACCAAGTACACTTATGGACGATTAATCTGCCAGTTCTTCCTCGGTGATGGCGCGCAGGGTCTGTGCACTGATCCCGGCGGCCCTCAACTCCTGCAGGCATCGGCGCAGGTCCAGCAGGGCGCCGCGCTGGCCCGCCGCGCTGTCCATCCGCACCCGCGTGCCTGCTCCGGCGCGGTTCTCGGTCAGGCCGTCGTCCTGCAGCAGGGCGTAGGTCTTGGCCACCGTGTTGGGGGCCAGCCCCAGTGCCGAGGCCACCGCGCGCACGGCGGGCAGAGCGTCGCCGGGCCGCAGCGTGCCGTCGTGAATGGTCTGCGCCAGCGCCTGCCGCAGCTGCAGGTACACCGGCAGGCGGCTGTGGGCCCCCACCTGGGCGGCCAGCAGGCCAAGCAGCTCGGCCTGCCTGGAATGGGGATCGCCAGACGGGATGTCTCTGGACGGGGTGTCGCTCATGAAAAGATCAGCGCTCCTTTGCAGCAGCATGGCACAGGGCCACCGCTCCTCTACTGCCAGCTCCCTACTCGCCGGTCGGAAAGGTGTCCGGGACCTCGCGGGCTGGTTGCTCGCCCGGCGTGCGGTCCAGCGGCACCAGCGCCGCCGTGTGGTCGAAGTGCAGCAGGGCGTCGTACATCCTCGCCGGGCAGGTGTGGACGTAGTGGCTGTAACGCTCGGTCTGCGGGGCGTAGATCACGCCGATAAAGCGTTGCAACCGTTCGGCGCCCAGGCTGGCCGCCACGGCCTGATCGCGCAGATCCAGCCAGAAGTTTTGACTGCCGCCCGCCCCTACCCTGTGCAGCAGGTCTTCCAGACTGCCTTCCAGTCCGGGGCGCACCGTCCTGGCCCGGGCGGGCGCGTCCCAGCCGTCCGAGGCGGTCACGCGGCCCGCGTGGGTGGTCTGCCCGACGATGAAGGTGTCCTCCGGCCAGCGCTCGCGCACCAGCTGCCCCAGGCTCAGTTCGCCGCGCCGCCAGCCCATCTCGCTGGCCCGCGCGTCGCCCAGATGCGAGTTGTGCGCCCAGACCACGATCTTCTGCGGACGGCCCTGGCCCTCGCCGTGTCTCAGCAGGGCGGCCAGGGTCTCGGCCATATGCGAGTCGCGGATGTTCCACGACTGGTCACGCCCCCGGAACATCGAGCGGTAGTACGTTTCGGCGTTGGCGGCCAGGCGGGCGTTCTGCTCGGCGTAGAAGTGTTCGTCCTCGGCCAGAATGCCGCCGCGTGCCAGCTCGGCCTCACGCCGCCGCAGTTCCAGCAGCTGCGCGACGGCCTGATCCTCGCAAGGCTCCCAGCGCCCATACTCGGTGGCGTAGCCGTAGGCCTGCGGGTTGTCGCCGAACTCCTCGAAGCAGGCGTAGCGCCGTCTGGCCCGGTCCGCCGCTTCCGGGTCCACGCTCTCCAGGTACCCGATCACCGCAGCCAGCGAGCGGTGCAGGCTGTACAGGTCCAGGCCGTAGAAGCCCACCATCTGCCCCGGCCGCCGCCGATTGTGATCCCGCAGCCACGCCACGAAGTCCTGCACGTCCTCGTTGCGCCACATCCAGCGCGGGAAGCGTTCGAAGTCGCCCAGCGCGGTTAGGGCGCCGCCGTCCTCGCCCTGACCGCGCACGTAGCGGTTCACGCGGTAGGCGTCGGGCCAGTCGGCCTCCACCGCCACGGCCGTGAAGCCGCGTTCGTCGATCAGGCGGCGCGTCAGACGGGCGCGCTCGCGGTAGAACTCGTGCGTGCCGTGCGACGCCTCGCCGATCAGGACGAAACGGGCGTCTCCGGTGCGCTCCAGCAGGCCGTCATAATCGCTGGAGGCGCCGCTCAACGGATGGGCCGCCGCCTGCAGGACGCGGGTGATGGTGTCGTCGGGCTGGGTCATGGTCGGTCCTCCCTCTCAGGCTTCAGGGGTCGTGGGCGCGGTCCAGACAGGCGCGGACCTCGGCGTCGGTCGTCTGGGCGAAGTCGCGGTAGAACTGCCCCACCGCGGAGAACCCAGGTGGGGTGTGCAGGCAGATCACCTCGTCGGCCAGCGACTCCAGCTCCCGGCAGGTTTCGGGCGGGGCCACCGGGACGGCCACCGCCACGCGGGCAGGGGCCAGAGGAGGGGGGAGCAAGGCCCGCACCGCCTGCAGGGCCGCCCGCAGGGTAAAGCCGGTGGCCACGCCGTCGTCGATTAGCAGTGCGGTCTGTCCGGCCAGCCCCAGAGGCGCGCGGCCCGCCCGGTACACCGCCTCGCGGCGGGCCAGCTCCGCAGCCTCGCGGGCCTCGGCGGCGGCGATGGCCCCTGCCGACACGCCCAGGCCCCGCACCAGCTCATCGTTCAGCACGCGCACGCCGCCGGGCGCGATGGCCCCCATCGCCACCTCGGCGTGGCCCGGCAATCCCAATTTGCGGACCACGAAGATATCCAGTGGGGCGCCCAGCGCACGGGCCACCCCGGCGGCCACCGGCACGCCCCCGCGCGGCAGGCCCAGGACCACGGTATCCGGCCAGGGGTGCAGGCCGATCAGGTGGGCACCGAGCTGCCGTCCGGCGTCCTGGCGGTTGTGGAAGGGGGCCTGGGTCATGGGCGCTCACCGCCTATCCTGGAGGGCGGCGGCCTGGCCTGGCGCCGGTTGAGCTTCAGGCCCCTTGACCGGGCATTCATGGCGGCTTCAGGCACCCCCTCTCCCCAGCGGCCCGGCGCAGAGGGAGCGCGGCCTCTTGCCTCCCGGTCCCCGGCTCTGATACTCTTCTTCGGTGCGCGGCCCGGTTGGCTGCTGTCGGCCCGTATGATCCCCGCCATCCTTGCGGGTGCAACACCTTCAACATCACCGAAATACATCAGAGGTTTTCCATCATGGTCAAGATTCGCCTGTCCCGCTTCGGTTCCACCCACAACCCCCACTACCGCATCGTCGTGACCGACAGCCGCGTTTCCCGTGACGGCGGCTACATCGAGAACCTGGGTCACTACGACCCCCGCAAGACCTCCGAGACGTACCTGAAGGTCAACGCCGAGCGCGCCCAGTACTGGATCGGCGTCGGCGCGCAGCCCACCGACACCGCCCGCCGCCTGCTGAAGTCCCAGGGCGTCAAGTTCTCCTGAGCGCACACTTCAAGACGAGAGGCCCCTGCGGGGGCCTTTTTTCATGCCGGCCCCTCCCCTGTCAGCGTTGCGTCACACCGCGCCCTTTAGAATGCACGCCATGAAGAGCGATCCGACTGACCTGACCCTGTTCCTGGCACAAAGTGTGGTGGATCAGCCGTCGCTGGTGCGCGTGGTCAAGCGCGGCCCCACCGTCATGGTGCGCGTCGCCCCCGGCGAGGAAGGCCGCTTGATCGGACGGCAGGGCCGCGTCATTCAGGCGATCCGCACGCTGGTGCGCGCCGCCAGCGATCCCCGCGAGCGCGTGAACGTCGATCTGGACGCCCCGCGCAAGGGTTGACCATGAGCGAAGCGAACACCGCCGGCACCGAAGTCACCCGCCTGGGTCACTTCCTGGGACCGCACGGCGTCCAGGGAGGCGTCAAGGTGTACGTGCTGGGAGACGCCGCGCAGTTTAGGGGGCTCAAACGGGTCTACGTCGAGGGACGCGGCTGGCTCAAGATCATGCGGACCACCCCGCTGGCTCCCGGCGTGGCCTTGCAACTGGCGGGCCTGTCCTCGCGCGAGGGGGCCGAGGCGCTGCGCGGCCTGAACGTCTACGCCGCCGACGACGAACTGCCCATCCCCGAAGACGGGGTGTACTACTTCCACGAACTGCGCGGCCTGACCCTCAGCGACGCGGAAGGTGTGGAACTGGGAACGGTGAAAGATGTGCTGGACGCCGGACATCAGGACCTGCTGGTGGTCACGCACGGCGGCGGGGAGGCGCTGATTCCGCTGCAGGCGCCATATGTCACGGTCCACCTGAATGCCAAGCAGCGCCCGCAGTCGCTCTCGCTGACTGCCGACGCGCCGGAAGGCTTGCTGGGCGAGGCCGACGAGAACATAGCCGAACCGGATCGGGACGGCGCTTGAGCCTTTCTCCATGTTAACCTTCTCGTTTTTAACCCTTTTTCCGGAGCTGCTGGCCCCCTTCGCGGGCGAGGCGATTCTCGGCAAGGCCAGGGAACGCGGACTGCTGCACGTGAATCTGGTGCACCTGCGCGACTTCTCGGACAACCGGCACCTGAAAGTCGATGACACGCCCTACGGCGGCGGCGCGGGCATGGTGATCCGGGTGGACGTGGCCGAGCGCGCCCTCGCCAGCCTGCCCCCGGCGGACGAGGTGATCCTGCTGACCCCGGCGGGGCAGCCCTTTACCCAGGCGGTGGCCGAGGAACTGGCGCAAAAAGCCCATCTGGCGTTTTTGTGCGGGCGCTACGAGGGCTTCGACGCCCGCACCGAGGGTCTGGTCACCCGTGAGCTGAGCATCGGCGACTTCGTGATGATGGGCGGCGAGGCGGCGGCGGCCTGCGTGCTGGAAGCGGTGGCCCGCCTGCGGCCCGGCGTGATCGGTGACCCCGAGTCGCACCGCACCGACAGCTTCAGCAGCGGCCTGCTGGACTACCCTGAATACACCCGCCCGCCCGAATGGCGCGGCCAGAGCGTCCCGGAGGTGCTGCGCGGCGGCAACCACGGCGCAGTGGCCCGCTGGCGGCGGGAGCAGGCGCTGGCCCGAACGCTGGCGCGGCGCCCCGACTTGCTGCCGGGCGCGGCGCTGACGCCGCAGGACACCCAGACGCTGCTGGAGCTGGGCGCGTCGGCGCCGCAGTTGCAGGCCTGGAACGCCCCGCCGCCCCCCCCACCCAGACGGGCCAGACGTGTGAAAAAGAATGGTGGCAGCGAACAATCCGGCTGAATCCCCGCGCTTTTTACGGTTCTATTGTGGGGTGCGCTCAAGTCCCTGCGGCACATCGGGCGCACCATGAGGGCCAGATGACCGTTCCCCTGTTTCCCCTGCCCAACCTGGTGCTGTTCCCAGGCGTGGTGCTGCCGCTGTACGTCTTTGAACAGCGCTACCGTGCGTTGCTCGCGCAGACGCAGGCCAGCGGCGAGCCGTTCGGCATCGTGCAGATCCTGGACACCTCGGAGGAGATCCCGACGCCCTTTCATGAGCGGGTTTCCAGGGTAGGCACGCTGGCACACCTGCAGCAGGCCGAGACCCACGAGGACGGCACCAGCACCATCGTGGTGGTGGGCGGCGAGCGCTTCACGGTGGAGGCCTTCGACTTCAGCCACCCCTACCTGAGTGCCGAGGTCCGGCTGTGGCCGCTGGAGGCCGCCCCGCCCGGTCAGGAACAGGTGGTGCAGGCCAGCGCCCGCAAGCTGCTCAGCGACCTGCTGCGCCTGCGCCCCGCCGAGGCGGACCTGATCCGCGCCAACGCCCCCGAAGACCCCACGCTGCTCGCAAGTTTTGCCGCCAACCTGCTGCCGGGCCTGGGCGGCCAGGGCCGCGAGGACGCCCTGCGTGCTCCTGGCCTGCTGGACCGTCTGGACGTGCTGCTGGGCGCGGTGCCCCGTGACATGAAGCTGATGAACTGACTCACCCGCTCCCCGTCGTATTGGCAGGGCGGGTCAAGTTGCGAGGAGCGTCCCTACAGCACGTCCTCAGCACTGCCGCGCTTGCGCTTGTTGTTCTGCGTCTTGCGCCAGCGCAGGGCCTTGACGATGGCCGGGGCGGCAGCATTCAGCGGCAGATCGTAGGCGGGGTACCACGCCCGCTGCTCGCTGAATTTCAGTTTCATCTTGAACACCCCGAACGAGTGCTTCTCCTCGTCCAGAACACGCGGAATACCCCAGAAATCGAACAACGTGTAGCCGCGTGCCTTGGCGTCCAGCATGGCGTTCCAGTAGAAGGCGTCGGGGGCCTTGCTGTCTTTCAGCGGCTTGCCCGCCTCGTCCACGCGGTCGTCGCGCACGCTGCCGCCGAACAGGTAATACGTGCCGCTGCCCATGCCCAGGAAAAAGCCCCCCGCCAGCGCCTTGCCCTGGTGCCGCGACAGCACGAGGTACGCCTCGCCGCCGTGGGCGTTGCCCTCGCGCAGCAGGGTTTCGTAGTACGCGCGGGGATACGCGCCCAGTTTGGCCCGCTCGTTGGTGGCGGTGAAGATCTCCCAGAAGGCACCGAAGTCGTCGTCGCGGCCCGCCACCACGCCCAGCTTCTGCGCGGTGCGGACGTTGCGGCGGGCCATGCTGTGCAGGCCGGCGAACAGTTCGTCCTCTGTGCGGCTCAGGTCCGCCAGGATGGTGTGTTCGGGCTGCTCGGACTCGGCGCGGCGGAACGGGCCGTAAGCCTCTGGAATCTGGCTGCCCTCCTCGGCGGGCAGCGGCCCAGCACTGATCGGCACGGGCGGCTCGATCTTCAGCAGGGCGTCGCCCGGCTTGGCGATTGCCCTCACCGCCTCGGCCACGGCGGGCAGCAACTCCAGGCTTTCCAGCGCCGGGCCGCGCGGCGCGTACAGCGTGCTGAAGCCCGGCACCAGCCGCTTGCGCAGCAGTTGCAGTGCCCCTACCGTGCGCCCCGAGTCGTCCACGATCAGAAAACGCATGGGGATCTGGCCCAGCACCCGCCGCGCCTCGCCGTAGCCCCAGCCCTGCAGGGCGCTGGTGATCGGCATACTCCGCACGGCGTCGTCGTAAACGCGCGGATCGGTGGTTTCCAGGAGCTTCAGGCGCACGGGGCGGATTGTATCAGGGGGGGCGGCGACACGCGCCCGCGCGTCCCGGCATCGGGGCGTCGGCCCGCCGCATCCGCCCTGTGCCACCATCCCTCGTCGCCGCGCAGGCTAAACTGCCGGGCGTGAAGAAAATCCTGCTGACCCTGGCGCTGCTCGGCGGCGTCGCCCTGGCCCAGACCGCTCCTCCCGCTCCTGCGCCGGCCCCCACCGCCCCGGAAAGCACCACCCCAGCCCCCGAAACGCCCGCTGCCCCCGCAGCGCCGGTCAGTACGGGCGATCCGGCAGCGGTGGTGGGCAAGGTGGGCACGCAGACCTACACCCTGGCGGACTTCGATCAGGCGTTCCGCATCGCCGCCGCCCGCGTGGTCAACGCCCAGGGCATTCCCTTCGAGGACTCCTATCTGGCCGAGTTCGCCGAGGCCCGCCCGGAATTCCTCAAGCAGTTTCTGCGGGACCGCGCCGTAACCCAGCTGGCCCAGTCGCGGGCCAAGGTGGATCAGGCCGCCGTGGACCAGCAGTTTGAGGAGGCGCGCGGCAATTTCGAGACCGATGAGGCGTTCGCCGAGGCGCTGGCCGCCACCGGCTACCGCACCCCTGAAGACCTGCGCGCCGAGCTGGGACGGCAGGCCCTGGTGGGGGCCTACCTGGACAGTCTGCAGGAGCGGTTCAAGTTCGGGGACGCCGTGGTGGCCGGGTATTATCAGCTGAACCGCGACGCGCTGAGCCGCGAGGCCGAAGCCTGCGTCAAGCACATCCTGGTGCCCACCGAGGCCGAGGCCAAGGCCATTGTGGCGGAATTGAAAGGTGGCGCGGACTTCGCCAAGATCGCCGCCGAGAAGAGCCAGGACCCTGGCAGCGCGCCGCAGGGCGGTGACCTGGGCTGCTTTGGTCCGGGGCAGATGGTGGACACCTTCGACAAGGCCAGCTTCAGCGGGCCAGTCGGCGAGGTTCAGACGGTGAAGTCGGACTTCGGGTACCACGTTCTGGTGGTCACCAAGCGCACCGACGCAGGCGTACCCCCGCTGGCCGAGGCCGCGCCGCTGATCCGCCAACAGTTGTCCGGCGAGGCCGCTCAGAAGTACCTGGATTCCCAGATCGCCCGTCTGAACACTGAGGCCTTCCCAGAAGTGGTCACGCTGCCTGTCAGCGAATAAAGTTCAACGCAACCCAACTCTGTTCTGCTGAGCAGACTCCAACAGCCGGAGGCCTTTTCTGAAATTCAGAAGGGCTTCTAGCTTTTTTGGGGCGGCCCGCTAAGTCCACAGGCCGTTGAGACAGTCTGGCTCTGGAGCGGATGCATTGCAGATTCGCTTGCTGCTGCTTGACGCCGATACCCCCCCCGACGCCTGCTAAACACCCCCCCAATCAGCACGCAAATCGTTGACAGCCTGGAACTGGGCGCTGTTCATCTCCAGCCATCCAAAACCCAGGAGGTGAACAATGAAGAAATTGATGACCGCTTTTATCGCGGCCCTGGTGCTGGTGGGCACGGCTTCTGCCGGCCCCCTCAGCGCCCAGAGCGACACGCCCGCAGGTGGGGTGCATATGGACGGGAAGATGAGCATGTGGGCAGGCTGATCTCACCGTGTAGCTGTATTTGACAAAACAAGAGTGCCTCTTCCGACCAAACGACGGAAGAGGCACTCTTTTACTTTAGATCCGAACGTCAGAGATCAAGTCGACTCCACACTTCGCAGACCTCTGAGGTATCGAACCTCTCGCTATCACGTCCTCTCAAAATGAAGAAAACTTAACATTGTGTAGCCTGGTTAGCCCTTTAGCCGATGGAATATCCATCTCAGGCTAGCGGAGTCGCTTCATGAAATTTCTCTCAAATCGGGTGTGAAATCTGTAAGAGGACGTCAGGCAAGCTCAAAGGCCTAAAGCTCATCCTGTATGCCCGATTGCAAGGAGACACACCATGACGAACAAGATTGCCGCTCTCAGCCTGTTGACGCTTGGTCTGCTGTCTGCATGTTCCAACACGGCCCCTACTGCCGACGTGCCCAGCACGCCCCCCCCTGCCGCTACGCCTGTTGCCCAGGAACGCTTTGTCCAGGTTGCTATGGTTCCCCTTCAGGCCGGGGATACGCCGCAGAGCCTGGCCGCTGCCGTGGGCGGCGCGGTGTTGAGCTGGGCTGAAGACGGGTGTTCTAGCGGCGACGAGATCAATTGCATGGCCATCATGGGCCTGAAGTCGCAGGCGGACGGCCAGCCCCTGCGTGCCCAGAGTGACCGGACGATGTACATCGAGCCGAACAAGGATGTTTTCGGCGGCGGCGGAAAAATGACGGCCACGATGGGCGGACGAATCAGCATGTGGGCGGGCGGACGAATCAGCATGTGGGCGGGTGGACGAATCAGCATGTGGGCGGGTGGACAATTCACTCAGCTACCCGAGAACACCAAGCTGTGGCAGAAGATTCGCTTGGAAGAAGCGCAGCACATGGCCCCCAAGTTGGGCGCGGGTGTTACCGTGGCCGTCATCGACACTGGTCTGGACCTCCAGCATCCTGCCTTCAGCAATTCACTCTCGGCTCCATCCACTTGGTATGACTTCTACGATGGTGACACGATGCCACAAGACGAGGGCACCTTCGGCGTCGGCGGCTACGGGCATGGCAGCAATGTCGCGGGCATCGTCTTGCAGGTGGCCCCAGGCGCAAAGATTATGCCACTGCGTGTTCTCGGCTCGGACGGTTCCGGGGACGTGATCATGGTGGCGCGGGCGATCCTGTGGGCCGCCGACCACGGGGCCAACGTCATCAACTTGAGCCTGGGCAGCAGTGAGAACTCAAAGATTGTGCAGGACGCCATTAAAAAGGTCACGCGCAGCAGAGTGCTGGTGGTGTCATCAGCAGGAAACAGCAACCTGAACAAGATCACCTATCCGGCAGCGGACGCAACGGCCAAAGACAGTGGCGATTACAGCCTGAGTGTCGGCAGCGTCGATCTGAACGACGTCAAGTCCAGCTTCTCCAACTACTCGGACAAACTGAAACTGGTGGCCCCCGGCGAAAACGTGTATGCCCCGGCACCGGACGGACGGATGGCGGCCTGGAGCGGCACCTCGATGGCCGCGCCGATGGCGAGCGGCGGTCTGGCACTGGCACTGGGACAGCAGCTCGCTTCAGGGGAACTGATCGAGGAGATGACCGAGAATGCGGCGGACATCTACAAAATCAGTGCCAACAATCCGTATAAGGACAAGCTGGGGGAAAAGGGCCGTCTGGATCTGGTGCGGTTCCTCGACTCTGCCAGCGACGACTGAGGAGCACCCAGCATGACCATCAGCCGCCGCTCCACGTCTGCGCCGCCACCTGGGCCGCCCCAGACCCAGCTTCAGGCCCTGCAACGCGCCATCCCCGAATTACTGGACGTCGATCCGGCGCAGGCGCTGGCGCTGGCGCAGACCTGCTGCGCTCTGGCCGGGACTCCCGGTTCCAGTGAGGCTGCCGAAAGCCAGGTGTTGCTGGGCCGGGCACTCCTGGCCAGTGGTCAGCAAGCGGAGGCGCTGGCTGCGTTCTGCCGCAGCACCGAGCATTTTGAACGACTGGACCAACCCATTGCCGGGGCCGAGGCCCACAGCCTTGCGGGCAAGCTGCAGCTTGATCTCGGACGGTTCGATGAGGCCGCATGGCATCTGGAACAGGCGGTTCGTCTCGCGCAGAACGAGCCAGAGGGCCAGGGCATCCAGGCAACGGCGCTGAACCATCTTGCCATCGTCAACCACCATCAGGGCAGGGTGACGGAAGCCCTTGGGCTGTTGCATCAGGCCCTGCAACTGCGGGAAGACGAGCAGCACGTCACGGGGCAGATTCACTGCCTGATCAACATCAGCAATATTCAGATGTGGTTCGGGCAGTACGATGAGGCCGTCAGGTCACTGACCCGCGCTTACACGCTTTACAAAACGCAACCGGCCGACCTCAAGCTGGAAACCCCCATCCTGCACAATCTGGCCCACGTCCACAGCATGCGGGGGGACAACGACCTGGCCATTGAGGTGATGGAGGCGGCCTATAAGTCTGCGGTGGGGTCTGGGGACCGGCGGATGCAGGCCACGGCCAGCCTTAACCTCGGCATGTGCTGTCTAGACGCGCAACAGTTTGACCGCGCACTCGAATACTTGCAGCTGGCCCTGAAACTAAGCCGAGAGCTGAGGTACCAAGTGGGCGAGTTGAGCGCGCTGGACAGCCTAGGCAACCTGTACAGTCAGACCGGAGAACTCGCGCTGGCCTCGCAGACCATCCGTGAGGCGCTGGTGATCGCGCTGGAGATCGGCTCCAAGCAGGGTGAACTGGAAGTCCGCTTGCAGTTGGGGCGGCTGCATCTGCGCCAGGGCGAGCTGGATGCGGCCCATCAGGAGCTGAACGCGGCCCTGGAACTGGCTGTCGGCATCCAGTCGGTCAAGGAGCAGGCTGAGGCCCATGAGGCGCTGGCCGAGTATTTCGAGCGGCGCGGCAGTCTGGCCGAGGCACTGACCCACAGCCGCGAGCTGACCCGTATCGAGCGTGAACTGTTCAATGCCGAGCGTGACCGGCAGACCCGCAACCTCAGTATCCAGTTCGAGGTCGAGCGTGCCCGGCACGACGCCGAGATCTACCGGGTCCGCACCGACGTGGAGCATGAGGGCCGGCAACGCGCCGAGGAGCAGGTGCGCGTGCGGACTGCCGAGCTGGCCCGCGCCCAGCAGGAAGTGGTGACGCGGCTGGCCATGGCCGCCGAATACCGTGACGACACCACCGGGGAACACACCCGGCGGGTGGGGCGCACCTCGGCCCGGATTGCGCTGGCCCTGGGCTGGCCGGAGGGGCGGGCCAACGTGCTGGGCATCGCGGCGCGGCTGCACGACGTGGGCAAGATCGGCATTCCCGACAGCGTGCTGCTCAAATCGGGCAAGCTGGACAGCGCCGAATTCCGCCAGATGCAGACCCACACCCTGATCGGGGCGCGCATCCTGTCGGGCGGACGCTCGGAACTGCTGCGGCTGGCCGAGGAAATTGCCCTGACCCACCACGAGCGCTGGGACGGCAGCGGCTACCCGCGGGGGCTGCAGGCCACCCAGATTCCGCTGTCTGGCCGGATCGTGGCGCTGGCCGACGTGTTCGATGCCCTGACCCAGGTGCGGCCCTACAAGGCGGCCTGGAGCACGCAGGAGGCGCTGGACGAGATTCGCCGGCAGACCGGGAGTCACTTCGATCCGGATCTGGTGGAGACGGCCGTGGAGGTCCTGACGCAGCCCGACACCCACAGCGGCGACTGGGGCGAGGAACCGTTGCCACTGGAGCAGGAGGACGCCAGCCATGTGCTGACGGTCTTCGAGCAACTGCTGGTGGAGCGCACCCGAGAACTGGAGCAGGCCCGGCAGGAGGCCGAGCGGCTGGCCCTGACCGACAGCCTGACCGAACTGGGCAACCGCCGGGCGCTGGAGCAAAGACTGGAGCGCACCCTCAGGCAGTCTGCCGAGAGCCGCGCCCCGTTCACCGTCCTCTCCTTTGATCTCGACGGCCTCAAGGCCGTGAACGACGCACAGGGGCACGCGCAGGGCGACCGGTTCCTTCAGGCGTTCGCGCTGTCGCTTACTCAGGCGTTCGGCGAGGCGGGTCTGGCCTACCGGATCGGCGGCGACGAGTTTGCCATCGTGACCACCCAACCGCTTGACGAGGCCGCGCTGCGAGACCGCCTGGGACAGGTTCACGAGCAGTTGCGGTGCCAGGGCTTCGAGGACGCCAGCGCCAGCATGGGACACGCCCAGTACCCGCAGGATGCCCAGACAGCCGGCGACCTGCTGAGGCTCAGCGATCAGCGGATGTACCACCGCAAGCTCTCCCGGCGGCGCGGGATGCATTGAGCAGAATGCATGGAGCGCCAGCGTCAGCGCTGGTCCTCCTGGCTCTGGCTGGCCCCGTCCTCAAGCAGCGTCGTCATGGCCGCGTAACCGCGTTGTCGGGCGTGTTGCAGCGGGGTGACGCCCTCGCGGTCCGCGATCTGGCGGTCTGCGCCGTGGGCCAGCAGTTCGCGCACGATCTCGGTGTGCGTGGGGCCGCCGTCACCCAGGATCACGGCTTCCAGCAGGGCGGTCCAGCCCAGATTGTTGACGTGGTTCACGTCGATGTCGGTGGTCCGCAGGATCTCGCGCACATAGGCCAGGTGGCCCCGGTCGGCGGCAGGAATCAGGGCCGTGCCGCCGAAACGGTTGGTGCGGGTCAGGTCAGGGTTGGCCTTCAGCACCTCGCGCAACATGGCCACGCTGCCCGTTTCGCCCGTCACCAGCAGCGCGTTGCTGCGCCCGTTGTCCTGGGGATCGGGCTTGGCCCCCGCCGCGATCAGGGCGCGGGCCACCGCCACATGGTCCCCCTTGGCGGCCCAGGTCAACGCGGTGCGCCCGGTGCTGTCGGCCGCGTTGGCAGATGCGCCCGCCCTCAATAGAGTCTGAAGCTGTTCCAGATCACCGTTCTCGGCGGCCTGCAGCACTTGGCGGTTGCGCTGATCCTGCGTTGTCGTCGTGGTCATTGCGGCTCCCTTTGCGCCGCCCGCCGAAGCTCCCAACGGTCCGGTGCCGACGGGCAGCAGCCACAGCAGGACCAGGAGGGACAGACGCTTCATGGCCCCATTGTGGCCGGACCAGGCGGCAAAGGCAAAAGCCCAGGCCAGTGTCTGAGGGTACCGGTAAGAGATGCTCGGGCTGGGCACTGGCCGAGAGGTGGAACAGCCGTCGGTGATCAGGTGACTGCGGTTCGGGAGCGCCGGAATTGACCCCTATCAGGCATGGGGCGTCAGGAGAAAGCTGCGCACCTCGCCCAGTCCTCCAGTGTTCAGGAGGACCTTCCCGCTGGCCCGGTGGATCAGCGCTGGGGTACTCCTTACGCCGCTGCTTTCGGTCAGGGCGGAGAAGGCCTCGGGGTGCCGCTGGCGGTGAAGCACTTCGATCTGGGCGTCGAACTGTCCCCTCAGCGGCTTTTCCAGCATCAGCTTCAGGCGTTCGCAGTTCGGGCAGTCGTCCTGGGTCAGCAGCACGAAGGGGGGCATCGGGGTCTGCGAATCAGTCATGACTGACCCTCGTGGCGGGCTGGAGGTCAGGAAAGTGGCCCGCCCACAGCGCGTCAATGTCGGCGTCGGTGAGCGCCTCGGTGGTGAGCTTGCTGTAGCTGCTGCCCTTGGCGCTGAAGAAGTCGTGGGTGGTGCCGCGCGCCCCGATGCCGTTCTGCACCACCGGATTGATGTCCTCGTCAGGGAAGGTGCGTTTCAGCGCCAGATTGTCGGCCAGCACGTTGAAGTTGAAGCGGATAAAGCGTTTGACGTCGCCAGCCAGATCCACGTCCGCGTACAGCACGTCGGTGTAGGCCAGCTCGTTCCTGTAGAGCGTTTGCAGCGTTTCGGCGTACCACGCCCTGGCGTACGCCTGCTCGGCGGCATTGAGGAGGGTGAATTTCTCCTGCGCCAGCAGCGCCACATACACACCGTGCAGCGCCTCGTCCAGGATGATCAGGTTGAAGATCTCTCCCGCCGAGACCATGCGCCCCTGCCCGGCCAGATACAGCGGGTAGAAGAAGCCGCTGTAGAACAGTGCGGTTTCCAGCATGCACGACACCGCCATCTTTTTCCACAGGCCCAGCGTGGACACGTCGGGGTCATGAAAGACGCCCTGGATGAAGCTGATCTTGAATTGCAGGTGAGGCTGCGTCCGCACCCACTCGAAGACCTCGCGCTCCTCGGTGGTGGTTAAAAAGGTCTTGTTCATCAGGCTGTAGCTGCGGGCGTGGATGTCCTCCATCATGCCCTGGAATTGCAGCGTGGCCTTGCGGATGTGGCCGTCCACCAGTCCACGCAGGGCCGGCATGCCCACCTCGCCCTGCAAGGTGTCTAGCGCGTTCAGCCCTGCCGAGGCGTGGATGTACGTCCAGCGTTCGGCGTCCCCCAGCGTCTTCCAGACCAGCGCGTCGTTGCTCAGCGGGATTTCCTCGGGAAACCACAGCTGGGAGGTGTATTTCTCGTAGAAGGTGGCCGAGAAGCCGTCTTCGGGGTCAGACCAGTTGGTGGCGGAAAAGGGTAGGGATGACATGGGGACTCCTTGAATAAATTGCGGTGATACGGTTTCCGTCCAATCCGTGATCAAATCAGGAAAGCGCCGATTTGATCACTCCTTTCCCGGCCACCGTTCTCTTCCTTCTCGCTCCGCTCGGGTTGAACAGTTCCAAAAACTGTTTAACCGGAATTGGTATGAGTCGGAGACGACCCCGAGCGAAGCGAGTGGCAACGGAGCCCTTCTTGCGGCGATGGACACCTTTCCGGTGGTCTTGGCGGAAAGGTTGGAATCAGCGTGTGAGGGTCTCAGACCACGCAGCTCAGGCAGTCCTGCAGGTTGGACTTGCGCAGGCGCGTGTAGTACAGGGTTTTGATGCCCAGGCGGTAGGCGTACAGGTAATACGCCTGCAGGGTGCGGGTGGTGGCGCTGGCCGGCACGAACAGCGTGCAGGAAATGCCCTGATCGACGTGACGCTGCGCGGCAGCCACGGTGTCCAGCACGCGGCGCTGGTCCATGTCGTAGGCCTCCTCGTAGTACCACTCGGTCTCGGCGTTCAGGCCCGGCATGGGGTAGATGGTGCGCGCCTTGTTGCTGGTGCGCGTCTCCACCCGCTCGGTGATGGGCATGATGCTGGCCGAGGCGTTCGAGACGTAGCTGATGCTGCCGGTGGGGGCCACCGCCATCACGAACGAGTGCGCCAAGCCGTGCTGCTGGATGTCAGCGACAAGCTGCTGCCAGTCAGCGCAGGTGGGCAGGGTGTGACCGTCGAACAGGGCGGCCACCTCCGGCGTCTTCGGAGCGAAGTCCCGTTCCAGGTACTGCGCAAAGTGCTCGCCGGACTGGTAGCGGCTGCCCTCGAAACCCGCAAAGACAAACCCAGTGTCGCGCGCAATTTCCATGCTCGCCCGGCGGGCGTGGTAGTGCACGGCGGCAAAGAACACGTCCACGAAGTCCAGCGCCTCGGGCGAGCCGTAGATCAGTTCCCGGCCCGCCAGGAAGGAGTGCAGGCCCATCGCGCCCAGACCAATCGAGCGCATCTCCTCGTTGGCGCGGCGCACGGCGGGCACCTCGGTGATGTGGGTGGACTGCGCGACGTTGTCCAGCATGCGGACGGCGGCCTTTACCACGCGGCCAATGTCGCCGCTCCCCATCGTCTGCTCGATCACCAAAGAGGCCAGGTTGCACGACACGTCCAGCCCGATGCGGTCTTTACTCTCCTGCCCATAGGCGTGGAAATAGCTGGGCATGGTGGGTTGCAGGATCTCCGAACACAGGTTGCTCATCTTGATGCTGCCCACATGGGGAATCGGGTTGGCGCGGTTGGCATGGCCCTCGAACAGCAGGTAGGGGTAGCCGCTCTCACCCTGCGTCACGGCGATTTCCTCCAGCACCCGGCGGGCCGACACGCGCTTCTTGCGGATGCGGGGGTTGTCGGCCAGCGCGTCGTATTCCGCCGTCCAGTCGATAGACGTGAACTCGCGCCCGGTTTCCTGCCACAGCGAGTGCGGGTAGAACTGATAGATGTCCTCGCCCGCGCGCACCTTCTCGATGAACAGGTCAGGGATGGTGGCGCCGACGCTCAGGGTCTTGAGGCGGGCGTCTTCGTCGGTGGCGATCTTCTTGGCCGAGAGGGTGTCCAGAAAGTCGGCGTGCATCACGCTGAGATAAATGGCCCCCGCGCCGGGGCGCTGCCCGGCCTGATCGGCGTATCTGAGCATGTTGTCCAGCATCTTCGCCACGCCCATCACGCCCTTGGTGACGTTCTGGATGCCGCGCAGGCTCTCGCCGCGTGCCCGCAGGTTGCTGACCTCCACGCCGATGCCGCCGCCGCCCTTGCTCAGCTCGGCGACAAAGGACAGCGTCTTGGTGATGGAGTCCAGGTTGTCGGTGCAGTCCTGCAATAGAAAACAGGACACCAGGCGGCCTGTGTTCGCCTTGCCCGAATTCATCAGCGTGGGCGTGGCGGGGGTGAAGGTCTGGTTCACCAGATGATGCACCAGTTCCAGCGCCTCCTCCACGGTCTGCGAGCGGGCCAGGGCGGTGACGCTGTGGCGATCCTCGTAGCGCTCCAGCCAGCGGGTGCGGTCCGGGGTCATGGTGGCGTACTCGTTGTAGAACTTGTACGCGCCCATAAAAGCCTGGAAGCGGAACTTGACGCTGTAGGCCCGCTCGAACACAGCCTGCACCTCTTCAGGCGTGTAGCGCTCAAACAGGCCCGCGTCCCACACGCCCTGCTCGGTCAGGTAACGGATCTTCTCCCTCAGGTTGTGGAAGAAGACCGTGTTCGGGTTGACCTTTTCCTGAAAGTAGGCTTGCAGGGCCTCGAGGTCATGCTGCGGCTGTACCAGCGTTCCGGCCAGGACTTTGTTGTTCAGTTCGATCCAGCGTTCCATGTCAGTGCTGCTCCCCTAACCACGCCAGCACGCGGGCGCGGTCGGCAGCGGTGCCGCCCTTGTTGACTTTGGCGACGACGGGCACGCGGTAGGTCTGGGCGATCACATCCGCCGCCCGCGCGAAATTCTGGCCCCAGTGGTACGAGCCGCTGCTGACCACGCCGCGCAGCAGGTGGCCGTGGCGCTCCAGAAAGCGGCGGGTGCTGTCCGGCACCTGCCCCGTGCCGAAGGTGTAGGTCAGCAGCAGGTACTCGGAGGCGGGAAGGTGTGATCGCACGTCCACCACCTCCGCGCCCAGCGTCCCGGCCAGTTCCTGCGCCAGCCGCCGCACGTTGCCGGTCAGCGAGTCGTAGGCCAGCAGCATCAGGCCCCCAGCCGGGGCACGGGGGTGGGCTGTCCGTCTTCGCCCAGCGCCACCAGCACGAAGGTGCCGGTGCAGCCCAGTTCACGGTGATCGCTGGACATCTGCTCGATAAACAGTTCCACCCGCACGGTCATGCTGCTGCGCCCGGTTTTGACCACGCGGGCGACGAGTTCCACCAGCGTGCCCTGCGGAATGGGACGGGAGAATTCCATGGCGTCCAGATGGCGCGTGACCACCTTGCGGCGGCAGTAGCGGGTGGCCGCGATAAACGCCGCGCTGTCCATGAACGACAGGGCCTCGCCGCCGAACAGCGTGCCGTGGTGGTTGGTGGTGCCGGGAAACACCACGTGCGTCACGCGGGTTTCCGGGGCGTAGGGCCGGGGCGGAGGCGACACGTGCGCGTCGCCGGAGGGCGGATTCAGGTAATCCAGCGCGGGAGAGTCCATAGCGTGACCTCGGGGGAAAACAACAGAGCGGAGACGCCAGTGCCGTTGGGGACACTGGTGGAAGCCGGGTGGATAAAAAAAGACGTCCCCGCGCGGCCCACCAGGGGCGGCAAAGACGTTAGAAAACAGCTAGTTCGGCACGGTGGTCACCCTTGGCCCCTACGCGGGGGCAGGCACAAGAAGGCGTGGGCTCCGCGAGGCGAGCGTTCGGACTGAAGACCGTAGCGCGACTGTGCCGGACTGACCCTGTGGCCCTGTGGGGGCGAACAGGTATGACCGGACTTCCCTCGGTTCCTGCGGAGACTGCCCACGGGGCAGCGCCGCTACTGTACTGCATCTGGTACGGGGAGGGCCGCAGGCGTCCATATCTGGAGACGGGAAGGAAATTCGCCTCGCTGCGGGGCTGTTCAGGCCAAGGCCGCGCGGTGACGAGCCGGGCACATCGTGCTGCCATGCCCGCGCTTACGCAGAAGTGGACCGCATCCGGCAGAGCGTCGACTGTCTAAAGCATTGCTCAGCGGCGCAGCAGGGTAGTGTCAACGCCCATCCCTAGAATGCGCGCAGCCCATGCCCACGCCTTGCCACTGCCGAAGTTTCACGTCCTTCCCGGTTGCCACCCGCCGGGTGCGCCCTTGACCCTCCCGCAACTGCTGGTGTTCGCCACCCTGATCGGCGCGCTGGTGCTGTTCGTGTGGGGCCGGTGGCGTTACGACGTGGTGGGCATGCTGGCACTGCTGGCCCTGACGCTGACCGGGGTGGTCAAGGGCAACGACGCCTTCAAGGGCTTTTCCGAACCGGCCGTGATCACGGTGGCCGCCGTGCTGGTGATCAGCCAGGCGCTGCAGAAGAGTGGGCTGGTGAATGTGCTGGTGCGCAGCCTGGGCCGGGTGGGCAACGGCATGACCACGCAGATTCTGGTGATGTGCGTGGTGGTGGCCGTGCTCAGCTCGTTCATGAACAACGTGGGGGCGCTGGCAATCATGCTGCCGGTGGCGATCACGCTGGCCAACCGTGCGGGCCGTTCGGCCAGTTCGCTGCTGATGCCGCTGGCCTTCGCCTCGCTGCTGGGCGGCATGACCACCCTGATCGGCACGCCGCCCAACCTGATCATCTCCAACCTGCGCCGCGACCTGCTGGGCGAGGCGTATGGCATGTTCAGCTTCACGGCGGTGGGCGGGGCGGTGGCGGTGGCCGGGGTGGCGTACCTGGCCCTGTTCGGCTGGCGGCTGCTGCCCCAGCGGGTGTCCGGCGAGAACCGCGCCGACCTGTACCGCATGGCCGACTACATGACCGAGGTGCGGCTGCCCAGGGAAAGCACCCTGGCCGGGCAGCGTGTGATGGACCTGGGCAAAGTGGAGGGCGTGCAGGTGGTGTCGCTGGTGCGCGGCGAATCGCAGCGCCCCTTTCCCACGCCGTTTACGGTGCTTCAGGCGGACGACGTGCTGATCGTCGAGGCCAACGCCGCCCGGCTGACCGAACTGGTGGAGGACGGGCAACTCACGCTGGTGGGCAACGAGAAGATCACCCCCGAACAACTGGCCTCCGACGACGTGCGGCTGGCCGAGGTGGTGGTCACGGCGCTGTCGCCCATCGTGGGCCAGAGTGCCGTCAGCCTGAACCTGCGCCAGCGCTTCAACATCAACCTGATCGCGGTGTCACGCCAGGGCCAGCGCCTGCGCGAGCGGCTGGTCAACGCCCGCTTCCGGGCCGGGGACGTGCTGCTGATGCACGGGCCGCGCACCTCCATCGACGAGGCGCTGAACACGCTGGGCTGCCTGCCGCTGCGCGAACGCCCGCTGGACATGGTGCCGGCCGGGCAGACCCGCAAGATGCTGCTGACCGGCGGGCTGTTTCTGGTGGCCATCCTGGCCGCCACCCTCAACCTGCTGCCGGTCGCCGTGGCCTTTACCGCCGCCGCCACCGCCATGCTGCTGCTGCGGCTGATCAACCTGCGTGACGTGTACGAGAGCATCGAGTGGCCGATTCTGGTGCTGCTGGCGACGCTGATTCCGGTGGGCGCGGCGCTGTCGAGCACCGGGGGCGCAAAACTGATCGCCGAGGGCGTGCTGGGCGTGACCGCCAGCTGGCCGCCCATGGCCGTACTGATCATCGTGATGGTGCTGACCATGACCCTGTCTGATGTGATCAACAACGCCGCCGCCGCGCTGATCACCGCGCCCATCGCCGTCACCATCGCCCAGGGCCTGGGGGCCAACCCCGACGCCTTCCTGATGGGCGTCACGCTGGCCGCCAGCAGCGCCTTCCTCACGCCCATCGGGCACCAGAGCAACACGCTGGTGATGGGGCCAGGCGGCTACCGGTTCAGCGACTACTGGAAGGTGGGCCTGCCGCTGGAGATCATCGTGGTGGCGGTGGGCGCGCCGGTGATTGCGCTGGTGTGGGGGCTGTAAGCGGCGCGTGGTGGCTCTGGCAAGACGGCAGATTCACAAAGGACGGACAATGGTGCACTGACCTTCCCAGCGCTAAGCTGGGGGTGAACTGCGCCGGAATCGCCCCATTTTCCGGCCAATTGGAGGGACCAGATGACATCCAAACAGAGCGTGCCCAGCACGCAGGCCGTCGACATGGTTCAGAGGCTGATCGATGACGTCGCGGCACAGCCTGTACTGGCCCTGGGCCAGGCGTTTTCCCTGACCCGTGAGCGCCTGGCCGCCCGCACCACACCGCCTGAAGTGGGCGGAGCGCTGGAGGACCTGGGCCTGACGCTGACCGAAAGCACTGACAATCTGGAAGCGCCGCTGTACGGCAACGTTTTCCTGGCGATGGCCGGGGCGCTCCAGGGCGCAGACCGCGTGGACCGCGAGAACTTCGGCGAGGCCCTGACGGCCGGACTGGACTCGGTGCAGACCGTGGGCGACACCAGCCCGGCCCGTCAGCAGTTGACCGACACCCTGATCGCAGCCCGCAACGCCTACCGGGACGCGGCACAGGCCGGGCAACCCTTCAGCGCGTGCCTGGACCGGATGGTGGCCGCCTGCCCGGCGGGCCGCGAGTCAGCCGGCCCGCCGCTGCCTGCCCTCACGCTGCAAACGATGGCGCGTTCCATTCAGGCCGCACTGAGCTAGGTACACTCATGACAGACGGAGGTCAACCATGAACCCCACCCAGACTGCAACTAAAACCGACAAGCTCGAACAGCTCAAGGCCGTCACCGTCGTCGTGGCGGACACCGGCGATATCGAGGCCATCAAGAAGTACCAGCCGCAGGACTGCACCACCAACCCGTCGCTGATCCTCAAGGCCTCGCAACTGGAGGGCTACAGCGACCTGATGACCGAGGCCCGTGACCGCCTGAAGGCAGGCGAGAGCGTGGATGACGTCATCGACAGATTGACCGTCCGCGTCGGCACCGAGCTGACCAAGATCGTCCCCGGCAACGTTTCGACGGAAGTGGACGCCCGGCTGTCCTTCGACAAGGACGCGCTGCTGGCCCGCGCCCGCCACCTGATCGCCCTGTACGAGGAAAACGGGGTGGGCAAGGACCGCATCCTGATCAAGCTGGCCTCCACCTGGGAAGGCGTCGAGGCCGCGCGCATCCTGCAAAAGGAGGGCATCCGCTGCAACATGACCCTGCTGTTCAATCTGGAGCAGGCGGTGGCCAGCGCCCAGGCTGGGGCCTACCTGATCTCGCCCTTCGTGGGCCGCATCACCGACTGGTACAAGAAATCCACCGGCACCAAGGATTACCCCGTCGATGAAGATCCTGGCATCCAGTCGGTGCGCGAGATCTACCATCACTTCAAGTCCCACGGCTACGAGACCATCATCATGGGCGCGTCCTTCCGCAGCGCCGCGCAGGTAGAAGCGCTGGCCGGCTGTGATCGCCTGACCATCAGCCCGCAACTGCTGGGTGAACTGGCCGAGGACCACGGGCCGCTGGAAGTGAAGCTGAACGAGCCGATGGGCCACGAAAAAGAAGAGCTGATCACCGAGGCCCAGTTCCGCTACAGCCTCGCCAGCAACGCGATGGCCGGCGAGAAGCTGTACGAGGGCATCCGGGGCTTCGCCGCCGACACCGAGAAGCTGGGCAAGCTGCTGGCCGAGGTGGGACACAGCTGACTTCAGCGGGCTGAACGTCGCAGCGCCTCATCGCGCCGGTCAACAGGCGATGAGGCGCTTGTTATTTTCTGCGCCTAGCTGTGGCGGGGCTTGATCACCAGCCGCCGGGACGCGCCCTCGCCCACGGATTCGCTCATCACGTCCGGGTGTTCCTTGAGGGCAATGTGGATCACGCGGCGTTCGGCGGCCGGCATGGGCTGCAGTTCGTGGGCCTCACCGCTCTTGGCGACGCCGATGGCGAGGCGCTCGGCCAGCTTGGTCAGGGTGTCGGCCTGCCGCTTGCGAAAGCCGCCGATGTCGACCCGCACGCGGGTATCGCCCCGGCCCTCCAGCTTGGACAGGACCGTGTAGGCCAGAACCTCGATGGCCCCCAGCGTGCGCCCGTCGCGCCCGGCCAGGCGGGCCGCGTTCTCGCCGCTGATCTCGGCCTCGATGGCGTCCTCGGTTTCGCGGACGGTGACGTTCAGCTCGGGATCGATGCGCGCCACCAGGCCGCGCAGAAAGCGGTCCAGCACGGCCCGGGGGTCCGTGGCGGCGGCCTCCGGCGGGGCGGCAGAGCCGGAAGCGTCGGGGGCGGGCGGCGGCGTGACGCTCTCGTCCGCCTCGCTGATGCCCAGCTCCGCGAGGTAATCGTCGAGATTCGTGCGGTTGTCCATGCCGGGCAGTCTACCGCGCGGCTCTCACCGGTTTCCCACACCCGCGGCCAGAGCCTCAGCCCCGGTGCCTCGTGCCGGCCTCCTGCGCCGCGAAACTCCGTGCGCTGCGTTCCAGCATGGCGTACACGTTCTCGAAGCCGTCCGGTCCACCGTGGTAGGGATCGGGGACGTCCTCACCCTGCCCCCGCGTGTCCCAGTCGCGCATCAGGTGCAACCCGGCCCGCGCGTCCGCCGGAGCCAGTCGGCGGGCATCCTGCAGGTTCTGGGCGTCCATCGCCACGATCACGTCGAAGTCCACAAAGTCCTGCGCGGTCAACTGGCGGGCGCGTCCAGTCAGGGCCAGCCCGTGGGCGCGGGCCACCGCCACGCTGCGGGGATCGGCGGGGCGGCCCACATGCCAGTCGCCCGTTCCGGCGCTGTCCACCGTGGCCGACACCCCGGCGGCCCCCAGTTCCCGGCGCAGCAGCGCCTCGGCCAGCGGGCTGCGGCAGATGTTGCCCAGGCACAGCGCCAGCACGCGCAGGGGGGAAGCGGAAGGGGTCATGCACGCGATTGTGCCACGGGGCGGGAACGGGTCACCGCTCACCTCCAGTACACCACCCGCCGCACCAGCCATTCCAGCGGGCCGGTGCCGAAGCGGCGCAGCCACCACGCGCTGATCGGCAACTGCAACAGGCCCACCGCCAGCGCCAGCCCCACCGCCGAGGCCGCGCCCCACTGCCCGAACTGCGCGCCTGCGTAGGGGTAAAACACGGCGGTCATGATCAGGCTCTGTGCCATGTAATTGCTCATGGCGACGCGCCCCCCAGCGGCAAAAGCGCGCAGCGGCCCCAGACGATCACGCACCGTCAGCAGGCCGATGACGCCCACATAGCCCAGCGCCGAGGCCAGCCCGCCGCCCATGCGGACAGGAATGGCGATCAGCCCGCTGGCGTAGTCGCCCCGCGTGTTCAGCCACGCCAGCAACGCGCCCAGCGGCAGGCCGACCAGCAGGCCCCACACGGCCAGCCCGCGCAGCAGCCGCACATGTTCGTGGGGCCGCAGCAGCAGTCCCGTGCGGCCCGCCACCGCCCCCAGACAGAACAGCGCCAGCAGCCACGCGCCGTTGTAGAGGCTGCCACCGATCAGATCGCCCAGGAATCCGGCTCCCCTCTCCGCAACCACCTGCGCGTAGGATTCGCCGGAGAACAGGGCAGGCAGCCCCGTGAACCTGGACGCCTCCAGTCCCTGCGCCTGCGCGGCGAAGCCCTCCAGCAGTCCCAGCCCCAACCACCACGCGCCCAGCACCGCCGCCAGCGTCAGCAACCCGCGCACCGTCAGCCGCGCCGTCGCCAGCAGCGCGAAGGCCAGGACCGCGTACAGCGAGATGATGTCGCCGTGCCACACCAGCACGAAATGCAAGGATCCCACCGCCAGCAGCACCAGATGCCGCCGCACGAAGACGACCAGCCCCTGCCGTTGCAACAGCCCCGACGCCCCCCAGCCGAACAGCATGGCAAAGATGCTGATGAAGCGGCCATTGGCCAGCACGTCGGTCAAGACCTGAGCGGCGCGGTCCGCACCGGTCTGGGTCCACTCGCGGAAGCCAGCGAAATCCTGCGCGTTGACCAGCAGGATGCCCAGCAGCGCGACTCCCCGCAACACGTCTGGCAGCGGCGCGCGCGTCTTGACTGGGCCGCGCTCCGGAAGTTCAGGCGGCGCGGCGTCCGGCGGCAGCGGGGCGGTCATGGCGGGCAGGCTAGCGCGTCTTCCCGCGCGGCAGTCAACCGCCATGACCCGGCCTTCTAGACCCTGACCACAAAGTCGGCCCCCGAGGTGCCCGGCCTGGCCTAAATTGAAGATCATACGATGGGTGCGGTGTCGCCCAGTTCCCTTCCCTCTCCTTCCCTGCCTGCGTACTCCACGCCGAGGTCACCGTGCAAGACGTACTTTCTCAGGACACCGGCACGCACGCCGGGACCACGCCTTTGATCAGCGTGGTGATTCCCACCTACCGCCGCCCTGAATTGCTGCTGCGCCGGGGGCTGGGCAGTGCCCTGGCGCAGCGGTACCCCAATCTGGAAGTGCTGGTGGTCATGGACGGTCCCGATGCCGAGACGGCGGCGGCGCTGGCCGCCATTGACGATCCCCGGCTGCGCCCGCTGACCCTGCCGCACAATCAGGGACCGTCGGCGGCCCGCAACCATGGGGTGCAGCACGCCCGGGGCGAGTGGATCGCCTTTCTGGACGACGACGACGTGTGGCGGCCCGACAAACTGACCCGGCAGATGGGGTTGGCGCAGCGTTCGGCTCATCCGCTGCCGGTGGTGCTGAGCGGGTACATCGGGCGCACGCCGTACGGTGACCGCCTGTATCCCCCGCGCCCCAAGGCAGCCGACGAATCCCTGGGTGACTACATGTTCGTTCGCCGCCCTGGCCGTCCGCCGGGCAGCGCCGTCTTCGGCATTCTGGTGCTGGCCCCCCGAGCGTTGGCCCTGCGCGTGCCCTGGCCCACGCATCTGCGCAACAACGAGGACTGGGACTGGCTGCTGCGCCTTGAGGCAACGCCGGGGGTCGGTTTCGAGCAGCTGGCCCCCGAAGACGCCTCGACGCTGGCCATCTATTACCAGGGTGAGGACCGGCCCACGGGAAGCGGGGTCTCGACGTGGCGGCCCATGCTGGCGTGGGCACAGGAACATCGCCGGGCCGGGCACCTGTCGGACCGGGCCTACGCCGGCTTTCTGCTGGCGCAGGTGGTGCCCCGCGCCGTGCGGGCAGGGGATCCCGCCGGTCTGCCGGTGCTGGGCCGGGCGCTGCTGGCCACCCGTCCCGGTCCCCACGAGCTGGCCAGCTTTGTCCGGCAATGGGCCGTGCCCGCCCCGCTGCGGCGCCGGCTGCGGCGCTGGCTGAACACCCGCCGCCCTCCCATCCGGCTGGGCGACGTGCTTGAAGACGGTGGAACTGAGGACAGCGGGGGCGCCCCGGACCCGTTGATGGCCGTGACCCCGTCTTCCAGGCCACCACCCGCGGACCACCAACCCACCGTCCGGGTCACCTTTCTGATCGAGTCGATGACGGTGCGGGCCGGCATGGAGCGGGTCACGGCCACCGTGGCGGGCGGGCTGTCTGCGCT
Organism: Deinococcus radiopugnans ATCC 19172; assembly: GCF_006335125.1. Taxonomy (NCBI): domain Bacteria; kingdom Thermotogati; phylum Deinococcota; class Deinococci; order Deinococcales; family Deinococcaceae; genus Deinococcus; species Deinococcus radiopugnans. Next base: position 327,288 of record NZ_VDMO01000002.1, read on the forward strand.
GGGGCTGGACGTGCGGATTCTGACCCTGCGCGGACAGACCTCGGCTTTCGATTTGCCGGAGGCCGTGACCCTGACCTCACTGGGGCTGCCGGAGGGCACCCTGCGGATGCGTGGGCAGACCGTTCCGCTGGCGCGTGCGGTGCGCCGCGAACTGCAGCGGCAGCGTCCGGACGTGCTGATCACGGTGGACACGTTCCTGGCCGGATTCGTTTTCCCCGCCGTGCTGGACCTGCCGATGCTCCGGGTGGCCTGGGAACACTTCAATTTCCGCAGCGACCTGAACATGCGCTCGCGCCGGCTGGCCCGCGTGGTGGCCGCGCACTTGGGGCACCGGGTGGTCACCCTGACCCGACAGGACCGCGACTGGTGGCGGGCGGCCTTCCCGCTGGCCCGCGCCACGGTCACGGCCATTGCCAACCCGCTGGCGGTGGATCGCCCGCCGGTCAACCCGTATTCCCTGCAAAGCCGCGTGGTCCTGGGCATGGGCCGGCTGGACCGCCAGAAAGGCTTCGATCTCCTGCTGCGCGCCTGGGCCGAGGTCGAGGCCAGTTACCCCGACTGGCGGCTTCAGCTGTACGGCCAGGGGCCAGAGGAACAGGCCCTGCGTGAGTTGGCTGCGGGCCTGGGGCTGCGCCGCTGGGAATTGTGTGCGCCCACGCCGGATGTGGCGGCGGTGTACCGCGCCGCCGGCCTCTACGCCCTCAGTTCCCGCCACGAGGGGCTGCCGCTGGTCCTGATGGAATCACAGGCCTACGGCGTGCCTGCCGTGGCCTTCGACTGTCCCACCGGGCCAGCAGAATTGCTGTCGGCGGGGGGTGGGGCACTGGTCCCAGAGCAGGACGTCACGGCCTTCACCTCGGCCCTACGGTCACTGATGTCGCAGCCGGACCTCCGGCAGGAGTGGAGTGATCGGGCCTACGCCGGGGCCGAACGCTACCGCCTGGAGCCGATTCTGGGCCAGTGGCTGCGCCTGCTGGCGGCGGGACGGGGCGGCAGGGTCGGGGCCGAGAACCAGAACCGTTAGTCGGCGTCTGGCCCGCGCCCGTATCTGCGCATCATCTCCAGCGTGCGCCCATGTGGCAAGGCGTGGACCGTGCGCCCGTGCAGGCCGGTCATCGTGTCGGCGGCGAACAGGGCGTTGATGATCGCCTCCTCGGTGGCCTCTACCACCGCCTTGAACAGCGGATCGAGGCTGGTGTGGGGCAGCGCCCGCCAGTGTTCCAGCCCGCCCGCCACCTCGGGGACAGCGGTTGAGAAGGCCAGGAACAGGTCGCCGGAGCCGTTGTGCGCCACGCTGCCGGTGCGGGCCAGCCCCAGGGCCGCGCGGCGGGCCAGACGCCGCAATTGATGCGGCAGCAGCGGCGCGTCCGTGCCCACCACAATGATGATCGAGCCGTCGCGGCCAGCCGACTCCTCACGTACGGGGAGCAGGTCGGGAATCTCCCGGCCCACCGGCACGCCCAGGACCGTCAGGTCTTCGCGGGCGCCAAAATTGGCCTGCACCAGCACGCCCACCGTATGGGGCAACCCGTCCAGTACCCGTGACGCCGTGCCGATGCCACCCTTGAAGCCGGCAACGATCATCCCGGTGCCGCCGCCCACGTTGCCCTGGGCCACCGGGCCACCAGATGCACTGTCCAGGGCTTCGAACACGTGTTCGGGCGTGACGTGGAACCCATTGATGTCGTTCAGAAAGCCGTCGTAGGTCTCGGCCACCACCGGCAGGCTCCAGGCTTCAGCCCAGCCGTGCGATTTGCCCCAGGCCACCACCGCGTCGCGCACCACGCCCACCGAATGGGTGTTGGTCAGCATGATCGGGCCGCTCAGGCCGCCGGATTCGTCGATCCAGGCAGTGCCGGTCATCTCGCCGTTGCCGTTCAGGGAGAACCACGCGGCAGGGACCGTGTGCGCGCCGGTCTTGCCGCAGGGCAGGACTGCAGTGACCCCGGTGCGGACGGCGTGTGCGCCCTCACCGGAGATCAGTGTGACGTGGCCGACCTCCAGACCCGGCAGATCGGTGATGGCATTCAGGGGGCCAGTTCGGCCGGCAAAGGGCAGGCCGAGATCGCGTGGGTTGGGCATGGCAGGAGTTTAGAGGAGCAGGAGTTGCGCCGCGTCTGATGGCCCAGTGCCCTGTGCTGTCCTTCCATGTGACTGCGGGCCTGCTCGTTGGCCGCGCTGCCGCCACGCAGGGGCTGGAGCTGGAGGATCAGCGCCAGGAACGCAGGCCACCGCAGCGGTTTCATGGCCGGGGTGGAACATGGCCCACACCCGCGCACGGTGAGCCCCGCCATGTCTGATACGGACTGCCGTCTGTGGCGTTCACTAACCGGGAGGACACCGATTTATCAACGCCACGCCCAGCCTCCGCTTCTCGCCGTTTTGCAAACGATTCAATCGCGGTTCGTCTCAGGGAAGGCTTCCAGGCTGGTTACTCCTGCGCCACCAGCAACAGCGCCCGTCCGTCGTGGTCTCCGGTGGTCTCGGTGGGCGTGTCCAGCGCCGAGTCCAGATTCAGGTAACCCTGGGGCTTAAAGACGGTCTTCGCGCCCATCTGCTGGCCCAGATCCTCGCGGGCCACCTGAAACGAGCTGTACGGATGGCCGGGTTTGGGCAGCCAGCGGAAGTTCTCGCGGCTGAACGAGGCGATAAACACCGTGCTTTCGCCCACGGCAAACGGCCCGAAGACCCGGCCGTGGTTGTTCGCCGCGTACCACGGGCCGTCGCTGAAGGCCAGCCCCTTGCCCTGCGGGTACTGGCCCCGGAGTTCGCCATTCAGGTAACCAGAGTAGCCGTCACTGTGCATGTTCTTGGGGCCGTAGCCCGCCTGGGTCATGGCGTCCAGCATCCGGCGGGTGGCGGCCTCGGGTGTCTTGGCCACCGCGTCGATCATCACCACGTTGATCGGCTCGCGCAGGGTCCGGCCGCCCACCTTCTCGCCCAGCCAGGTGGCGTTTTGCAGGTCTCTGGTGATCATCCAGCGGCCCAGATCGCCCACGCCCTCCACATTCTGGGCCACGTCGCCGGGCGCGGGGCGAAAGCCGGCAGGATCAGGCAGGGGGCCGGTCTGGGCCGGGGCACAGGCGGCCAGGGTCAGGGTGAGGGCGCACAGGGAGAGCGGGAGTAAGGAACGCTTGAACATGGGTGAACCTCCAGAGAAAAACGGCTGTGATTCTGCACAGAATAGGGCATTTTTTACCTTCTCTGGCGTGCAAAAAGGGGGACACTCGCACTTGTCTGAATCTGGCCCAGGCGCGATTGTGGAGTAACGAAACGGGTGGGGCGGAGTCGCGGTGATCTGCCGCCTCAGCCCCCGCAGAGTCCACCTCTTAAGATAGGAGCAAGATGACCAGCAAACGCAGCCGCAAAAAAGGAAACCTCATGACGACGCTGCTGGGCGGGGCCACGGTGGCCACGCTGGCCGTGGCGATTGCGCTGGGCCTGGCCGCGCCGCTGGACGTCAATCAGGGCTCGCTGGTGCGGCTGATGTTCGTGCACGTGCCGAGCGCGTGGCTCAGTTACCTGGCCTATGGCGGCACCGGGCTGTTCGGGCTGCTGTACCTGATTCAGCGGCAGCGGCGCTGGGATCGTCTGGCCCTGGCCAGCGCCGAGATCGGCGTGCTGTTCACGGTGGTCACCATCGTCGGCGGGATGCTGTGGGCCAAACCCACCTGGGGCACGTACTGGGTCTGGGACGCGCGCCTGACCACCACCGCGCTGAGTCTGGTGGTCTACGGCGGCTACCTGCTGATCCGCAGCCTGATCGACGATCCAGAGAGGCGCGCCCGCGTGTCGGCGGTGGTGGGCATTGTGGGCACGCTGTACGTGCCGGTCAATTACATGGCGGTGGAGTGGTGGCGCGGCGTTCACCAGACCCAGACCCTCAAGCTGCTGGGCAAGGTGCGCTTCGACGCCGCTCCGGTGTACGGCTGGGTGCTGCTGATGGCGGTGGTCGCCTTCACCTTCCTGTACCTGTACCTGCTGAATGTGCGCGGCACGCTGGCCGCCCGTGAAGAAGCCCGCGAGGAACGTGAACTGATGGAAGACCTGGGCGCGGCGGGTCAGATGGGAGCGTCTCATGGATAAGTACAGCGCCTACGTGATCGTCGTCTACGCCGTGACCTTCGTGCTGCTGCTGGGCTATCTGGTCTGGCTGTGGGCGCGGCTGAAGGGTGTCAGGGACGAGACGGGTGAGGCCCCAAGATGAGCCAGCCCACGCCCCTCCCGCGCGCCCGCCAGCGCCGCCGCAACCCGCTGCCCGTCATTCTGGGTGTCGTGGCGCTCGTCGGCCTGACCGCCTTTATCGCCTTCGGCAACCTGAACAAGAGCCTGGAATACTTCGTGACGCCCACCGAGTACGCCCAGCAGCGGGCCGAGCTGGAGGGCCGCCCGATCCGCATCGGCGGTCTGGTGCGGGCGGTGGACTACAACCCGCAGACCCTGAACCTGAAATTCGTCGTCTCGGACGGGGGGGCCAGTTTTCCGGTGCAGTACAGCGGGGCGGTCAGTGACCTGTTCAAGGAAAACCAGGGCGTGGTGGTGCGCGGCGAGTTTCAGGGCGACACCTTCCATGCCCAGGAACTGATCGTCAAGCACAGCGAGGAGTACAACGTGCCCAAAACGCAGACCGAGCTGAAGGACATGCTTCAGCAGACGCAGTGAGCGGGGCGGGACGCGGTCAGCGGTGCGCGGTGAACGCTCTTCCTGCGTCCCGCCCCCCGCGCACCGCGCATCCCCGAAGGGGCCTCCATGCTTAACCTGATCTCCTTTCAGTCCAGCGCCCTGGGCTCGCTGGGGCAACTCGCACTGCTGGGCGGGCTGGGCTTCTCGCTGGCGGGGCTGCTGCTGGCCTTTGTGGGCGGCGTCCGGGCCGACGCGCGGGTGACCGAGGCCGCGCGCCGGGCCACCTGGGCCGTCTTCGCCCTGATCAGCCTGGGCATGCTGGTGCTGATGGTGGCGCTGCTGAAAGACGACTTCACGGTGCGCTACGTGGCCGAACACTCCATGCGGGCCTCGCCCACCTGGATCAAGATCACCAGCCTGTGGGGCGCGCTGGAGGGCAGCATTCTGCTGTGGGCGTGGCTGCTGTCGGGCTTTACCTTCATCCTGTCGCTCACCCTGCGGCGCGACGCGCTGCGGCCCTGGGCGCTGGGCACCATGTTCGTCAGCCTGCTGTTCTTCGTGGGGGTGTGCGCCACCATCGCTTCCCCCTTCACGCCCGTGTCCACCCTGTTGGCCGACGGGCGCGGCCCCAACCCGGCGCTGCAGAACCATTGGATGATGGCCGTTCACCCGGTGCTGCTGTACCTGGGCTTCGTGGGCCTGAGCGTGCCCTTCGCCTACGCGGTGGCCGCGCTGGTCACGGGCCGCCTCTCGGATCACTGGGTGGTGGTCACCCGCCGCTGGACGCTGGTGGCGTGGACGTTCCTGACCGCCGCCATCGTCGCGGGCGGCTGGTGGAGCTACGAGACGCTGGGCTGGGGCGGGTACTGGGCCTGGGATCCGGTGGAGAATGCGTCGTTTATCCCGTGGCTGCTGACCACCGCCTTCCTGCACAGCATCCAGATTCAGGAAAAGCGCGGGCTGATGCGCTCGTGGAACGTGTGGCTGATCGTGCTGGCGTATTCCAGCACCGTGCTGGGCACCTTCCTGAACCGCAGCGGCATCGTCCAGAGCGTGCACGCCTTCGCGGGCGGGCCGGTGGGGCCGGTGTTCCTGGGCTTCCTGGCCTTCCTGCTGATCGTGGGCATCGGGCTGGCCGCGTGGCGTGCCCCTGCGCTACGCGACGAGGCAGAGGTGCCCGCCCCAGTCAGCCGCGAGGGTGCCTTCCTGGCGGGCAACTGGCTGTTTCTGGTCTTCGCCTTCATGGTGCTGCTGGGCACGCTGTTTCCCACCTTCGTGGAGGCCGCGCAGGGCCGCCGCGACGCCAGCGTGGGGCCAGCGTTCTACAACGCCTTCGCCATTCCGCTGGGCCTGGGCCTGCTGCTGCTGATGGGCGTGGGGCCGCTGCTGCCGTGGCGCCGCGCCGACGGTCAGGGGCTGCTGCGGGCGCTGGTGCCGTTGCTGGCCTCGGGCGTGGGTGCAGCGCTGCTCGGCTTCGTCTTCGGCCTCCGCGCCCCCGCCGTTCTGCTGACCCTGGCGCTGGCGGCCTATAACCTCGTCGGGCTGGGGCTGCTGACGGCCCGCGCGGCGCGGCAGGCCGGCGGCCTGGGCCGGACGCTGCAGGCCCAGCCGCGCCGCTACGGGGCCTACACCGCGCACATTGGACTGGTGGTGCTGGCGCTGGGACTGGCCTTCAGCGGCGCGTACCGCAAAGACGCCCAGGCCACCCTGAACCTGCGGGCCGCCGCGCCCACCACCCTGCTGCACGAGCGGCTGGAACTGACCGGCTTGCGGCAGGTGGATCGGGGCTTCGGCACCTCCGCCGTCGCGTCGGTGTCCATTGACGGCCGCCCCTTCGAGACCCGGCTGAACACCTACACCCAGGCCCCCGGCGCGCTGTTTCCAGCCCCGGCCGTGCGCTACGGCCTGTTGGGCGACACGTATCTGGTGGTCACGAGTATTGACCCTAAAGGGCAGTGGGCCAGCATCCGCCTGATCGAGAGCCCGCTGGTGTCGTGGATCTGGTGGGGCACCCTGATCATCTGCATCGGCGCGGGCCTGACGCTGGTCAGCCCGGCGCGGCCCCAACCGCGTCTCGCCCCCGCCGGACTGGCCCCAGCCACCGACTGACCGGCATGGGCCACTGAGAGTTGACTTATGACTGACACACCCAAAGCTGGAACCTCTAAACCCAATCCCAACCCCGCACCTGCGTGGCGGCGCTTCGTGCCCCCGCTGATTGCGGCCGCGCTGGTGGGGGTGCTGGGCTACACGCTGCTCAGCCCGGCCAAGAATGTCACCACCGGGGGGCCGCTGATCGGCAAACCCGCGCCTGCCTTCACGCTAGAAAGCCTGGACGGCGTGCCGGTCAGTCTGGCGAGCCTGAAGGGCCGGCCCGTCGTCCTGAATTTCTGGGCGTCGTGGTGTGGCCCCTGCCGCGAGGAGGCTCCGCTGTTCCGCGAACTGGGCGCGCAGCAGACGGCGAACGGCGCGGCGATCCTGGGCATCCTGTTTCAGGAAACCAAGGAGCAGAACGCCCGCGATTTCATTCGGGAATACGCGCTGGCCTATCCCAACCTGAAAGATCCCGGCATCAACACGGGGGTCAACTACGGCGTGTCGGGCATTCCCGAAACCGTGTTTATTGACAAGGACGGCATTGTGCGGCACATGGATCGGGGCGGCCTGACCCGCGAGCGGCTGAACGTGGGGCTGGAAAAAATTGGGGTGAAGGGGATTTGAGCGTGCCTCTGGGGGGGAGGGGACGGCGCTCCGGGCTGCGGCCTGTCGCGCTGTGCCTCAGTCTGGCTTTCGCCCAGGCCGCCGCATCCAACGCGCCCCTGACCCTGCCGCCCGCGCAGGAGCAGCGGGCCGTTGCCATTCAGAAGAACCTGCGCTGCCCGCTGTGCGACACCGGGGAATCCATCGCGGACTCGCGCAGCGACATCAGCATCAAGATGCGCGAGTCGGTGCGCGAGCAGATCGCCGACGGGCGCAGCGATTCGGAGATCTACACCTTCTTCTCGCAGCGCTACGGCAACTTCGTGCTGCTCGATCCGCCCAAGACCGGGCGCAACCTGCTGCTGTGGGGCGGCCCGCTGCTGGCGCTGGCGGGCGGCGGCGCGGCGCTGTGGGCTTTCCTGCGCCGCCGCGACACGGGCCCTGTGGCAGCGGCGCAGGCCACGCCGGACGCTGAACCCTACGATTCGTACCTGGAGCAGGTGCGCCGGGACACGGGCGGAGGTGGCGCGTGATCTTCAGCCTGTTTCTGCTGGCGCTGATCGGCGCGGCGGCGCTGTGGCTGGTGCTTGACCCCCTGCGCCGCGCCGCGCCCGAAGACCCGGACGCGCCCGAACGCGCCCGCCTGACCGCCGAGCGCGATCGCCTGTACGGCGAGCTGGGCATGCTGGAAGATGAGCGCCAGCGGCCCGCACTGGAACGCCGCGCCGCGCTGACCCTGCGGGCGCTGGACGCCCTGCCGCCGGCCCCCCGGGCCAATCAGCCGGGCCGTTCGCGCACGCTGGCGGTGGCGGGCGTGGGCGTGGCTGCGCTGCTGACGGTGGCGGGCGCGGTGACGTTTATCCCGCGCTGGCAACTGGCCTCGCTGGAGCCGGGCGAGGCCAAAAGCGTGCAGGCGGTGCTCAGGCTGCCCGCCCTCAAGGCCACTGCCCAGCGCACGGGGCAGAACGACGACTACCTGGCGTGGGGCCGCGCTGCCTTCGATTCGGCCAATTACGATCAGGCCGTCAGCGCCTACGGCAACGCGCTGAAGACCGATCCGCGCCAGCCTGAGGCACTGCGCCGTCTGGGCATCCTGCTGCTCACGCGCGGCGAGCAGACGGGCACGCCGATCAGCGCCGAGGACGCCGAGCGAGCTGCCCTGCTGATCCGCACCGCCGCCCAGCTCGCCCCCAACGAGCCGGAGTCGCAATTGCTGCTGGGCTTCGCGCTTTCACGCTTCGGGCAGGATCAGGAGGCGCTGACTGCGCTGGAGCGCTACCGCACCCTCGATCCTGTCGGGCGTGACGCCGACGACGTGATCACCTCGCTGCGCGCCCGCCTCAACCAGAGCGATCCGGCGCTCAAGCTGTATGCGGAAAGCTGCGCCTCGTGCCACGGCGCGTCCGGCGCGGGCGGCATCGGCCCCAGCCTGCGCGAGTCTGGCCTGAGCCGCGCGGCACTGCGGAGCATCACGGTGAACGGCAAGGGCGCCATGCCCGCCTACCCCAAGCTGACCGACGCCGAGCTGAAACTGCTGCTGGACTTGATGGAGAAATGGCAGGGGGAAGGGTGATGGTGGATGGAAGAAGGTTGATGGTGAAAAGCAGGTTGGATTCGCTGTCCTGTCTGCCGTCGATTTCTTTCCGCTCGCGAAAACAGCGTTGGGCGGCTGTCCTCAACGAGTTGTGCTGGCCCCTTTCCATCCACCATCCACCATCCACCATCCACCCCACATGACCACCCGCCGCGCCTTCCTGGAAAAATGGTGGCTGCTGCCGGTGGCGGCCACGGCGGGTGCTTTTGGCTACATGGGCTGGTACGCCACGCGCGTCACGCTGGGCAAGCAGAAAGCCGGAGCGCCCGACTTTCAGGCGGCCCCGGCGCAGCGCATTGCCCCCCTGGAGGAGCTGCAAGACGAATGGGCCAACGTGAATTTCAGCTACGCGGGCCGCCCCTGCGCGCTGCTGCGGGTGCCACAGGCGGTGGAAGGCGGCCTGGAACTCAAAGAGGGCGGGCATCTGGTGGCGTACTCACGGGTCTGCACGCACCTGGGCTGCACCGTCAATCTGGTGCGTGACCCGGAGGTGCTGGCCTTCGCCTTCAACTACCGCCCGCCCAGTGACGCGCAGCACCCGCAACTGGGTTGCCGCTGCCACTACAGCGTCTTTGATCCCCTCAAGGCCGGGGACGCGGTGTTCGGCAAGGCCAACGGCCCGCTGCCGCGCGTGCGCCTGGAACTGCGGGGAGCAGAGGTCTGGGCCACCGGCATCGAACCCGCACCGGAACTGGGCGGGTAAACTGCGGCCATGAGCAGCGTGACCCTGCACCCGGTGGACTCCAGCATGATGAGCAACATCGGCTATGACCCGGCCAGCAGAACTCTGACCATCCTGTTCCACAGCGGCAAACGCTACGACTACGAGGGTGTGCCGCCGGAAGTGTACGAGCGGTTCCTGGCAGCCTCGTCGCAGGGATCGTTTTTCAGGAACGAGATTGACGGCTGCTACGAGTACCGTCACGTGCGCGGGCGGCGTTGAGCGAGTTGACCTTCACTTCCGGCGACGACGTCGCTGCCTCCGGCGTGCTGATCGCCGCCGCCCTGCACCTGAAAGCGCGCGGCGAGCCGCTGTGGCCCGAGAGCAGCCTGACCCCCGAACGGCTGGCGCGGTACTACCCGCCTGCCGGGTGGCGCGTGGCGTGGCGCGGCGACGTGGCGCTGGCGTGCCTGTGCCTGATGGATGCAGACCCGCTGTTCTGGCCTGAGGACGCCCCGCAGGAGGCGCTGTACCTGCATAAACTGGCCGTCCACCCGAACGCACAGGGCCAGGGCCTCTCGGCGCTGCTGCTGCGGGAAGCGGCCCGGGAGACGGCGCGGCGCGGACGGCCCTGGCTCAAGCTGGACACCGCCACCGGGCGGCCCAAACTGCGTGCCCTCTACGAGAATTTCGGTTTTCAGAACGTCGGGGAGCGCTCGGTCAAGGGATTCGACGTGACGCTGTACCGGTTGCCGGTTTAAGAGGGCAAGAACACCACCCATCTGGACAAGCGAAAAAAGCGTCACCGCATTGGTCGGTTGCCTGAGTCCCTCCATGCCTTCTCGAATGACTTGCAGCCGTTCCGGTAAGAGACAACCAATAAAAAGCGCCCCGAAACCATTACGGTTTCGGGGCGCTTAAGAACGCATCTGGTGTTGAAGAATGTGACCTGTAAAAGGAGGTGATCCAACCGCACCTTCCGGTACAGTTACCTTGTTACGACTTCACCCCAGTCATGAACCACAGCCTAGACGCCTGCCTTTCGGCTCCCGGCGGTTTGAGCTGCAATTTACTCCCGTGG